>JBBQDB010000011.1:0-49414 GCA_038319245.1 Gemmatimonadales bacterium
GGCTTGTCGCGACTTCAGCGCTTCGCGAACCGGTCCTGGACCCACGTCATCGGAATCATGAACAACGGCGACAGAAAGAGCCCGAGCAGGATGTTGATCCAGATCAGGGCGCAGTAGTAGGCGGTCATGCCAAGCGACGCCCAGATGGTGCCGAATGTTCCGTGCGATTCCACAGCAAGTCTCCGGAGTGCGAAGTGCAGCCAACGTTCAAAGTGATTGTAGCGACGTCCCCCGCAGGAAGGTAGGGGGCGCCACATCAGGAGTCGACACAGAGTTGATCGGGAGTTGACGGCGACGGTGCGCGAGGCCATCAGTCCCCAATGACGCTGCAGGGTAATGCGACTGTGCACGACGACGTTCCCGACGCGGAGGTTACCCCCTCGGCGTTGCTTCGTGCGTCGCTTGACGTCGCCATGGCTCGTGCGGACGGTCCGCTTGTCTTGGCGGTGTCCGGTGGACGCGACTCAATGGCGCTCTTGCACGCCACGGTGCGTTGGGCACCCGAGCGACTGGCAGCCGTCGCGACCTTTGATCACGGCACGGGGAGCCACGCGACCGATGCAGCGTCGCTGGTCGCAGCGGAAGGACGTCGCCTCGGCGTCACCGTCGTGCGCGAGAAGTCTCGCGTCTCCGGCCAATCCGAGGCCGACTGGCGTGCGGCGCGGTGGGCCTTTTTGAATCGTGTGGCGCGCGCCTACCGAGCACGCGTGGCGACAGCCCATACGCGCGACGATCAGGTGGAAACGGTGGTGATGCGACTGTTGCGCGGTGCCGGGGCGCGCGGGCTTGCCGGACTGGCGGCAGCAAGCCCGATCGCCAGACCATGGCTTGGCGTGTCGCGCGCCGAAGTCGCGATATGGGCCGCGCAGGAACAGGTGCCTTTCCTCGATGATCCGACCAATGCCGAGCCGACTTTTTTACGGAGTCGGATGCGCCTCGATTTGCTCCCGTTGCTCGAATCGGCATCGCCAGGATTTGCGAACGCGATGATCGGCATTGGAGAGCGTGCGGCCAATTGGCGACGAGACGTCGACGCGCTCGTGACGACATTCGGTGTAATACGCCTGCATGCCTCGGTGGTGCGCGTGCCGGCGCGGCCGCTGGAGGAAACGACCACGGAGGGCTGCGCGGTGCTCTGGGCGGCGCTGTTCGCGATGGTGGGCGTTGCGATCGATGCGCGCGGAACTCAGGCACTGGTTCGGTTTACCAACGGGGGACGTCGGGGGGCACATATCGCCTTGGCTGGCGGCGCCGTGGTGCTCCGTCAGGGCCGAGGTGCGGTTGATGTGTTCGAATTGCGTGGTGTTGCGGCAACGGCACGAATGGCACCCGGGCCCTGGGAAGGGCCGGGCGTCTCACTGCCAGCGCGTTGGGGGCGATGGCGATTTCGGCAACTCCCGTCAGCACCGATCGCGGAGGCGACGCCGCCACGGGAATCCAGCTGGTGCTGCGAGATGCCGGCAACAGGCTCGTTGCGCCTGCGCGCGTGGCGGCCGGGTGATCGCATTCAGGGGGCCGGTGCCGAGGCGGGACGGCGCGTCGCACGATATTTTGCAGAAGCAGCGGTCCCTGCGCTTGACCGGCCGACGTGGCCAGTCGTCCTTGCAGGGGATGAGATCGTGTGGATTCCTGGAGTCTGCCGCAGTGTCGCGGTCCCGTACCGGCCCGGTCGGCCGGATTCGATTTGGTATCGGTGTGAGCGCCAGCACGACTGAGGCTGCAGGGCAGGAGTTCGTCAACATCCCGGCCGATCCGCGACTCGACGGACGGGCGGTGCGTCGCATCGTGTTCGACGCCGACGCAATCGCCACGCGTGTAGCTGAATTGGGGGCGGAAATCACGGCCGCGTATCCCGACGGGGAGCTGTTGGTGCTGGGTCTTCTCAAGGGCAGCTTCATCTTTCTCAGCGATCTCGTGCGCAACATCGCACGGCCGCTGCAAGTCGACTTTCTTGTCGCATCGTCGTATGGCGATGCGATGGAATCGAGCGGCGTTGTGCGTTTGCTCTACGATCCGGAAACGGAATTGGCAGGCAAACACATTCTTCTCGTCGAGGATATTGTCGATTCAGGTCGTACGCTCAACCGTCTCATCGAACTGCTCGGTGAGCGGATGCCCAAGTCGCTCGAGATCTGCGCGTTGCTGCACAAGCACATTGCCACGGAGCTGTCGCATCCCACGAAGTTCATCGGATTCGACGCGCCGCACGAATTCCTGGTCGGGTATGGACTCGACCACGCCGAGAATTTTCGGCACCTCCCGTATGTCGCCAGTCTGCAGTAGTCAGGTCAAACGATGCCCGCAAACATGACGCCCTCTCCGAAAAAGCCCTTCAATTGGGGCCGGTTCTCCAAGACGCTCTCGTTCTGGATCCTTGTGATCCTGATCCCGGTGGCGTTCCTCTCGTATAACGGGGGGCGTGAGACCCAGTCGCCGGAAATCGACTACACGGCGTATCGCCAGCAGCTCGATGCCGGCAACATCCAAACTGTCATCTTCCAACCGGACAACGTGATGGCGGGGCAGTTCCGCCAGCCGGTCCGCGTGAACAACCGCGAAGCGCAGCGCTTCAACGTGCGGCTGCCCATGGGGCTGTCGCAGGATGAATCCAAACGCCTCTACGATCGCGGCGTGCGCATCTCCGCTCAGGAGGCACGCGCCAACTTCGGCAGCCTCCTCATCACGGTGCTGCCGTACATCCTGCTCATCGGTTTCTGGATTTTCCTCTTCCGGCAGATGCAGGCCGGCGGCAACAAGGCCTTCTCGTTCGGTAAGAGCAAAGCCAAGCTGCTCAGCGGGGACACGCCCAAGATTACGTTTGCGGATGTGGCCGGTGCCGACGAAGCGAAGGTCGAGTTGCAGGAAATCATCGAGTTCCTGAAGGACCCACAGAAGTTCACCAAGCTCGGTGGACGTCTGCCCAAGGGCGCGCTGCTCGTAGGGCCGCCGGGTACCGGCAAGACGCTGCTCGCCAAGGCCGTCGCCGGCGAAGCGGGACGTCCGTTCTTCAGCATGTCGGGCTCGGACTTCGTTGAGATGTTCGTCGGCGTTGGCGCGTCACGCGTGCGCGATCTGTTCGAACAGGGCAAGGCACACGCACCGTGCATCATTTTCATTGACGAAATCGACGCCGTCGGCCGCCATCGCGGCAGCGGGATGGGCGGTGGTCATGATGAACGTGAGCAGACGCTCAACCAGCTGCTCGTCGAAATGGACGGCTTCGAGTCCAACGACGGCGTGATTTTGATCGCCGCGACAAACCGGCCGGACGTGCTCGATCCTGCACTGCTGCGCCCGGGTCGCTTTGATCGCCAGATCGTCGTCGACGCGCCCGACCTCCGAGGACGTGAAGGCATCCTCAAGGTGCATTTGCGCAACAAGCCGCAGGCCGATGATGTGAGCGTAACGTCGTTGGCGCGTGGCACGCCGGGTATGGCTGGTGCGGATCTCGCCAATCTGGTCAACGAAGGCGCGTTGCTCGCGGCCCGAAAGGGTCACGACAAGATCTACATGAGCGATCTGGAAGAGGCGAAAGATCGCGTCATGCTCGGCGCTGAGCGCAAGTCGCTCGTCATGAAGGACGAGGAGCGTCGCCTCACCGCATTTCACGAGGCTGGACACGCCGTCTGCGCGATGATGGTCAAGGGGAACGATCCCTTGCATAAGGTCACCATTGTGCCGCGTGGCCGTGCGCTCGGTATTGCCTTCACGTTGCCCGAAGACGATCGCGTCTCGGTCACGCGTGAGCAGCTCGAGGCACGTCTCGTCATGGCCTACGGTGGTCGTGCTGCAGAAGAAATCGTCTTCGGACATAGCCGAGTGACGACGGGCGCTGCGAGCGACATTCAGCAGGCGACGAGCATTGCGCGGCGCTACGTGACGCAGTGGGGGCTGTCCGATACCATCGGTCCGATCCTCGTCGGCGACAATGAGCAGGATCTCTTCCTCGGTCGCGAAGTACAGTCGCGTCGTGAAGTCTCTGAGCAGACCGCGCAGCTCGTCGACGCGGAAGTGAAGCGCGTGGTGATGGAAGCACATGCGCGCGCTGTCTCCGTGCTCACCGAGAATCGTTCGTTGCTCGATATCGTCGCCACGCAGCTGCTTGAGCGTGAGACGTTGACGCGCGATGACATCATTCTGCTGAAGAGCGGAAAGCCGCTCGGTCCTCGTCCACAGGCTGATGGGATGCCTGGGCTGCCGTTCCCGGTTGCGCCCGCGATCGCGCCGACGCCGCGTCCAGTCGTGCCGCCCCTGCTCGGCGGCCCGGAGATCGCTCCGGCCTAATCGCCGTTAACGTTCCGACGCAGTGGTACCCGTGGATGAGCGGGTCCGGAGCTACACGGTCCGGGCCCGCTCGTCGCATCATGCCACCTCGCCGTGCTAACGCTGGCGCACGCTCCACACCGCTCCACACCGCTCCACACCGCTCTGCGGCGCTCGATACGGTCCACACTCCCACGATCCCTGCGTGAACGATTTTCAGCTGCTGGCGGTGCAATTCACCTGGCGTGACGCGGTCGAAATCGGCGTCGTCGCGCTGATTTTCTATCGCGTGTTGCGACTGATTCAGGGCACGCGGGCGCTGCAGATGCTGGCCGGTATCGTGGTGTTGGTTGCGGTCTATGCGGTCGCGTGGTTACTCAAGCTGTCGATGCTGACGTACCTGCTCGGTCTAGTCTTCACGTACGGCGCGTTTGCGTTGCTGATCGTCTTTCAGCCGGAACTCCGCGCCGCGCTTGCGCATCTCGGCCAAGCTCCGGTCACGCGCTTTTTTCGGCGGCTCGATCAAGGGCCGATTGAGGATGAAATTGCTGACGCCGTGGAGCGGCTGGCCCGATCGGGCATCGGTGCGATCATTGCCGTCGAGCGCGACGTGCCACTTGGCGATTTCGTCGAAAGCGGATCGGCCATGCAGGCCAAGCTCACTGCGGACTTGCTCACGACGATCTTCACGCCGTACTCGCCATTGCATGACGGCGCCGTGATCGTCCGTGGTGACACCATCATCGGTGCGGGATGCATTCTGCCCCTCTCGCAATCACCGGTCACCGATCGATCACTCGGCACACGTCATCGCGCCGCGCTCGGACTCAGTGAGGAGAGCGATGCCCTGGTGATTGTCGTGTCCGAGGAGTCGGCGTCCGTGTCCATCGCGTTGGCCGGATCGTTGCAGCAGCAACTGACGTCCACGCAGGTGCGCGATCTGCTTGCCGGGCGTGAGCCGAAGCAAACCGCAGAATTCGCAGTAATCGGACGCGTCGCGTGACCGTCATCAGAAATGAGGCAGGAACCGTACCAGGCATCGTGGTAGAGAACGTGGCAGCGAACGACGCAGGCAGTGTCTTCGACGCTTCGGTGCGCGCGACGACGCCGAGCACGCGCACGACTCGTCGGGGATTTCGACTCCCGTCATCGACCGTCGCGGCGGTGATTGCGTTCGTCGTGTTGCTCTCGGCGTATCTCGCGACCGCCGCACCAGATCTCACGTTCTGGGATGCATCGGAGCTCGCGACCGCTGCCAATACCATGGGCATTCCGCACCCGCCTGGCACGCCGTTGTGGGTGTTGATCGCTCGTGTCGCGGCCATGGTTTTCTCCTCGGCGGGTCCCGCGCGATCGGTGACCATGCTCTCGGCGTGGGCCACGGCCGCTGCTGGCGCGCTCGGCGCCGCGATGGCGACGCGATGGATCGGGGCGCGAGGAGCCGTTGCCGCCGCGGTCAGCGCCGGTGCCATGATGAGCGTCTGGGCAAATGCGACGGAGACCGAGGTCTATGCGGTCTCGTTGCTGTTGTCGGTGGCGATGTTGTATGCCGGCGAGCGTGCCGGACGGCATGATGCCAGTGATGACACGCGTCAGCGATGGCGTGCGCTGCTGGCGTTTCTTACGGCACTCACTCTTCCGATACACCTCAGTGCGATGGTCGCGCTTCCTGCGGCGATCGCCTTTGCGTGGCGAGGCGCGAGACCGACGACTCGCGAGATGCTGACCTGGTGCGCCTTGGCCGCGCTCGCGCTGTCTGCCTGTGCGGTGCTGCCGTTGCGCGCGGGTCATGCGCCCGCGCTGAACTCGGGTAACGCGGTCACGCTGCGGGCCGTCGTGAGCGTGCTGCAGCGTGAGCAGTACGCGGTCGCGGGACTGTGGCCGCGTAGCGCACCGCTGTGGCTGCAATTTGGCAACGTGTTCGAGTGGGCCGACTGGCAGGTTGCGTTCGGTTTGCATCGCGTGCCCTCGCCAAGCTGGTCGCGCACCCCACTGACGCTGCTCTGGGGCTGGCTGGCGCTGCTTGGCGTGCGCGGGCTGTGGCGACACGACGCACGGGTCGGTCGCGCGATGGCGCTGCTGTTGCTGTGCGGTACACTCGGCGTCGCGACATGGCTCAATCTCAAAGCGGGTCCGACGTACGGAAGTGGTGTGTTAGCGGATAGTGTCGTGCGTGAAGCGCGCGAGCGGGACTACTTCTTCGTGCTTGGGTTTTGGGCATGGGGATTGTCGGCAGGCGCGGGGTTGGCGGTCATCGCCGCCCGCTTGGCGACGCGACTGCCTGCCGTGATTGCGCCCGTGGCATACGCCGTTGCTGCGGTTCCGTTGGTGGCGAATGGACCGGCCATGGATCGGACGCGCGAGCCGATGGCGTCACTGCCTCGAACGTTCGGGCGCCTGTTGCTCGACGCGGTGCCGCAGAATGGCGTGCTGTTCACAGCGGGAGACAACGACAGTTTTCCGCTCTGGTATTTGCAGCAAGTCGAGGACTATCGCAGCGACGTAACCGTGGTGACCATACCGCTCCTGCGCGCAGCTTGGTATCGCGAGCAGATCGCGACGCGAACTCGATTGTTGCCGGCGTCATCGGGCGCGGCCGTCTCACAGCTCGAGGCGTTGCAAACCATCGCGACGTCGGCCGCCGCGAACCGTCGCTCGGTGCGCGTGAGTGCGTTGCTTTCGGCGATGGACCGAAATAGGGTCAGCGCACGCGTCGGATGGGCGCTGCAAGGGCTGGTGTACGCACCGGACTCATTGCTCAGACCCGGCACGATGGGGCTCGACATGCCCGCGCTTGCCCGCGCTCGCGACCACGTTCCACCAGCTTTGCTGATGACCCTGCCGGTCGAGGCCGACGCGGCGGCATTTCAAATGCAGGCCTTGCTCCGTTGCACTCAAGTGGTCGCACCCGCCGATCCATTACTTGTGTCGGCTTGTGGGGGTACCTAACTTCATATGCTATGGGAATTTCCGGCCCCTCGACCGATGCAGCGCTGAGCTTCGAATTGCGCGTTGCGTCGCATGTTGGCGAGGTGCGCGAGCGCATCGCGTTGGCGCAGGCACGGAGCGGCCGACGCGATCCTGTTACCATCATCGCGGTCACGAAAACGCACGGCCCCGAAGCGGTTGAGGCAGCATGGAGCGCCGGACTGGGCGACGTGGGTGAGAATCGCGTGCAGGAAGCCGAGGCCAAGATGGCGGCGGTCACCGCGCCCGTTCGTTGGCACCTGATCGGCCATCTGCAGCGCAACAAGGCAAAAGGAGCGCTCGCCTTCTCGTTGGTGCATGGACTCGACAGCGAACGGTTGGCCGACGCGCTCGATGAGGCCGCGCGCGCAGCGGGCCAGGTGCTGGACGTGCTCGTGCAGGTCAACGTCAGCGGAGAGGTTACTAAGAGCGGCTTCGCACTGAACGACGTCGCGGCCGTGGCCGATCGACTGCATTCCCGGTCGGGGCTTCGCGTGTGTGGCACGATGACGATGGCGCCGTATGACGCGCCCGAGTCGGTGCTACGGTCCGTCTTCAGCGGCACCCGTGCGGCGCAGGATGTGCTTTGTGCCGCCGGACATCCGGCAACGATCCTCAGCATGGGTATGTCCGGGGACTACGAAGTCGCCGTGGAGGAAGGGGCGACGCACGTGCGTCTTGGCACGATTCTCTTCGGCGATCGCACGTGAAGCCAGATCGAGACTGGCCCTCGTTTAAGTTTCCAGTGCCTTTTCTCTCGCCAGTTCGCCGCCGCCATCTCCGGGAGTCTGCATGACGGACGACGCCTTTCACCTGACAGCGCTTGACGTTCGGCGCTTCGACTTTGGCAACGCGCTGCGCGGGTACGATCGCGGGCGTGTGGATCAGTTCCGCGACCAGGTCGCCGAGGAGCTGGAGCGGCTGGCGCGCGTGAATCAGGAACTGGAACAGAAGGCGCGCAACTTTCACGAGCAGCTCAAGGCATTTCGCGAGCGCGACAAGGCGTTGAATGAGGCGCTTGTGAGCGCGCAGCAATTGCGCGGTGAAATCCGCCAGCAAGCCGAGCGCGAGGCGCAGCTCATCGTGCGCGAAGCGCAGGCCGAAGCGTCGGCGGCCGTGCAACAGGTGCGGGAGGATGTGCGTCGGGCCGAAGAAGAACTGCAGCAGCTCTGGCGCGCACGGCGCACGTATCTCGCGCAGCTGCGTCAGCATCTCGAGCGGCAGTTGACGGAGTTGCACGCCGCCGAAGAAGAGACGCCGATGCCGAACTTTGGGCAGCTACGCGAACCCACGCGTGAATCATCGCGTGAGCCAGCGCGGGAGAGTCTGCGGGAGAGCATGCGTGAGTCGGCACGCGAAACGCCATCCACCGCCGTGCCCGCGGCGCGTCTCACTCCGCGCGAACCGCTCCGCGAAATGGGCACCCGCGATGCGTCAGGCGAAGCGCCGGAGCTGTTGCAGGAGCTCCGCGAATTGCCGACGCGCGGTGCGGCGCCGACTCCGTCGTGGCTCGATATCGTGGAGGAAAATTGAAAACGCCACAATCGTTTCCACAGCTGCAGTACACGCAGGAGCACACCGCCGTCGGATTAGCCAATCCCGCGCTCGGCTTGCATTCGCGCGAGCGCATCGAAGCGTGTGCGATGGCGATACGGGCGCGTTTTCCCAAGCCAGTCGATGTCGCAATCATCCTCGGTACGGGGCTGGGCGCACTCGCCGAGGCGATCAAGGTCGACGTGGTCATTGAGTACAGTGATCTGCCCAACTTTCCGCTCTCGACGGTTGAGACGCATAAAGGGCGTTTGCTTTGCGGCACGCTCGCGGGCAAGACCGTCGTCGCGATGCAAGGGCGGTTTCATCGCTACGAAGGCTATTCGTTGCAGCAGGTGACATTCCCGGTGCGCGTCCTGCGCGCGTTGGGTGCGGAGACGTTGTTGGTGAGCAATGCGTGCGGTGGGATGCATCCACTGTGGGCACCGGGTGATCTGATGCTCATTGCTGATCATCTCAATTTGCTTGGCGACAATCCGCTCATCGGTCCTAATGACGATACGCTTGGCCCTCGCTTTCCCGACATGAGTGAGCCGTACGATCCGGCGTTGCGTGCGCTGGCGCGCGAGATCGCGGTCGCCAATGGCATCACGCTCCGCGAAGGTGTGTACGCGGCGGTGCAGGGGCCCAATCTCGAGACGCGCGCCGAATATCGGTTTCTCCGTGCCGTTGGTGCCGACGTGGTGGGGATGTCGACCGTCCCCGAAGTGATCGTCGCGCGCCATGGTGGCATGCGCGTCCTCGGGCTCTCGATCATCACCGATCAATGCCTGCCGGATGCCTTGGAACCGGCGAGCCTCGATCAGATCATCGGCGTCGCGCGCGCGGCAGAGCCCAAGTTGTCGGCCGTGGTGACCGGTGTGCTGGCCCGCCTCTGACGCTGCGCTGTTGTCGGCCTCGCTATCGTCCTGTCCATCGCGTTCTCTCGTTCGGTTTCTGTTGTCTGCTTCCTGTTACTTGCGTGATTTCCTCGTCGCTCGGCCATGACTGAATCGCTGTACCCGCTGCTCCCGGAGCTGAGCGCCGACGCGTTTGAATCGGCGTTGCTGGCACGATGGGATGAAGAGAAGCTGTTCGAAGCCACGCTCGAGGCGCGCAAGGATGCGAAGCCGTGGGTGTTCTTTGAAGGTCCGCCGACGGCAAACGGTCGTCCAGGCATTCATCACGTCTTCGCGCGTACGATCAAGGATCTGTTCTGCCGCCATCGCGCGATGCAGGGGCACTTCGTGCGTCGGAAGGCGGGCTGGGATACCCACGGCCTACCCGTCGAAATCGAAGTCGAGAAGGAGTTGCAGCGTGAAGAGGCAGCGCGACAGGGCGTAGATGTATCGCACATCGCCAAGTTGGGCGGGAAGCAGCTGATCGAGCAGACTGGCGTTGCGGAGTTTAACCGCCGCTGTCGCGAGAGTGTCTGGAAGTATCGCGGTGAATGGGAGCAGTTGTCGAAGCGTACCGCATACTGGCTCGACTACGACGATCCGTACGTCACGTATCACAACGACTACGTCGAAAGTGTGTGGTGGGCGCTGCGCACGCTGCACGACAAGGGCATGCTCTTTAAGGGGCACAAGATTCTGCCCTATTGCGCGCGCTGCGGTACGGCGCTGTCGAGTCACGAAGTCGCGCAGGGCTATGACGACGTCGAAGATCCGAGCGTCTATGTCGCGCTCGATCTGCTTGACGCGCAGGGGCAGCCAACGCCCGGCGTGCGTCGTCGCATACTCGTGTGGACCACAACGCCTTGGACGTTGGTGTCGAACACTGCGCTCGCGGTGCATCCCGAGCTGCATTACGTCGAATTGCGCAAGAAAAACGCGGATGCCGCCGCTGATGCGTGGACCATCATCCTGGCCGAGGCGCGCGTTCCCGCGGTGCTGGGCGGTGATTGGGCCGATCGCTGGGAGCAAATCGGCGCACATCATGGCTCGGCGTTGGTTGGGCTCAAGTACCGTCGGCCGCTCGACTGGGTGCCATATCCTGAAGAAGGGCGTCACGAAGTCATCGTGTCCGAAGACTTCGTGTCCGCCGATGATGGGAGCGGTGTCGTACACATGGCGCCAGCATTCGGTGCGGATGACTATGCGGCGGGGCAGCGACACGGCTTGGCGTTTTTGCAACCGGTGAACGCGCGCGGTGAATTCACCGCCGACATCCCGGAAGTCGGCGGCGTCTTCGTCAAGCAAGCGGACGCGCGCATTATCGAAATCTTGCGCGCGCGCGATGTGCTCTGGAAAGCGAGCACGTTCGTGCATTCGTATCCACACTGCTGGCGCTGCGGCACGCCGTTGTTGTATTACGCGCGCGGCTCGTGGTTTGTCCGCACGACGGCGGTGAAAGAAGATCTGATGGCGCGGAACGCCAAGGTTAACTGGAATCCGAGCGAAGTCGGTACCGGGCGCTTTGGCGAGTGGCTGTCCAACAACGTGGATTGGGCCGTGTCGCGCGATCGCTATTGGGGCACGCCGCTTCCAGTGTGGGTGAACGACGAAGACCCGACTGAAGTCGATGTACTCGGCAGTTTTGCCGAACTCGCGCAGCGTCTGGGGCGTATCGATGAAGTGCCGGTGGATCTGTTCGCGTTGGGGCGCGCAGGCGCGCTGATGGGCGCCGATTTCGACCCGCACAAGCCGAATATCGATCAGTACACGTGGCCGTCACCGACGGGCAAAGGCACGATGCGTCGCGTGCCCGAAGTGATTGATACCTGGTTTGACTCGGGGTCGATGCCGTTTGCGCAGTGGCACTATCCATTCGAAAACGCGGAGATGCTCGCGCAGCAGTTCCCAGCAGACTTCATCGCCGAGGGTGTAGATCAGACGCGTGGTTGGTTCTACTCGCTGTTGGCGATTGCAACAGGATTGGGCGACGCGCTGCCCAACAACAGTGAAGCCACTGCCGCGCCGTATCGCAGCGTGGTGGTGAACGATCTCGTGCTCGATGCCAACGGACAGAAGATGTCCAAGAGCAAAGGCAACGTCGTGAATCCGTGGGAGGTGCTTGAGCGCCACGGTGCGGATGCGGTGCGACTGTTTCTCGTCGCGTCGAGCCAGGTCTGGGTACCGCGTCGTTTCGACGAGAACGCGATTCGCGAAACGGCGGGCCGCTTTCTGCTCACCTTTCGCAATGTCTACAACGGTATCTTCGCGCAGTACGCGAATTTCGGATGGACGCCAAGTGACGCCGATCCGAAGGTTGCTGCTCGTCCGGCGCTCGATCGGTGGATCTTGTCACGTCTCGCACGGACCGAACGTGAGACCGATCAGCATCTGACCAACTTCGATGCCACGCTGGCCGCCCGTCGCGTCATGCAATTCATGGACGAGGACGTATCCAAGTGGTACGTGCGTCTGTCACGGTCGCGTTTCTACGAGGTCGATTCCGACGACAATCGCGCGGCGTTCGCGACGTTGCATGAAGTGCTGGCGGTCACCTGTCGTTTGCTCGCGCCATTTGCCCCGTTCATGACGGACGCGGTGCATCGTGCGCTGACGGGTACGTCGGTGCATCTGGCCGACTACGTACGCACGGGCGAGACGCACTCCGACGAGGCGCTGGAGTCGTCGATGCAGGATATCCGGACACTCGCCGGTCTCGGTCGCGCGGCGCGTGACGTGGCCGATATATCGGTGCGGCAACCGCTCCCGTCGGTGCAGTGCGTCGTTCCCGGCGATCCGGCTGGCGCTTCCGCGCTCGGCTATCTTTTGTCGGCTGAGCTGAACATCAAGCAGGTCGAGTTCGTCACGTCGACCGACGCGCTCGTCTCGTTGGAAGCGAAAGGCAACTTCCGCTCGTTAGGGAAGAAGTTCGGGAAGGAGACGCCGCTGGTGGCGGCGGCGGTGGCGGAATTGCCGGTTGCGGTGCTGCGCGAGCTGGCGGCTGGTCGCTCGGTGACCATTGAGGCGGCGGGTGCATCGCTCGTGATCGACCCGGAGGACGTGGCTATCATTCGCCGTGCGTCGGGTGCGGCGGTCGTGCAGGAGGATGGGGGGTACGGCGTGGCGCTCGATCCGACGATTTCACCCGAGCTTCGGTTGGAAGGGTTGGCTCGTGAGGTCATCAGTCGGGTACAGCGTCTGCGAAAGGAAGCGCAACTCGACGTGAGTGATCGGATCGTCGTGGCCTTGGCGGGTGATGAAGAGCTGGAAAGCGCGGTGGCCGCCCATCGGGGCCGCATCGCCGAGGAGGTCCTGGCTACGCAGGTGCTGATTGGTCAGGAGACGGGCTCGCCATTTTCCGCTGCGGGAGATGGCTCCACGTGGACTGCGACACAGGTGGCGGACGTTGAAGGACGTCCCGTCCGACTCGCGCTTTCGAAGGAAGGCATCTGATGGCTGGAACGAACGCAGCGAAGAAGCTGAAGGCCATGCCCAAGAAGCAGCTCGCTCATTTCGAGAAGCGGTTGCTCGAAGAGCGGCGCCGCGTGCTGAAAGAGCTGGGGCACCATGGAGACACGTTCGGGCCCAATGGCGATTCGTCCGACGGGGACTCCGGCGCGTACTCGTTTCACATGGCCGATCAGGGCACCGATGCGATGGAGCGTGAAAAGGCGTTCCTGTTCGCGTCGCAGGAAGGCCGGTTTTTGTGGCACATCGATCAGGCGCTGCGTCGCCTGTACAAGTCGCCCGAGTCCTTCGGCAAGTGTCACCAGTGTGGCGAAGAGATTGCGTTCGATCGTCTCGACGCGCTGCCGCACGCCCGTTTCTGCTTCGCATGCAAGACGCGCGAAGAAGAGGCGAAGAAGGCCTGACGTGAGCGCACTATGAAGGCGCTTGTCTCGCTGCCGGTACTCATCGTCGTCGTCCTTCTTGACCTCATCTCGAAGAAGGTCGCTGTGGCATTGCTTCCGCCGTCGGGAGAAGCACAGCAGTTTCTCGGCGACATGATGCGATTCGCCATCGTCTACAATCCGGGCGCAGCGTTCGGGTTGTATCTTGGTGGTTTTTCGCGCTGGATCTTCATGGCGCTGACGATCGGTGCGCTGGTGATTTTGTGGCGCTTGTATCGTCAGACCGCATCGGACAACCTCTGGCGCGTGCTGGCCATCGCACTGGTGGCGGCGGGCGCACTCGGCAACTTGATCGATCGGTTGGCGTCGGAACGCGGCGTCGTAGACTTCATTGACGTTGGCGTGGGCCTGCATCGTTGGCCGACATTCAATGTGGCGGATATCGCCGTAAGCACGGGAGCCTTTCTGTTGGCATGGGTGTTGTGGGGCGAGGATCATCTCGACGAGGTTGGCGGCAAGGATCGCGTCGTTGCTGCGTCCGATGAATCGCGCGATGTGAGCAACGCGATCGCGAGCGATCCGTCGTGAGCTCGCCCATCGCAACCGAGCACGCGGCGGAGCGATACTCCCGCAAGTCGGCGTCGAGCACGCCGTCGTTTTGGGTGATTGTCGCTGTCGTCACGGTGATCGACTTCATCACGAAGTCGATCGCGGCGGATCGATTGGTGCCGAGGCATGTGCCGCACAACGTGATCGGTGATGTGGTGCGTTTTACGCTGGCCTACAATCCGGGCGCGGCGTTCGGGATGCATCTCGGACCGGCATCGCGTTGGATTTTTGCGGCGCTGAGCGTTGTTATCGTCGTGGTACTGTTGCGCGCAACTGCTGATTTGACGCGTGATTCGAAGTTGGCAGCCTTTGGAGTACCCGTCGTGATTGGCGGCGCGATCGGCAACCTGTTGGATCGCATTCGTCTTCGGGATGGTGTTGTGGATTTTATCGATATCGGGTTGGGTGACGTGCGCTTCTGGACGTTCAACGTTGCGGATTCTGCGGTGACGGTCGGTGCGGTTTGCCTGGTGCTGGCGCTCTGGCGTCAGGATCAGGACGCGCAATCATGAGCGGTAGCGAACGCAGTGGTGAACGCGCCGCCGGCAACACGCACGATTTTGTGATTGCCGAAGAGATCGGGCAGCGGCTCGATCTCTTCGTTGCCTCGCGTTGTGAGTTGTCGCGCACACAAGCGGCGACACTTATCGCGAACGGGCATGTGCGCGTCAACGAGAAGACGGAGAAGGCGTCGTATCGCACCGATGCTGGTGATCGGGTGGTCGTGGTCATTCCGCCGCCGCAGGGACGTGACATCGTTCCTGAGCAGATCCCGCTCAGCGTGGCCTACGAAGACGAACATCTCGTCGTCATCGACAAGCCGGCCGGCATGGTCGTCCATCCCGCCCCGGGGAATTGGTCGGGCACGTTAGTCAACGCCTTGATGGGTCGCGGTGAACCGCTCGCGGACGGTGGCGGTGCTGATCGTCCAGGCTTGGTGCATCGGCTGGACAAGGAGACGTCTGGCCTGTTGGTCGTCGCCAAAACCGATATCGTGCATCGCAAGCTGAGCGCGGCGATCGCGGCGCGGCATGTCACGCGTCGCTACGCGTTGCTCAGCTGGGGGCACCTCAAGGAAGATTTTCTCCGCGTCGACAAACCGATCGATCGCGATCCGAAAGATCGGACGCGGATGGCGATCGTGCAGTCCGGCAAGGCCGCGAAGACCGATTTCTCTCGACTGGCGCGCTTCGATGCGGCTGATCTGCTCCGCGCGCACCTGCATACCGGGCGTACGCATCAGATCCGAGTCCACCTGCAATCGGTGGGGCATCCGGTGGTAGGTGACGATACCTATGGTGGGGGCGGCGGACGCCGTCTGGCAGAACTACCACCGAAACGGTTTTTCCTGCACGCCGCATGGTTGCGTTTCCGTCATCCGATCACGGGTGCGGAGCTCGACTTGCGGGCCCCGTTGCCCGACGATCTCCGTCGCTCTATTGCGGCGATCAGCGGTATACCGGAACTCGCCACGCAGGATGATCCGCTCGATGTCTTTCGATTCTTTCACGTCGACGACCCCAACCTCCCGCTCGACGACCCGCTCGCCGACGCGTGACACGTTGGTGCGTGACGCGTCCGTCCGGCCTGTGTGGCAGGACGACGATGAGCAACGCGATCACACGCTGATCGTGACGACGGCGACCACGGTGTATGGCATTCCGGTGGCGCAGGTACGAGAGGTGCTCCGGCCCACCGCGATTGTGCGTGTTCCCGGTGCCGCCGACTGCATGGTTGGCATCGTTAACGTGCGGGGCGCGATCGTCACGGTGCTGGACCTTGCTGCGCTGCTCTCCGGAGTGCGTGCCGTCACGACCGGGTCAATCGTCCTCCTGGAGTACGGGACTCGCCTGATCGGGCTGGCCGTGCAAGCGGTGCGCGACGTCCGCGAAGAGCAGCCAGCGGATGCACGCGTATCGGGTTTACCGATGGATCACGAGCTCGTGGTGCCATTGGACGCGGTCGCGCTCTGTGCGCGGCATCTGCTCTCTTCCGAGGAGATAGCACAGTGAGCCGGACAGTGTTGATTTGTGACGACGCGATCTTCATGCGCACGATGGTGGGGGATATTCTCCAACAAGCGGGCTTTGAAATCGTCGGAGAGGCGGAGACCGGAGTACAGGCCGTCGAGAAGTACAAGCTGCTGCGCCCCGACTTGGTGACGATGGACATCGTCATGCCGGACATGGGCGGCATCGACGCCGTGCGAGAAATCACCAAGCACGATCCGTCGGCGCGCGTCCTCATGTGCAGCGCGATGGGTCAGCAGGCGCTGGTGGTCGAGGCGATACAGGCCGGTGCGAAGGACTTCGTCGTGAAGCCCTTTCAGCCAAGCCGCGTGCTCGAAGCCGTGTCCCGCGTGCTCGCGGCGTAGTCGTCGCGATCGCACGCATGCACGCGCCAGCGCACAAACGCGCCAGCGTATGCACGCGCCAGCGCATAAACACGCCATCGCATAAACGCGCGAGCGTCGCATGAATCACTCTCGCTACGCGGACCTGTTCCGCACGGAAAGTCGGGAGCATCTCGCCGAGATTGATGCGGCGCTGCTCGCGCTCGAACAACGCGCGAATGATCCGGTCGCGATCGCGTCGCAGGTGGCGTCGCTGTTTCGCAGTACGCACACCATCAAGGGCATGGCTGGCGCCATGGGCTATGTCGCCGTCGAACGGCTATCGCACGCGCTCGAAACCGTGCTCGACGCCGTGCGGCGCAACACGCGCGCTTTAGATGCCGACGCCCTCGAACTGCTGTTTGATGGGAGCGATGCGCTGCGTCACACGCTCGACGCGACGGATGTAGATGGTGGCGGTACCATCACGCGCGCGGTCCAAGCGCTTCTCGATCGTCTCGATGCACTAAGCGATACGATGACCGATGACGCCCATCCTCAAAACGCGCAGCACGTTGCACGAGCTGCATCGTCTGTAGCGAACGCCAACAGCGCCATACGCGGCGACATCTTTTGCGACGCACGGATGACAGATGCACGACAGGTAGACGCACGTGCGGCGAACGCCGCAGCGGCGACTCCAGATGCGCCGCCGGACCGCGTCGTCGAAATACGGCTGACCGCTGACTGTCAGCTCAAAGGTGTTCGCGCGCTCATTGTTCTGGCGCGTCTGCAGACCCTCGGCACCGTGCGGAGTATGACGCCCGCGCAACCGCTGTGGCAGCTGGAGCAATTCGACGGCATCTTGGGCATCGTATTGCAATCGACGCACACGGATACCGATATCGAAACGGCGGTACGCAGCGCTGGCGACGTGGCGCGCGTCAGTGTTCGTGCGGTCGAGCCGCTTGTGCCCAGCAAGGCGAGTGGCGCAGTCGCCCGTACGATCCGCATGGATCTCTCGCGACTCGACACGCTGCTCGATCTTGTTGGTGAGTTGGTAATCACGCGGGATCGATTGTTGCGCGCGACCGACGCGGCGGTGGAGGGTGGCGCCGATCGAATGCTTACACGCGTGGCCCACGAAACGGCCCGTCTCGTGAGCGCGCTGCAGGAAGAAGTTTTGCAGGTGCGCATGGTGCCCGTCGGGCAGGTGTTCGATCGTTTTCCGCGTCAGGTTCGCGACATCGCGCGCGAACTGGGTAAGGATGTGCAGTTCACCTGCGAGGGCCGCGACGTCGAATTGGACCGATCGTTACTCGATGCAATCGGCGAACCGATTGTCCATCTATTGCGCAACGCACTTGATCACGGCATTGAAGATGCCGCAGCGCGCGAGCAGGCAGGGAAGCCGTCCACCGGCCAACTCGTCCTCCGCGCCGGACGTGATCGGAGTAGCGTCGTGATTCAGGTTGAAGACGATGGCCGCGGTATCGATCGCGACGCGATTCGAACGCGCGCGCAACTGCAGGGAATTATCGATGCGAAGGCTGGTGCGCTCACCGACGATGAGCTGTTGCATATCCTCGCGCATCCGGGTTTCTCGACGGCCAGTACCGTGACATCGATCTCGGGGCGCGGCGTTGGCGTCGACGTGGTTATGACGCGCGTTCGCGCGTTGGGAGGCACGCTTGAACTCGAGACAGCGCATGGCGAAGGCTCCGCGTTTACGATTCGCCTTCCAGTCACGCTCGCGATTATTCGCGCGCTGTTGGTCCGTGTCGATGCGGCCGCATACGCGATTCCTGCCGCGCATGTTATCGAGGTCCTGGAGTACAGACCTGGCACGATCGTCACGTCAGTGGCCGGAGCACGGTTACCGTGGCGCGACGAATTGCTGCCGATCGTACGTTTGCGTGAGCGCTTTGGATTGCCATTTTCCGGTGACGAAACGTTTGTGGCCGTGGTGGAATCTGCTGGCCGTCGCAGCGCGCTGTTCGTCGACGCACTGCTCTCGCAACACGATATCGTGGTCAAACCGTTGGACATTGCGCGCGGCAGTCTTCCGCTCTTCAACGGCGCAACGGTTCTCGGTGACGGGACCCCATCACTCATCGTCGATGTAGGCAGTCTGTGCTGAGTTGCGCGGTGCGCCGACGTATCTGCGTCGAATGCGTGCGCGCCAAGCAGCCCGATCCGAAAGCGGAGTGAAGATGGAGGCGATCCGGTCGCTAAAGACGATACAGCTCGATGCGTTGCGCGAGACAGCCAACATCGGCGCGGGACACGCGGCCACGGCACTGTCGCAGATGACAGGCAGCACGATCATGATCAAGGTGCCCGCGATCAGCGTTGCGAGCATGGACGAACTGCCGGCGCAATTCTCTGATGACGAAGAGCCGGTAGCCGCAGTGCTCATGCACATGCTGGGAGATCTGAGCGGGCGTACGCTACTGGTGTTCCCGCGTCCGACTGTCATGCGTCTTGCCGAGTTGATGCTGCGCCGCCCGGTCGGCTCGTCGTTGGCACTTGGCGAAATGGAGACGTCGGCAATCAAGGAAGCAGGCAACATCTTGAGTGGCGCGTACATGAACGCGTTAAGCGAGTTTCTGGGCATGTTGCTGCTGCCGTCTCCGCCAACACTCGTGATCGACATGTCGACTGCGGTGTTGAGCAGTGCGTTCGCTGAGTTTGCGCCGGACCCCGACGCAATCATCTGCGTTGAAAGTGAATTCATGCTGACGGAAACGGGACACACGCTGCGCGGCTTCTTTCTGCTGCTACCGGATCCCGCGTCCTTGCAGGTCATGCTCCGCGCGCTGCGACTGGCCTGACGGCGAGCTGCGCGCCATGGAGACGACGGTCGTCGCTCCGGGACTGCGAGATGTGGAGTTGTTGCGTGCGATGTCGCATCGCATCGACCAGCAGGATCCGGGTGCGTTCAACAATCTTGGAGTGCTGTATTTCAGCAAGGGCCTCTACGCCGAATCGGTGGAGGCATTGCTTCGCGCACTCGATCTCGATCCGCGCATGCGGACAGCGGCGCGCAATCTCGAGATTGCCGCGTTGCAATCGGGCGCCTGCGATGCTCGCCTCGCGGCGCTGGCGGCACGACTCGCCGTTGATGCGGATGACGTTACCGCACAGCGAGAACGCGCCCGTCTACTGCGACTGATTGGGCGCCAGACGGAAGCAGTGCAGCAACTCGACGCCCTCATTGCCAACAATCCCGACGACGGCCTCGCGCTGTTTGAGCGTGGACTGATCGAACAGCGCGCAGGCGATCTGCGTCGTGCGCAACGTTGGTTCGAGCGCGCGGTCAACGCGGCGAATGGTGATCCGATCGCGCGATTACATCTCGCCGAAGTGCTGTACCAACGCGGGCAGAACGAACAAGCGCTCGAAGCGCTCGAACTCCTCCTCGCGGAATGTCCGTCGATTGCTGAGGCGCACTTGTTGCACGGATTCGTGCTGGGTGACATGGGACACCACGATGCGGCGCAGGCAGCGGCGCAGCGTGCGTCCCAGTTAAACCCGGCGTTGCAAACACTACAGGCGGATCTCTCGCTCGATGCGACGGCGGGCTATATCACGCCGTCGAGTGTGCCAACGTCCGATGACGCACTCGCACGCTACGGCCTCGGCATGGCATTCCGCCAGCGTGGATATTTCGTTGAAGCGCGCCGAGAGTTTGATCGGGCGCTGGCGATCGGCGAGGACGAGACGTTGGCACGACACGCCATCGCCGAACTCGATCTTGTCAGTGGGAACTTTAGCGCAGCGCGCGCAGGTTTTGAGCGATTGCTCGCCGTACATGCAGATGCCGCGCGCTTCTGGAACGAACACGGCGTTGCGTTGCATCAGGGCGGGGAACTTGACGGCGCGGCGGACAGCTATCGACGCGCGTTGCGGGTCGATCCGCGATACGCACTGGCGTATAACAATCTTGGTGTGGCGTTGTCCGACCTGGGCGAAGCGTCGCCCGCGCGTGAAGCACTGCGTCGCGCCATCGAACTCGATCCAACGCTTGGACGAGCGCGACTCAATCTTGCCCACTGGTGCGTGCGGCATCGGGATCCACTGGCCGCGCTGACGTTGTTGCGTGAGCTCGTGGCATTCCAACCGACGAATGCGGATGGGTGGCATGCGCTCGGCACCGTCTTGCAAGAGTTGCATCGTCCGGAAGAAGCGCGCGACGCATTCAGTGCCGCGATCGAGCATCGTCCGGATCACGCAGAGGCACGGTATTCGCTGGCCGAATTGCTCGGTTCACTCGGCGATGAAGACGGAGCGTTGCGCGAAACACAGCATGCGCTCGGGCTCTCGCCGATGCGGGCTGCCGTGCGGCTGACCGTCGGCATTGACCTGCAGCGTGAGTGCCCAGAGGCAGCAGGCGCACTCGATTTACTGGCGATCCGCGCCCACGAGCCGTTGAGCGGAGTATCCATTGCCGATGCCCAGGTTGCCGCGTTGCTCGCGCCAAGTGCGAAGAGCGTTGGCGTGGATGCGTCGGAGAGCGAGGCGACGCTTTACGATTGGTGTGATGCTGCGGATGCATTTGCGGCGCGAGGTGCGCACGGCGAGGCGTTGGAGCGGTACGCGAGTTGTCTAAGCGCGCTTGAGCGCTTGCCCGTGTCTTGCGCTGCTTTGCGTCGGAGAGCGATGCTCGGCGTCGCGCGCGCGCAGTGCTTGCTGGGTGAAGGACAGCTCGCCGTGACCTCGCTGCGTGCGCTGTCAAAGGAATGTCCGAATGATGCGGAAGTGATTGCGCTGTTCGCGTTTAGCGCGGCGACTGGAACCGTGAGAGGCGAAGTGCGCGCGGAGGTGGCTCCGATTCTGATGCGTCGTCTGTTGCGTATGGTGGCGCCGAGTGCCGCGTTGCTGCATTTCGTTGGTGATGCGGCGGTGTCGATTGGCGACGAAGATCTTGCGCTCGCACTCTATCGTCGTGCGCTCACGGTCGATCCGTCGCGACCATCGCCCCGCGTGTCGATTGCGCGTCTGCTCCGGATGCGCGGGGACTTTCAGGCGGCTCGCCTCGAGCTGTTTGCTGCGCTCGCCGTCGTTCCGCGGCTCCGTGAGGCAACGCTGGAATTGGTTCGCATCGGCTTGGCGACACGTTCGCTGCGGTCGGTATTACCGCCGCTCACGCGGCACTGTGCGACGACGCCGACCGATATCGAAGCGCTCGTGTTGCTGGTCGAACTCCTCGTACAGCTCGAGCGCGATGGCGATGCGCGCGTGACCGTCGATCGGGTGCTGCGACATGAGACAGACCATCCGGCTGCGCTCTGGTTCGATGGTGTGTTGCTCGTCCGCCAATCCCGCGTGCGCGACGCGGCGGAACGTTGGCGGCGTATTGCCCCTTCGACTGTCTATCACACGTGGGCTCGCGAAGCGCTCTCACGGATTTCTGGTGGTCAGTCGCCGACTGCAGCGCAAGCTGATGTCAGCGCGGGCGATGGGCAGTGGGTTAGTGCCCCCGACGCCCCCGACGCCAACGATGCCACCAGAGTCTCGGTCGATGCGTTGTTCGCGGCGCACGTGGCATCGAACACGCCAACCACGATCGTATCATGAGCCTCGAAGGACAGATTCGAGAGCTCGCCGTGCCCGAGGTGTGTCAGTTGCTCGGCTCGAGCCGCAAGAGTGGTGTGCTGCGTTTGCATGCGCCGCTCTACGCACGCGCCGCAGCGATTCGGTTCGCACAGGGTGTCGTCACTGACGCGTCGCAATGGCCGATCACTTCCGATGGTGCGTCCGCCGGAACGGAGTTCGGTGTCGCAATCGGTGCGCCAGCCGCGGCCGTCGCCGACGCGCGTCGCGTCGAGGCGATCGTGCTCGAACTGCTGACCTGGCAAGAGGGAGCCTTTCACTTTGTTGCCGACCACACGCCATCGCGGCCATCGGGCGCGATTCAACTGGGAGTCGACTCGTTGTTGGTCGAAGCGGCGCATCGCGCGTCGGTCTGGGATAGCGTGCGTGATCGCGTCGCCAACGCACGCGTGGTTCCGTCGTTTGTCGATATCGAACCGCAACAGTTGCCGCTCTTGCGGTTGGTCCCGCAGGAGTGGGAAGTGCTGACGCGTGTAGACGGTCGGCGGGATCTCAGTGAGCTTGCGACCGTGCTGGATCGTACCGTGCTCGACGTCGCGCAAATCGTGCACGCACTCATCGGCGCCGGGCTGCTCACCGTCACCGATCAGTGTCGTGCGCCCCGACGGTTGCCGACACCGCCGGTGCAGGCGGCGATTCCTGACACCCGCGACGCTGTCAACCTTGCGGTCTCGGACGTTTGGATCCCTTCCGCTGACGATACGTTGGACGAACCAGCGACATCACCGGATGACGATATCCTCTTCGATCCGATCGCGCACGGCGTCATGGATCGCGACGGTTTACCCGTGCACGCGACTGCACCGTTCGCGCATTGCGGCGATGCGCCAATCGTTCAAACGTTCGCACCCGAGACGAAGCCGGATTCTTCGCCCGTTGCCGTTGCGTCTACCCCTGCCGAACCGTCATTCCCTCGGTATGACACAGGTTGGCCGGCGCTCGACGCAGACTCGGCAACGTTGTGCTCGTATGGTGACACTGCGGCCCGACAGGGTGACTTGGCGGGCGCGTTGACCTACTGGAGCATGGCACTGCGTCATGATGAATCGTTGCCGGACGCAGACCGGATTCGGGAAGCCATTGCACTCGCCGCGCGTCTACATGCGTTGTTGCACCCGACGGACCGCGTATAGTGCTGACATAGCGCGCGCACGACAAACGGAGAGGATCGACGGCGTGGTTTTCGTGGCGAGGAATGGAGCGGGCGCATGCCCATCGTAGATCACGCCACGCGTCAGATCACTTGCAAGTTGGTCTATTATGGACCTGGGCGATCAGGAAAGACGACCAATCTCACGTATCTGCATTCGGCGCTGCCGAGTGAGCAAGTCGGTTCGCTCACGTCATTGGCCACACGTCGAGATCGCACGCTCTTTTTTGACTATCTCCCTGTGGACATTGGCACCGTCGGCACGTACCGGGTGCGCTTTCAGCTCTACACCGTGCCGGGTCAGCCGTACTATCGCACCATCCGACAGCTGGTGTTGCAGGGGGCCGATGGCGTCGTGTTCGTGGCGGACAGCCAGCGACACCGATGGGAAGACAACATCGACAGTCTGCAGGATCTCCACGCCAACCTGGCGGAGCATGGCGTCGACGCGCGCGTGCTCCCGATGGTGATGCAATACAACAAGCAGGATCTGCCGTCCTCGCTCTCCGCCAGCGTACGTGAACTGTCGATGGCCTTGAATTTTCGCGGTGTGACCGAGTTTGCCGCGGCCGCGCCGCATGGGTTGGGCGTGCTGGAAACGCTACGCGCCCTCGGCATGCGTGTCCTCCGGCGCCTTGGCGCCGATGACGGTTCGGTCGGTCACGCGCACGAAACGGCAGACGCCGCATGAACAATTTGCTCGACGGTAACTACCGATTCGACACGTTCGTCATCGGCTCGTCCAACCGCCTCGCCGCGTCGGCTGCGCAGGCTGTCGCCGACGCGCCCGGCACCGCGTACAACCCACTCTTTGTCTATGGGCAGTCGGGATTGGGCAAGACGCACCTTGTCGCCGCCATCGCGTGGCACGCGCGTGCGGCACGCGCTGAGCTACAGGTGGAGTTCAGTACAGGCGAGGACCTCGCGGAACGATTGCATCACGCGATTGCGACCGGTCATCAGGATGAGTTCACGCAGCGCTATCGCAATCTGGATCTGCTGATCCTCGACGACGTACAGTTTCTCTCGGGTCAACGCGAGACCCAGAGCGAGTTGCTGCGACTCTTCAACATCATGCAGGGTGAAGGACGGCAGTTGGTGATGACAAGCGATCGTCCACCCGCCGAGATCCCGGATGTCGATCAGCGCCTCGTCTCACGTCTGTCCGGCGGTCTGATTGTCGACGTCGGCGTACCGGACTACGAGATGCGTCTCGCCATTCTGCGAAATGCTTGCGCCGCGCGCGATCTGAACTTTGGCGCTGGTGTGCTCGACGAAGTGGCGCGACTGGCGTTCAGCAACGTGCGTGAGCTCAAGGGCGCGCTCAACAAGCTGACCGCATATCAGCAGCTCGATGGCGACGCGATTGCTCCGCACGATGTGCGCGCTGTGCTTGGCGAGCGGACGAATCCGACCTCCGTACCTCGCATCGATACTGTAGCTGATGACTCAGCCGATGACTCCGCTGATGAGTACTCAGGCTTCCTCGCCGATGTGCTGCAAGAAGTTGAAACACGCGTCGAAAAGTGGCGCATCGTGCTTGGCGAGGCGTGCACTTTCTGGCGCAGCGAAGGTTTTGTTACGGCCGTGCTCGAGCGCGCGATGTCGCATCCGATTCAGCCAGACGTGAACGGATTGCTTTCGACGTTTACCGCCGCTGTCGAGCATCTACGTTCCATCGAGTCGCAAGCGATTGCGCTCGATCCATCGCTGCGCGGACACGCCGCGTTTCGCAACCCTGAAACGGTCGCGGACGCGCAGTCGCTCCTCGACCACGCGCTCGCGACTGCGATGCCGCTACCGGCACCGCTGCCGGCGTTGACGCGCGACCTCATGGAGGTCGGCACGGCGAATCAGCTCGCGCTGCGCGCCTTCGACGCCCTGGTCGAGTATCCCGGTACCCGATACAACCCGCTCTTCGTGCACGGTCCGAGCGGTGTAGGCAAATCGCATTTTGTGCATGCGCTTGGCAATGCGCTGCGTCAGGCCTGGCCTGATCGCACGATTGCCTGCCTTTCCGCGTCAGTGTTTGCGGACGACTTTGTTGCGGCAATGCAGGACAGTTCGGTCGAGCGTTGGCGAGCGCGCTACCGTGCGGCAGACGTCCTGATTCTCGATGACGTACAGTCGCTGGCCGGGAAGGAACGCACCCAGGAAGAGCTCTTTCATCTGTTCAACCATCTGTACGATCGCGGCGGCCAGATTGTGCTCGCATCGGATCGAGCGCCTCGCGAACTCGTGCGCGTCGCGGATCGGCTACGATCCCGCTTCGAAGGAGGGTTGGTGGTCGCGATACAGTCGCCAGATCGCGTACTGCGCGAACGCTTGCTGCATCGTTGGCTGACGGAGGCCGGTGCGGAGCCGACGCAGGCGCTCATCGCGCTCCTCGCCGACCAGGAAGTCAGCAGTGTTCGCGAATTAGGCGGCTTGTTCACGCGCGTTGTCGCATCCTCCGACTTGCAGGGGTTCTCGATCAGTGTCGAGTCGGCGCAGCGGGCGCTCGGCATGGAGCCCGTCCGCCAACCGCGCTCGGTCACGTCCGCGCAGGCGCTGCACGCGGCAACGGGTGGTCAGCTGGATGACTACTTCCTTGATCGTGAAAAAACGATCTGGGATTGGCCGGACATTGGTGGTCGAGTGATCGAGGAGCTGCGCTGATGGCGATTCGTGGCAATCTCAACGAAGCATCGCTCGCCGATGTGTTGCAGCTGCTCGCACTGGGGCAAAAGACCGGTTGTTTGAGCGTCGCGCGCGAGGGGAGCTTCGGCACAATTCACTTTGATGCCGGTCGCATCGTTTTCGCGTCCATCGTCAATCGCCGAGACCGACTGGGCGATCGGCTGGTGCGTCATGGCGCGATCGCGGCGGATGCGCTGGCACGACTGGTCGCGGCAACGGCGCCGGCCGACGAACGCGCACTGGCGGTGGTGCTGCTTGATCGCGGACTCGTCGATCTCGATGGGCTCGAATCCCACTATCGCACGCATGTCGAAGAGGCCGTCTACTATCTGCTCGCGTGGACGCACGGCACCTTCACGTTCGAAGCGTCGCTGCGCGCCGACGACAGTGAAATTCTCGTGTCCATCAGTGCCGACTCGTTGTTGCTCGAAGGTGCTCGGCGTGTGGACGAGTGGTCGCAAATCGCGAAGAAGATCCCGAGTCTCGACCTCATCTTCGAGCTGGACAACGCACATTTGGCGACGCGCGAAATGCCGCTCAGCGCCAATCAGGAAAAGCTGTTGCCGCTGCTCGATGGGACGCACGACGTCAATGCGATCATTGAGCGATCGGGCGTAGGGGAGTTCGAGGTTGGCAAGGCCATCTTCGGCCTCGTGACGGCTGGCTACGCGCAACGCGTCGGGCGTAGCGCTGCGCCGCGCCCGGCGCCGCCAGAAAGTCGACTGGCAGAGCATCGCAATCTCGGCATCGCGTTTTATCGTACCGGATTACTCGCGGAGGCGCAGCGCGAATTCCGCCGTGTGCTCGAACTGCGCGATGCCGATGGAGCCGCGCGCTTTCACTTAGGGCTCGTGCATCTCCGTCGCGGCGAGTGGCAAGACGCTGTCGTCGCGCTCCAGCGGGCGACGGCCGAGCCTGACGCCGCCGCGGCCGCCTTTCACAATCTCGCGTACGCGTTTGAGCGATTGGGACGGCTGGATGACGCGGCGACCGCACTCCAGGAAGCCACGAAGCGTGGAACAACTATCGATCCGCGTACGACGCTCTCGATGGCGGTGCTGGCACTCACACGCGGTGAGCTTACCGTCGCGGAGACGCATCTCGCGTCGGCGCGCGCGCAGTGGGGCGCGCGACAACCGTCGGCCGCGTGGTATCATGCCGCGGGACTGTCGGCGGCGCTCTGTGGAGATTTGGCGCGTGCCGTGACTGTGCTCGAGGAAGCCATCGGCGTACACCCGCATGCCGCAGCGCTACACAACAACCTCGCCGTCGTGCACGAACGGCGCGGTAGCTACGAGCTCGCGGCTCGCACCATCGAACACGCACTGCTCGAAGACGTGAACGAAGTACATCTGCACAAGAATCTCGGTGACTATCTGTATCGCGCGCAGCGTTACGACGAGGCGTTCGACTCGTTGACGCGCGTGGTCCGGCTCGACGCCATGCACGGAGCCGATGTCCACCTCAAGCTCGGCAACATCTTGTATCGGCGCGGGCAATTGCGCGAAGCGCAGGCAGCGTGGGAGTGCGCGCTCGCGCTCGACCCGAAGAATGCCATCGTGCGCGCCAACCTTGATGCGCTCAGTCGCGCCGAACGTGTCGTGTCGGGTGGAACAGCCTCACCGTCGGGCGGTCAGGTAGCCGTCCGACCAACGCCGACGCAAAGCGCATTAGTTGACGAGAGTTCTACCGTGCAAGCCTCCGCGTTCGCAGGTGACGTCGCGTGACGCAAATCATGGTAGGCATCGCCGACTACGCCGTGGCGGACGCGCCGATGCAACTCGTGACCAACGGTATCGGATCGTGCGTGGCCATCGCGCTCTACGATCGCGCATCGAGAGTTGGCGCGCTGGCGCACATTCTCTTGCCGCACGAACTGTTGTCGGCCGAGCAACAACCGCCGGCCAAGAGCGCGTCGACCGCGGTGCCCCGAATGGTGTCGCGAATGCGTGAGCTGCACAGCGCGGGTGACATCGAAGCGCGACTGATCGGTGGTGCGAGTATGTTTGCCCCCTTGCTGATTCCGGGCGCGTTGTCGCTCGGCGCGCGTAACATCACGGCTGCACGTGCCGCGTGTGCTGCGGCGGACATTCCGGTTGTTGGCGAGGATGTCGGTGGTGATCACGGTCGATCCGTCACGTTCAGTCTGGACGACGGTTCGCTCCTCGTCCGCTCGGTGGCGAAGGGCAATGTCCAACTCTGAGTTTGCGGCGCGACCAATGCGCCCCTCGGTGACGCTTCCGCGCGTCCTGGTGGTGGACGACAGCGCGTTCATGCGGCGCATCGTCAGCGATATCGTGACGGCGAGCGGCGAATTCGAAGTGGTGGGTACCGCGCGCGATGGTCTCGACGCGCTGCGTCAGGTCGTCGCACTGCAACCGGATATCGTGACGCTCGACGTCGATATGCCGCAGATGGATGGCCTTGATGTGCTGCGGCAAATCATGCGTGATTATCCTCGCCCGGTGGTGATGCTCAGCGCGGGAGGTAGCGACGGTGGTGCCGACGCAACCATGCGCGCTCTCGAACTCGGCGCCGTCGAGTTTGTGCGTAAACCGTCGGGCGCGATCAGTCTCGATCTCGAAGATGTGAGCGAGGAGCTGTTGGCGGCACTTCGCGCGGCCGCCTGCACAAATCTCGAGACGCTCCCGCGTAGCCTGCCTCCCGGTATCGCGCAGTCATCGAGCGTTACCGGGATGCGCGATGAGGACGGTGTGCATGCGACGCAGATCGTGTGTATCGCCGCATCGACCGGCGGTCCGGCTGCGCTTGCACGCGTCATTCCACGGTTACCAAGGTTCGCGCGTACGGCAGTCGTGATCGTGCAACATATGCCCGTTGGTTTTACCGCAAGCCTCGCGTCACGACTGCATGGAACATCGCGCTTATCCGTGCGGGAAGCGCGCAACGGGGATCCTTTGCGTGCTGGACACGCCTACGTGGCCCCCGGCGGCTATCACGTGCGTGTCGCTGGTGTGTGTGGTGCGGCGTCGCTCTTCCTCGACTGTGGGGCCCCCGAATGGGGCGTACGGCCTGCCGCGGACCCGCTCTTCAAGACGGCAAGTCTGGCGTTTGGCATTGCGACGATCGGCGTTGTGCTCACCGGCATGGGGCGGGATGGCGCCGATGGCTTGACCGAGGTGCGCCGAATAGGCGGACTGGGTATCGTGCAGCACCGGGAGTCGGCCGTCATCGCCGGCATGCCGGATGCTGCACTCAAAAGTGCCGGGGCCGACCACGTGGTGATGCTCGACGACATCGCGACAACAATCGCGCAGTTGGTCTTGGCGCACGAGGGACGTAGCGTCAAGTCGTCGTCGCCGATTGCTGGTACACGCGGCCCGAGCAACTCCCGCACTGCTGACGCGCGCACATGAGCATCGGTCGCTTCCGTTCGATTGGTGCGGCGCCGCGCGCCCGATCGCTGAGCGTCCAGATCGACCGCGCTACCTTCGTGGTTTTTGTGGTGGGTGGGCATCGCTTCGCCGTGCCGGTCGAATCGGTGGAGCGCATACTGCGGCCGTCGGCGTCGCACCACTCGGTGGAATACGGCGGACGGACCATGCCGCTCACCGATCTCGCGTCGTCGCTGGGGCTCGCATTGGCGCCGACCGTGCGCTCCCGCATCATCGTGTTCAACCCCGGACCGCAGTGGATCGCTGCCGCCGTCGACGTCGTCCTCGAAGTGGCGACTATCGACGCATCCGAGGTCGGGCCATTAGCCTTCGATGGATCACGTACGTACCTGCCCGTCGGTGCGCGCGGGGTGTTTTCGCGTCATGATGCATCGGTGCTGGTGCTCGACGTCCGTCGCGCGCTTCGCACGGGTACGTCGTATGGCGTGCTCGAGTACACGGACGCGCTCGGAGGTGGTACCGTATGATAGACCTGGCGTTGCCCGATGGCGCGTCGCTGCGCGCGCGACACGCGGCGATCACGGCGGCGTTGACGGTTGCTACCGATGTCGGTGCTCGCGAGCAACTCAAGGCCGACATCATTGCCCTCTTTCGCGAGGCGGATGCTGCCGCGTCGGCGTACGTGGCGTTTAAGGACGAAGTAAAGTCCCTCGCGGAGCGCTGGAAGCAGGCGGACGGATCCGGCTCGAGCGCCGCGCACCCGACGACGTCGGGACGCATCGATCATCTGGGCGCGTCAACCTTCGTGGAGAAGGGCTGGTCGAAGCTGTCGGTAGGCGACGCGGCAGGTGCGGAGGTTGCGCTGCGACGAGCGCTGGAACTCACGCCGGCCAACAGCGAGGCCGAAACACTGCTGGGCTGGGCGCAGATGCTGCAGGAACAGTACGACAGCGCCTTGTTGACTTTTCATAACGTGTTGATGCGAGACCCGCACAACACACTCGCGCGAACGAACGTCGGGTTCATCTGTCTGCGCAAGAAGAACTACGGCGAAGCGATCGAGCACCTGTCGCGCGCGATACGGCTCGACACGGACCGCAAGGCCACGCTCTATGCGCATCTCTACCTCGGCATGGTTTATCGCGAGCGCGAGATGTACGCCGACGCGGAATTGTTCTTTCGGAAGGCGCTCGAACTGGGACCGAACCTCATTCAAGCGTGGTATGAACTCGGGCGCGCTCGCTGGTTCGCCGGCAACCAGAGCGCGGCCACAGAGGCGTGGCATGAGGGCGCGAACGCCAACAAGTTCAATCCATGGGGAAAGCGCTGCGCGGAAATGTTGACGGTCGTCGAGCAGGGAGGCGCGCCCCCGCGCGACGGGTGAGCGCGCGCGCGTCGTCGCTGCCACAGCTTCGGTCGTGGATCGCGCGCTCGATGACGCTGTTGTGCGTGCTGTGGATCGGCGCTCGCACCTTGGTCGACGTAAACCTCGTCGCGGCACAACCCGCGACCGCCACTCGCACCGTCGTAAAGAGCTTCTCGCTCGAACCGGGCGACAGTAGCATGCGATTTGACGGCGGACGGTTCACCGTGATGTCGAGCGTACGGGATGTGCGACTCGCAAGGGCGATGCTCGCCGCGGCGCAGCAGCACGATTCGTTTCCGGGTTTGCCGCGACCGTCGGCGCATGTGCGCATCGCCATTGCTCCTGACGCCGCGCACTTTCGCCAGTGGGTCGGGCCCTCTGCTCCCGAGTGGGGCGCGGCCATCGCGTTGCCGGACGAGCAACGCATCGTAATGCAGGGAGGTCGCGCGGGTAGCGATGCCGGTGACCCGCTCGTTGTGCTTCGGCATGAATTGGCCCATCTCGCCTTGCATGAAGCGATGGGCCGCCTACCGCCACGCTGGTTCGACGAAGGCTATGCGAGTGTGGCCGCGCACGAGTGGACGCGTGAGCTCTCCATCGAAACGTCGAACGGGCTGGTGTGGCGAGCGCTGCCAACGCTCGAGCAACTTGACGACGGGTTCGCTGCCGGCGCGTCGCGCGCCACGTGGAGCTACGCGCTCGCCTATCGGGTCGTCGAGGAGATGACCGCGCTCGATGCACAAAACGGACTGGCGAATTTCTTCGTGTACTGGAAACAGACGGGCGCGTTCGAACCCGCGCTTCGCCGTGCCTTCGCGATGACCGGCGAAGCGTTCGACAAGCAGTGGCAGCATCAAACGCGTCTGCGATTCGGCGCGCTCGCTGTGGTCACCGACCTGTCCGCGGCGCTAGGCTTTTTTGCGGTATTGCTGGGTCCGCTATTTTGGATGCGACGGCGGCGGAATCGCGATCGACTCGACGCGATGCGGCGCGTCGATGCGGCGCAGGAGCGCGCCGAGCAGGAGCGAGAGGCCCGCGATCAGATGCTCGACGCGATTCTCGGCGGCGCAGCGGCGAGCGATGGGCCCGATGGGACTATTCGGGTTGTTGACGGACCGCCCGCAACGCTCGTTCAGCCGAATTGACGTGACGGCTGCCCCTGTTGGGGCGAGGGCAAGGCGGGTATCGTGTGAAGATGACCATGATCGAGAAGAACCGTTCCCGGACCCTGCTGTTCTGGGGCGCTGCGGCGTTGGTGTTGGCGGCGGGCTATGTAGACCTTGCGCGCGGGGGCGAGACGATCGCACCCATTCTGCTCGTGCTGGGGTATGTCGTGTTGGTGCCGCTCGCAATCCTGAAAGGGTGACCGGACGGTAGCTGTTGGTACGGGCGAATAGCTCAGCTGGTTAGAGTGCCTGTCTTACACACAGGATGTCGGGGGTTCGAGTCCCTCTTCGCCCATGAGAAACGCATCTGGATCACACTCGCGCTTGGCCGCCGTCTTGCGATGATTTCGCGTCGGCAGCAAGTTGTGATTTCGCCCACCTGAAGTACCTGACCCGCGTGGCTCTTCGCACGGCCAGCGGGTTGCTATTCGCCCCTGACATGGACTCGTGAAAGCGAGTGCGCTGTCGGTCACTACGGCTCCTCTGTGCGGAGGTTACGACTTTGAAGTCACGGAATTTCCAGGCGTTTGCTGGGATCGGTTTGGCGATCGGCGGCATCGTGCTGCTCCCGACGCTGGCATCGGCACAGTACAACCGCGTGCCCGACCCAAACGCAACGCGCGTGATGGTATCGGTCTTCAAGGCCGGCGAGAAAGGTTTGGGCGTCTCCGCCGCGGATGCGCTGCGGTCGCGCATGACGTCAGAATTTCCGTTCAAGCAGGTGTATGTTCTGCCGAAGCAGGACATCAATGCGACGTTGGAAGCCTCGGGTTTCCCGACCACCGACGCGTTGCAGCCCCACGACGCGCGTGCGTTGGCGAACCTGCTGCGTGCCGACGAGTACTTGACCGGCAGCGCCGTCAAGACGGCCACGGGCTACAAGATGGAAGCGAGCCTCGTGCTTGCCCGCGACAACGCGCTCGTCCAGCCGTTGGGGTCTTATGACGCGCCGAAGATTGATGCGGGCGCGGCGCTGATTGCCAAGGAGCTGATGGCCGCGCGCAAGCAGCTGGAATTCGAGAAGAAGTGCGTCAATTCCGCGCGCGACGGCAAGCTCGATGCGGCCATTGCGTTCGCGAAAGAGGGTATCGCTGCATATCCGAAAGCGACGCTCGCTCGCATCTGCATGGCCAACGTGATGGACAAGCAGAACGCGCCCGCCGCGCAACAGCTGGCGCTCGCGCGTGAAATTGTCGGCCTCGATCCGTATAGCCGCCCGGGGCTCGCCATTCTCGCGTCGCAGTACAAGGCGTTGAACCAGCCGGATTCTGCGGTGCTCACGCTGACGCGCTTGCTGTCCACCGATCCGAGCAACCCGCGCCTGCAGAAGGATGTCGTCGATGCGATCGGCGCGATGGGCAACCCGGCGATGGCGCGTCCGGTCATCGATACGGCCGTCGCGATGAATCCGGGTGACCCGGATCTGCTCAGCCTTCGTTGGAAGATTTTGCTCGCGGTCAAAGATTACAAAGAAGCGATCAAGCAGGGCGAAGAGCTCGTGAAGCTGGACACCTCGTTCGCCGATACGACGTATTTCATTCGGACGGCCATCGCGTTCGCGAACGACAGTCAGCCGCAGAAGTCTGCCGAATTCGCCGCCAAAGGTTTGTCGAAGTTTGCGAATCAGCCAACGTTGACATTCTTGCAGATTCGTGATCTGCGGGCGGCGGGACAGGTGCAGCAGTCCCTCGAGGCGCTAAACAAGGCGACCGCGGCCAAGATTCCGGTCGAGAACAGCGCCTTCCTACGACTGTCGATGCTTAAGGAGCTGAATCGCAACGACGAAGTGCTGCCCGCGGTTCGCGAGATGATCGCAGCGGGAGATACCAGCACATTCATCCGGCAAACGGTCGTCGGTCTCGGTCAGCAGCAAGGCAATGCGGCGGTGAAGTCCAAGTCAGCGGACGATTTCCAGGTGGCGATCAAGACGCTGATCTACGCGGATTCCATCTCGAAGGGTCAGACGAAGCAGCAAGCGGGATTCTTGCTCGGCACCAACTACATCCAGCTCGCGAATCTCAAGATTCAGCAAGCGCAGCCGATCAAGTCCTGCCCGCTCGCCAAGGAAGCCAAAGATCTCATCATCAACGCCCAGATTGAGCTGCCGAAGGGCGGCCAGCTGTATGCGGACACGATGCGCCAATTGATGGGTGTAGCGATGCAGCTCGACACCGCGGCGGATGGCATGGTCAAAGCCTACTGCAAGTAACGACGATTTCGTTTCTCGCTTTTACCGCGAGCCCGCCGTCGACGTCGACGGCGGGCTCGCGTCGTTTTTGCCCGATTCACATCGCGTCTCACGGTTCACAGACGCGGTATCACATCTGTTCAAGTATTGCGGTAATGCACATCTCTCCACGCCGGAACAACGCTTGACCCTACGCTCTGCACTTCGCTAACATGCCGCGCCCTAACCATTGGCTGTGAGCCCGGTCCGTTCAATCCCATCCGGGCGCGTCGGCGCCTACCATGTTCCTGTGCTGCTGGCAGAAGTCGAAGCGCTCCTCGAGCGCGCCTCGACGGTGCTGGACTGCACCCTCGGCGGCGGTGGACACACTGCGGCGCTTCTCGAGCGCGGCAGTCGTGTCACCGGCATCGATCGCGATCCGCGCGCGCTCGCATCGGCTCGTGACCGGCTCGCCGACTACGAGCGCACCGCGCAGTTCCGCGCGATCCTCGCCAACTACTCGGCGCTCGACGATACCGTGCTCGCCGCAGCGGAGCACTTTGACGGGATCTTGCTTGATCTCGGGGTGTCGTCGCATCAGTTCGATGACGTGACTCGCGGTTTCACCTTTCGCGAAGGCGCGCCGCTGGACATGCGTATGGGCTCCGACGCGGATATCGACGCCGCCGAGCTGCTCAACACCATCGACGAGGTCGACCTCTCTGCGCTGCTGCGATCGTATGCCGACGAGCCCCGTGCGGCCCGCATGGCGCGCGAAATCATTCGGCGGCGCGAGCGTCGGCCGTTTGCGACGGCCGATGACTTGGTGGACGCCATTCGCGCCGTGCTCGGCCCGCGGAGCGGTGCGCCAGATTTTGCGCGCATCTTTCAGGCGGTTCGCATCGCGGTAAACGACGAACTTGCGGGACTCGAACGCGCACTCCCATTACTTCGTGATCGGCTCACGGACGGCGGGATACTGGTGATCATCAGTTATCACTCAGGCGAAGATCGCATCGTCAAGAACGCATTTCGCGACTGGAGTACGGCGTGTATCTGTCCACCCAAGCAGGTCATGTGCACCTGCCGCGGCACGCCGCTGGGTGAGACACTCACGAAGCGACCGGTAAACGCCACCGAAGCGGAAACGGAAGGGAATCCACGTGCGCGGAGCGCGCGGCTCCGTGCGTGGCGTCTTGGCTTGTCGGAGAAGACGCGCTGATGGCGCAGACGCGGCGTAGCGGCGCTGGCAGGCGACGAGGGCGAACGGTCTTCGCGCTCGGACTTGTCGTATTCATGTTGATGACGGGGATTGTCATCTGGCGACGCAGCGTCGGCATTGCCGTCAGCAAGCAGAGCGACACGCTGGAAAGCGAACTGCGTATGATTAAGTCGCAACACGACCTGCTCGATCAGCAGCTGCGTGAGGCAATCGAACGCCGTCGCGTGGTGCCCGAAGCCGAACGACGTCTCGGACTGCACGTCGCGACCGATGCGCAGACGCGCACGATCGCCGATTCGGCGAGCGTCCCATGAGAGACCAAATGCGCGTCCGCTTGAAAGTCCAGCATGCGTGTTCAGTGAGCGTCACGTGAGCAGGCGATTCCCATGAACCGTGACTCGCGACCGACCGCAGCGGGTGCGCCGGGCGGATTCGATGTGGGCGTCGCCAGTGCGGAGGCGCTCAACGGACGGCCACTAGTCACTCGTGGTCGTACGATGCTCGTGCACGGATCGCTGGTGGTGTTCGCCTTGGCGATTCTCGCGCAGGCCGTGCAGGTGCAACTGGTTGATCGACAGAAATGGACGAATGCTGCGTCGGCGCAGCACGTCCGTCGCCAGGATGTGGCGCCGCTGCGCGGCCGCATTCTTGACGCAACGGGTGCTGTGCTGGTCGAGTCGCGCGAACTCGTGCGACTGGGCGTGTCCCCGAAGGCGCTCGATTCGACGAAGCGCTATGGCGACGCGCGCGTGGTGATGAAGCATGAGTTGCAAGCCCTGCGAGTGCCCGCGCCGCTCATCAAACGCGCACTCGATACGACACAGGTGTGGGTATCGATTCCTGGGTTGTATGCGCCAAGTGATGTCGAGAAGCTGGTGCGACTGCGCGCCGTGCGACGCACGAGAGAGTTGCGGCGGTTTGGCATGGCGGCGCCGATAGGCATTCAGCGCGTGCTCGGCACCGTCAACGACGAGCAGCAGGCACAGGGCGGCATCGAACTGGAGTTTGACGGCTTGCTCCGCGGTATCTCCGGCCGAGATGAGTTCATGAAGGACGGACGCGGCAATCCGATCGAATCGCCTGCGCTGGCGCGCGTCGAGGCGCAGGCTGGACACTCGATCACGCTGACGCTCAATCGCTCGCTGCAGGAGATTTGCGAACGTGAGCTGGCGCTCGCGATGGAGCGCACGGGGGCGAGCGGCGGCGACGTGGTGATGCTCGATCCGCGTGATGGATCGGTGCTCGCGTTGGCCGGCTCGCGGGACGGTAAGCCTGCACAGAACAGTACGCCGTTGACCGAACCGTACGAACCGGGATCGGTGATCAAGCCCTTCGTTGTCGCGCGTCTGCTCGACGCAAAGCGCACAACGACGGACGAAATGATCAATACTGAGGGCGGCGTCTGGTATGAGGCCGACCGTAAGATCGAGGACGAGCACAAGCGTCCGTCGATGCCGGTGCGAGATGTCATTCGGCTGTCGAGCAACATTGGCGTGACGAAGCTGTCGCACCGATTTTCGGCGCGAGAAGAATACGAAACGTTGCGTGATTTTGGATTTGGCACACTCACCGGCGTGCCGTATCCCGCCGAGTCTCGAGGCAGCGTGCCGTTGCCGGCGAACCAGATTTGGCGCGCACAAACACCGGGCAGCTTGGCGATGGGCTACGCGATGACTGCGACCCCGCTACAAATCGCCGTCGCGTACGCGGCAATCGCCAACGGCGGCGAGTTGCTGCAACCGGTGCTCGTACGGGAAATTCACGATGCCGATGGAGCGCTGGTTTATCGGCATCAGCGGCGGGTAGTGCGCCGTGCCATTACCGTCGAAACAGCGAATTCCATGCGCGCCATTCTCGCCTCGGTGGTGGACAGCGGGACCGCGACCGCGGCGCAGATGGCCACCTACGACGTGGGCGGAAAGAGCGGTACGGCACGACGCACGGTGGGCCGTCGCTACGGCAACGGTACGTACAACGCGACGTTTGCCGCACTTTTTCCGGCGCAGTCGCCACAGTATGTCATCGTCGCGAAGTTGATCGATCCGCGTACGACGATTTTTGGCGGTGCCGTCTCGGGAACGATGGTGCGTGGAATTCTGCAGGCCGCGCAAGCCACGCTCGATGCCTCGCTCGATCGCGGGCAGTTGGCGAGATACGCCAAGCCGCTTCCGGTGCGCGTCGCGAAGCCGCGCTCGCCGCAGGCCATCGCCGCTGCGCAACGTGATTCGCAACGCCTCGATTCGTTGCGCGCACCTGCACCCGCCGCTGCCGCACCAATGCCGGCGGCGGGACGTGTCGTGGTATCGCTGCCTTTCGTGGCGACTGCCAACATGGCCAACTCCGGTGCGCGACCGGACGCTGAGCGGAACGACTCGACGCGTGGTAAGGGGCGGTCGCTCATGGCCGAGGTCAACGACGATCCGTCAACGGTGATACGTACGATACCCTCAGTCTTCGGCCTCAATGCTCGGCAGGCGGTACGCACGCTCTTTGCTGCCGGATTTCAAGTGAAGCTCGCGAAAGGCGCGCCGGGGCAGACGCGTCCTGCGGCCGGCTCCGCGGCTCGCGCCGGCAGCACTGTTGTGCTCTCCGCGCCGTGAGCCGGGTATGATCGCATCAACCGATGCCTCCGCAGGTGCGTCCGAATCGCCGCGTGCGCCGCGGCGGGTCAGTGAGCTCGTGGAAGCGCTGGGCGATGCTGGGCTGTTGGTAAGCGTGAGTGAAAATGCGCCCGAGTTCATTGTCGATCTGGTTGACGACAGTCGAGTTGTCACACGTGGGGCGGCGTTCATCGCGGTCCGCGGTCATGCACAAGATGGACATGAGTGGCTTGAGGCGGCGACGACTGCTGGTGCGTCACTCGCGATCGTCGAAGACTCCGCGCGCACGACGTTGCCGAGCGTCGTTGTCCGCGATGGCCGTCGTGCCGCCGCCGTCGTCGCCGCGGCATTCTACGGTTGGCCAGCGCGTAACCTTACGCTCATCGGGGTCACCGGCACGAACGGGAAGACCACCACGGTTGGCCTACTTCGCCATCTGTGCGACGCACCGAACGAGAGCGCGGCGTCGATCGGTACGCTGGGCGTGCTCGTTGGCAGCAGTGGCGCGACGATGCCAGGCGGCAGTGGGCTCACGACGCCGGGCCCCGTCGAGTTGCAGCGTGTTCTACGTTTGCTCGTGGACCGTGGCGTGCACACCGTGGCCATGGAAGTCTCGTCGCACTCGCTCGATCAGCGACGTGTGGAAGGACTCGCATTTCAGGCCGCCGTGTTCACCAACCTCACGCGAGATCATCTCGACTATCACGGCACGATGGACGCGTATCGCACCGCCAAGCTTCGGCTCGTTGGGCTGTTGGCGCGCGACGGTGTTGCGGTATTCAATGCCGACGATCCGGCGTGGCGCGATGCGCCGAGTGCACCGCAGACGTTGACCTTCGGGACCGACGCGTCAGCAAATGTGAGCGCGCGCGAGCTTCGGTTCACGCCCGAGGGCAGCAGCTTCTTGCTGGTGACCCCGACTGGCGCGATACAGGTTACGCTGCCACTCATCGGTGACTTCAACGTGTCGAACGCGCTCGGTGCTGCGGCGGCCGCGCTGTCGATCGGTGTGCCGCTCGCTGACGTGGCGGCGCGACTGTCATCGATTCCGCAGGTACCGGGTCGACTGGAACGTATTCACGCATCGCCCACGGTGCTTCGCGACTACGCGCACACACCCGATGCATTGGAGCGGGCGATTCGCGCCGTGCGTCCGTTCACGCGCCCACAGGATGCGACGTCCAACGCTGCGACGACCAACGATGCGACGACCAACGATGCGACGACCGACGGCGTGACGGCCACCGATGGCAGCAGTGATGGCCCATCGTCGCGATTGATCGTGATGTTCGGCTGTGGCGGTGATCGCGATCGTGGCAAGCGACCGGAGATGGGGCGAATCGCCGAACAGTTGGCGGATGTGGTGATTGTCACCAGCGATAATCCACGAACCGAAGACCCCGAGCGCATCCTCGACGACATTGAGGCCGGCATGGCGACGCGCGAACATGTGCGCATCGTTGATCGTCGTGACGCCATCGCCCATGCGCTGGCGGAGGCAACGTCGCTCGACGTCATCCTGCTCGCAGGCAAAGGACACGAGACATACCAGATACGTGGGACCACGTCGTATCCATTTGACGAACGACAGATCGTCGAAGAGATCGCCGCTGCTATGTCGCACACCCAATGACCGCATCGCCTGTGACCGCAAAGGCCGCTCCGCTCTCGACAACTCCATCGACACTTTCCGCGACAACTTCTGCGGCAGGTGCAACACCCACGTCGCTGTCTGCGAACATGGTTACGCCCCACGCGCCGACGGGCACCGACGCGATCGGCCATAGTGCGCCTCATCCCGCGCAGCGCGTCGCGGCGGGAACGGCGTTTCCCGCGGTCGATCCAGTGCTCCCTGCAATCCCGCATCCGTTCTGGACGCTGGAGCGCGTGGCGAAAGCCCTGGGAACCGGACCTCGTGCCGCGACGCCGCTGGCTGGTGTCAGCACGGATACCCGCACGATGGCGCGCGGCGACCTATTCGTTGCGCTGCGCGGCGAGCAATACGATGCGCACGCGTTCTTGGCGAGCGCACGCGACGCTGGCGCCGCCGCATTGGTGGTGGACGACGCGCGTACGGCCGTCGGCCTTGGGCTGCCGGTGTTCGTGGTGCCCGATACCCTCGTCGCACTTGGTCGGTTGGCCACGGCGTGGCGACGCGCCTGGGGTCGCAGTGTGATTGCGGTCGCTGGCTCAAACGGCAAGACGAGTACGAAAGAATTGCTCAAGGCCGCGCTCTCGCGCACGCTGCAGGTGCACGCCACCGCGGGCAATTTGAACAACCGGATCGGCGTGCCGTTGACACTGCTCGCGATTCCGTCGGATGCGGAAATCGCTGTGGTCGAAGTCGGCACCAATACGCCGGGTGAGATCGCGATGCTGCGCGTCATCAGCGAACCGGATGTCGCCGTGCTGACGTCCATCGGTGAAGAACACCTCGAAGGGCTTGGCGACCTCGCGGGGGTGTTGCGTGAGGAGTCCGACGTGTTCGACGGCGTCTCGTTGGCGATCGTTCCGTCGGTGCATCCGGAGGTCGCGGTGATTGCGACGTCACGCGCCCGAACGGTCGTGCGCGCGGGACTCGTGAGCACCCCTGATGCGCCGGCCGATGTGACGCCGAGTGCGTGGGGCCTCGATGAGGAAGGGCGCGCTTGGTTGGAATTCGAGGGTACGCGCATCGCGTTGCCGTTGCGAGGTGCGCATCAGGCGGCGAATGCAATGCTCGCGATCGCCACCGCACGCGCGTGCGGCGTGCCGATCGCTGATGCGGCCGCGGGTATGTCCGCGATGCCGGTGCCGAGCATGCGCGGTGTCTGGCAAACCCTTGGCCAAGCAGTGCTCATCAACGACGCATACAACGCCAATCCTGCATCCATGCGCGCCGCGCTCGTCCTGCTCGCGCAAGTCGGGGCAGGGCGACAGCGCGTCGCGATTCTCGGCAGCATGCGCGAGTTAGGTGCACAATCAGTTGAGCAACATCGTGAGGTCGCGCGTGCCGCGCTGTCCAGTCCGGCCGATGTCATCGCAGTAGTCGGCGATTTTGTCGACGCGTTTGCCGACCTTGCACCGAGTGATCCGCGCGTTGTGAAAGCGGTGGACCTCGACCAGCTCTGGCCGATGCTGCAACCGCGGCTGACACCATCCGCAGTCATTCTTCTCAAGGCGTCACGCGGCATGCGCCTCGAACGTCTTCTTCCGTTTCTCACCGCCTGGGCGTCCGCTTAAGTGCTTTACGCGCTGCTGCAACCGTTCGCGCGCGATCTGCGCCTGCTGAACCTTCTCAACTACATCACGTTTCGCTCCGCGGCGGCATTCGTCACGGCGTTGCTGGTCACGTTTATCTTCGGACCAATCATCATCCGTCGCCTGCAGCGCTTGGCGGTGAACCAAGTCGTACGCGAGGGCACACCGGACACGCACGCTGGCAAAGGCACCACGCCGACGATGGGTGGCATCATCATCGTGGTTGCGGCGCTGCTGCCCGTGCTACTCTGGGGGCGCCTCAGCAATCACTACGTGCAACTCGCGGTCGGCGTCACGCTCTGGATGGGCGCGATCGGGTTTCTCGACGATTATCTCAAGCTCAAGCAGAAGCGCGAAGGGAAGAAGAACGAAGGGCTGGTCGAGCGATACAAGCTGGCTGGGCAAGTCACCTGCGGCATCGGGCTTGGCTTGATTCTCTGGCTCGCCCCGATTTCCACGCTATCCGGCGCTTCGACGACGTTGCCATTCTTTAAGTACGTGCTCGTGGTGCCGTGGATGGCGTCGATGGCGTGGCTGTACGTCCCGTTCGTGACCTTCGTACTCACCGGCACGAGCAACGCGGTGAACCTCACCGACGGACTCGATGGTCTCGCGTCCGGCCTGGTCGCGATCGCGGTGCTGACGCTCGGACTGTTCGCGTACCTCATTGGTCGCGTCGACACGAGCGCATATCTGCAGCTCTTTTATTTACGCGGTGCGGGCGAGCTCACCGTGTTCTGCGCGTCCGTGGTTGGCGCCTGTATCGGCTTCCTCTGGTACAACGCGCATCCGGCGCAGGTGTTCATGGGTGACACGGGCTCGCTCGCGCTCGGTGGTGCGGTCGGAGCCATCGCGATTCTGCTCAAGAGCGAATTCCTGCTCCTCATTGTCGGCTTTGTCTTTTTTGCCGAAACGGTCTCAGTGATCGTACAACGCGTCATGTTCAAGGTGCGCCGTCGACGACACGGGTTGGAATACGCGCAGAAAAACCGAGTGTTCAAGCGGGCGCCGTTGCATCATCATTTTGAACTTTCCGGTTGGCCGGAGACGCAGGTGGTGGTACGGTTCTGGATCGTTGGTGTCCTCTGCGCAATTCTGGCGCTGAGCACGCTCAAACTGCGTTGACAATCGAGGCATTCGCCCATGGGTGACGCACGTTTGCCGCAGGACCTCGCATCAGTCGTAGCACGCACGCTCGCCGAGCGTCGCGGCGAGTTCGCCGTGATTGGACTTGGACGCAGCGGGCGCGCCGTGGTGCGGCTCCTTCGTTCGGTGGAGATCGCCGTCTACGCGTCGGACGCCGGCGACACGGAGCCGATCCGTGCCGTTGCGGCGGAACTCGAACGCATCGGAGCGACGGTGCGCGCCGGTGGGCATGACCTCGACCGTATCGCGCGGGCATCGGTCGTGGTCGTCAGCCCGGGTGTGCCGCCAAATGCGCCACCCCTGCAAGCCGCGCGTGCCGCAGGAATGCCGGTGGTCAGCGAAGTCGAGATCGCGCTGCGATTGCAACCTGGACTTCGCTACATCGCCACGACCGGTACGAACGGCAAAACGACGACAACCGCGCTGATCGGGCATTTGCTACGTGCGCTGGGCCACGAGGCGGCGGATGTCGGCAACATCGGGACCCCCGTATCCGAGCTCGCATTGCGTAAGGTGCCGCCGGTATGGGCCTCGCTCGAAATGTCGTCGTTTCAGCTGCACGATACGCCAGGTATTTATCCAGACGTTGGGGTGCTGACGACGCTGAGCCCCGATCACCTTGATCGCTATGCCAGCGTCGCGGAGTATTTCGAGGACAAGCGTCGGCTCTTCGTCAATGCAACGGTTGCGTCGCAATGGGTGGTTAACGCCGACAACGCGGACGTCGAAGCGATGATCGTCGGCGTGCCGGGTCACATCTATCGCTTCTCCACGCAGCGCACCGATGTCGATGGATATTTCGATCGCTGGGATGGCATGCTGCACCTGCATGGTGCGCCACTCGTGCCACGAGAAAAGCTGCTGCTCGCCGGCGATCACAATGTCGCCAACGCGCTGGCCGCACTACTGGCCGTCATGGCGGCTGATCCGATTCACACGACGCCATCAGCACGCGCCGCGTTGGCCGTCGCACTGGGCACGTTCCGCGCGCTACCGCATCGTCTCGAGCCCGTTGCGGACCGTAACGCGGTGCTCTGGCTCAACGATTCAAAAGCGACCAACGTCGCATCGACGCAGGTGGCACTCGCCGGGATGACGCGCCCCAGCATTGTGCTGCTCGGAGGTCGTCACAAAGGCGAAGCGTACACGGCACTGCTTCCGGAACTGATCCGCACGGCGCGTGCGGTGCTCGCATTCGGTGAAGCTGGGCCCATCATTGCACACGACTTGCAAGCGGCGCTCAGCACGCGTGTACGATTCGAATGGCTCGCGCAGGCGTCGTTTGCCGAGGTTGTTGCACGTGCGCGTACGCTATCAGAACCCGGTGACGTAGTGCTCCTGTCGCCCGCCTGCTCGAGCTACGACATGTTCGCAAACTATGAGGAGCGCGGCGCAACCTTCGCACGACTGGCGCAGGGGGGCGCATGACCAGCATCCGCACAACCGACCTCACATCGTTTGGTCCGCCGAGCGACGGTGGGCGCGCGCGAGAGCACACGTCGTCGGCTGCGCCAACCTCCGCGTCACGTGAGCGGTGGCGTATGGGCGTCGAAGCGCGGGCGCTGGTACTTGTGACGTCAGTGTTAGTCGCCTTTGGACTGGCGGTGCTCTTCAGCGCGAGCGCGTTGATCGCGAAGCCAGCGCACTTCTTTGTCCTGCGCCAGGCGATCGGCGTCCTCGGCGGCACGCTCGTGTTCGCGGTTGCGGCAAAGATGGACGCGGAATGGTGGAGACGCCTCGCTTGGCCGATCATGGGAGTTAGTCTCTTGCTGATGCTGCTCACCGTGCTCCCGTTCACGAAGGGGCTGGTGCCGGTCATGGACGGTTCGCGACGCTTCATGTTTCACGGCTCGTTTCAGCCGTCGGAGCTGGCAAAATTCGCGGTGCTCGTGTGGGTGCCGATGTTGTTGGTGAAGAAGGGTGATGCTGTGCGCCGACTAGGCAAAGGACTCTTGCCCTTCATCGTCGTGATTGGCGTGTTGAGTCTGATGGCGTTGCTCGAGCCGGACCTTTCGGTCGCGATGACGTTCTGTCTCCTGATGGCCGTGTTGCTGTTCGTCGGCGGGGCGCGCGTGGCGCACTTCATCTTTCTCGGGGCGCTCGCGATCCCGTTGCTCGTTCACGAAGTCCAGCAGAGCGATTACGCACGCAAACGCTGGGACAGTTTTGTCAAAAAGGAACAGTCGGATACATCGCGCGCCGGCACGATGGTCAGTGGACAACAGAAGCAATCGCTCATTGCAGTCGGCTCGGGTGGCCTCGTCGGAGTGGGCTATGGTGAAGGAAATCAGCAGCGCGGTTGGTTACCGCTCGCCTACAATGATTTCATCGGCTCGGTGGTTGGTGAAGAGTTGGGCTTCGTGGGGCTGGGCGGGCTCACGCTCGCGTTTGCGTTGTACGGTTGGATCGGCTTCCGCATCGCGCGACAGGCACGCTCGGCGTTCACGTCGCTGCTCGCCGTTGGCCTGACGTTCACGACCGTGCTCACGGCGTTCACGCACATCGGTGTGGTCATCGCGCTATTACCCAACACCGGGCTGACGCTGCCGTTTGTGTCATATGGTCGATCCAACCTCGTGCTGACGTTGGCGATGACCGGGATTCTGGTGAACATCGGTAGCACGCGCGAACGCGTCTACGGTGAGTCAGCCACCGACCCGCTGCATACGATCGGCACGTGAGTACGGGCGACGCGACGGTTTTTTTTGCTGGTGGCGGAACGGGTGGCCATTTGTATCCGGGGCTCGCGATTGCGCGCGCCCTTGTGCAACAAGCGCCCGACATCGCTCCATTTTTCATCGGCGCACGGCGCGGCATCGAACGCGACATTTTGCCGACGACCGAATTCCCGCACGTGTTGCTCGATCTGCATCCGCTGTACCGCGCAACACCGTGGAATAACTGGCGTACAATTATCGGCGCGGTCGGTGCGTGGCGCGCGATTTCGGCGCAGGCGGTTACGCGTCCGCCGTTGGCCGTGATCGGTACGGGGGGCTACGCAGCCGGTGTTGCGCTCGCGTGGGGTCGTGCTCATGGCGTACCCACCATGCTGCACGAACCGGACAGTCATCCCGGGTTAACCACGCGCACGTTTGCTGGCGGCGCGCGCGCCATCTATTTGGGCTTTCCTGAAGCAGCGCACGGCCTGCGGACGGGTGCGGAGACGAAGGTGCTTGCCTTCGGATGTCCGATCTCGCCTCCTCCAGTCCCACCAATCACACGCGAACGCGCACGGCAGCAGTGGGGATTGCCGCCAGATGCGTTCGTTGTGCTGGTCACCGGTGGCAGTCAGGGCGCACGTGCCTTGAACGAGGCGATCGCTGCGTGGTGCACGATGGGCCTGCCCGAGGGCGTCGCGATCATTTGGGGTACAGGTAAATCACAAGCGGCTGCGTACCACGATCGCGAATCAACGCAGGTGCGTGTTCGGCCCTATCTCGCACCAATCGCCGACGCCTACGCCGCGGCCGACATCGCCGTCACGCGCGCGGGCGCGATGACAATCGCCGAGCTCTGTGCGTGGGGCATTCCGTCAATTCTCGTACCGCTGCCGACGGCGGCACAGGATCATCAGTCGTTCAATGCACGCGCCGTCGCGGCGGGCGGCGCCGCCATTCACCTCCCGCAATCAGAGCTCGCTGCGCCGCACCTCGATGTCCTCGTCCGCGAACTCATGGCGCGACGCGATCAGCTTGCCGTGATGCGCACGGCGGCCTTGAAACGCGGACGACCTGATGCGGCAGCACAAATTGCGAGGTCCCTGCTATCGATGCTGGGTCGTGCGTCGAGTGCGCCGAGCGTCTCTAGAGCGTCGAGCGTGTCCGCTGCGTCGACCATTGACACAACAGCCGACCGAACACGAAACGCAATCCGCGCGATGACTCGCAATCCCACGCCGCACATGGTGCGAGCCGCAGCACACACGCCGTCGCCGCAGGAAATGAGACGCATCGCACGCCACGGCTCCGTATCCCGTTGAGACGAGGGTGGACGTCAGGCATATTGCTCTCCACATGACTCACCCGAATACGCTCGTTCATCCAGACGATTCGCGCCCGGTGCATTTCATCGGCATCGCTGGCGCGGGTATGAGTGGACTCGCGGAGCTCTTGGCGCGACGCGGCGTACGCATCACCGGCACGGACGCGAATCCTGCCGGTGCGCCCGACCTTGCTGCGTTGGGCATTCGCGTCTTCGCGCCGAACGCCGACCTCGTGCAGCATGCGCGCGCGGTGGTCTACTCGTCGGCTATTCCAGCGTCGCATCCGGAGATGGTGGCGGCGCGTGCGCTCGGAATTCCAGTCGTGCGACGTGCCGAAGCGCTCGCAGAGGCAGTCGGCGGCGGCACCCTCGTCGGTATCAGCGGTACGCACGGCAAGACAACGACGACGGTGATGACGAGCGAGGCACTCGCGGCCGCGGGTTCAAATCCAACCGGCGTCGTTGGGGGGCGCGTAGGATTGTGGGGCGGCAATCTGCGACTCGGCGGCGATACGTACGTCGTCGAGGCCGATGAATACGATCGCTCATTTCTCGCGCTGCGTCCGGACGTCGCGGTCGTGCTCAACGTCGAAGCCGATCATCTCGATATCTACCGCGATCTCGACGATATCATTGGCGCATTCGAGCAGTTCGTGTCGCCCGCTCGCGTGGTCGTGCGCTGCGCCGATGACGCAGGCGCAATGCGATTGCACGTCCACAGCACGTCGGAGATCATCGCGTATTCTGCGACGTTGCCGAGCGAGGCACCGGCGCCGCACGCGGCCGATGCACGACTGGTCGCGCACAACATCGTGCTCGATGCGGACGGTGCGAAATTTGATGTGCACTTCGATGCGGAGTTCGTCGGCCGCGTTGTGCTCGCCGTGCCCGGCGTGCACAACGTGCGCAATGCGCTTGCCGCACTGGGCGCCGGTCTCGCATTGGGCCGCACGGTGTCGCGCATGGCGCCAGGGCTCGCCGCTTTTCGTGGCGTCGAACGCCGGTTTCAGCGGCTCGGGCGGGTCGGTGATATCGACGTCATCGACGACTACGCGCATCATCCCACTGAAGTCGAGGCGACGATCGCCGCCGCGCGGCATGCGTTTCCGTCGCGGCGTCTGATTGTCGTCTTCCAGCCGCACTTGTACTCGCGCACGCGAGACTTACATCGCGAATTTGCGGCCGCGCTGTCCAACGCCGACGTCGTCTTCCTTTGCGATATCTACGGCGCGCGCGAAGCGCCCGATCCGTCGGTAACCTCGACGATGATCGGCGAGTGGCTGACTCCTGGTCTGGAGCAGTGGCATGGGCCGCGCAGTGCCGTGACCGCGGCGCTCGTACCCTTCGTGCGCGCGGGTGATGCCATCATCACCATGGGCGCCGGTGATGTGACGCGCACCGGACCGGAACTACTGTCAGCGATGTCGCCGAGTATTGCGACGAGCACCAGCGCATGAGCCGCGCATGGGTCGCGTGGTAAGCCTGACGGAGAAGCGAGAATCGTCGCGTGGCACTCGCGCGCGAGAGCCGATGTCGTTCACGCGCGGTGACTTGCTGCCGGTCGACCACGACGGCGCAACTGCGCGACCGAAGCGCCCGCGTTGGCTGCGCATCGTGCGGGCGATCGTGGTGTTGACTGCGGCGGGCGCCTTGGTCAGCGGTCCGTGGTGGGGGCCGTTGGCGCTGTCGCGCTTCGACTATTTTCACGTGCGACGCATCGAATTCGAAGGGCTGCGCTATGCGCGCGCGGCTGAACTCGTCGCTGCACTACGCGTCGACACCACGCAATCCGTGTGGCAGGCGATGGGGCCGCTCTCCGTTCGCGTCGCCGCACATCCAATCGTGGCGTCGGCCGAGGTCGAGCGCCGACTGCCAGGCACCCTGACGGTGCACCTGATCGAGCGCGTGCCGGTCGCCCTGGCGCCGGTGCGTGAGCTACTCAAACCGATGGACGTGACTGGCCATGTCTTGCCGATCGATCCGGCCCACGTCCCCCTCGATATGCCGATCGTGGCGTCGCCGGACAGCTCGCTGCTCCGGATGCTGGACGCGCTTCGCCAGCACGCGCCGACGTTATATGGGCGAGTGACCGACGCGCGCCGAGTCAATGCCGACGAATTGGAGTTCAACCTTGGTGCCGTACGCGTGCGCACCGGCGACGGCGTGACCGTGGCGCGCTTTCGGGACATATTACCTGTGGAGGCGGATCTCGCGCGGAATCATCTGCGTGCGCTGGAGTTGGATCTCCGCTTTCGTGACCAGGTGATTGCCAGACAGCCATGAATTCCGAACCCATCGTCGCCGCGCTTGATATCGGGACCGCTTGGACCACCGCCATCGTCGCGGCGGTGCACGGCGAAGTACCGCGCGCACCCATGCTCCGCATTCTCGGCGTCGCGCAAACGCGCACGCAGGGACTCCGCCGCGGCGTGGTGTCGGACATCGAAGAGGCGACGCGCTCGATTCGCAAAGCCCTCGAAGAAGCGAGCCGTGTCGCCGGGGTTGCCCCGGAATCGCTGTATGTTGGCATCGCTGGTGAACATGTGCGGGCGATGTGCTCGTCGGGCGTCGTAGCCATCAGTGGACCGGAGATCACACGCGCCGACGTGGACCGCGTCAACGACGTCGCACGCGCGATGGCTATTCCGCAGGATCGTGAGCTGCTGCACGCGATCTCGCAGGAATATCGCGTCGATCGTGCGGAAGGGATTCGTGATCCGATCGGGATGATCGGTACGCGTCTTGAGACGGAGATGTACCTGATCACGATCGGAAGCTCGCCGGCGATGAACCTGCGGAAGAGCATCGAGCGCGCGGGGTACAAAGTGCGTGAACTCGTGCTGGAGCCGTTGGCCAGTGCATGGGCGGTCCTCACCGAAGAGGAAAAGGAACTCGGTGTCGCGCTCGTCGAACTTGGCGCCGGTACGACCGATATCGCGGTCTTCCACGAAGGCAAGATTCGGCATTTGGGCACGATGCCATACGGTGGCAACACCGTCACCAGCGATCTCGTGCAAGGCCTCGGCGTCACGCAAAACGACGCGGAGCAGCTCAAGGAAGCGTATGGCTGCGCGTACGAACCGCTGGTCGCGAAAGACCAGTTGATCGAGCTACCCGCCACCGCCGCGCATGGCGAACGGCATCTGTCGCGCGAACTGATGACGCACATCATTCATCAGCGCATGGATGAAATCTTCGACAAGGTGCAGCGCGAGATTCAGACGGCCGGGTTCGCGGGCAAGCTCAATGCGGGGATCGTGCTCACTGGTGGTGGCGC
>JBBQDB010000012.1:0-48382 GCA_038319245.1 Gemmatimonadales bacterium
AGCGTGCTACGACTAACGACAGGAGATGCCTCATCATCACGCATCATGCGCATGAGCGACGATGCGTGGTACCTGCGTGTTGGGCATCGCGTAGCACTGCCTCGAACGACGCCGCTCGGGAGATTGGGTAAGCGCTATCGCACGCTCGCTGGCTACACCAGCATACACGGACCGGACGCCGTGCGTGCTCTTGCAACCATGCTTCCGGCAGCCAACTTCGGCGGCGGTGGGAAAAAGAAGATCGATTCGGCGGTGAGCCTGGTGCTCGAACACGGCGACATATCGCAATCGCTGCTGAGCATGCGTAGTTCAAGTGGTGATCTACTGGTAAACAAAGAACGGTCGCTGATCTGGCTCCCCGCCCCCGTCCGCCTCGCACTCGAAATGTCGCTGCACGAAGCCGACGAGCGTCGCGCGCTCGAAGGAGACTTGCGTGAGCTCGAGACACGTTGGCGTGAAGCGGAGGAGATCGCCAACATCGCGGATGGACTACTGATTCCACAACACATCGACGATCGTATCGAACGCCTCCGCGCTCGCGAGTGACGTCGCACATAGGCGACAAAAACACCTCTCTATGCGAATTATGATTTGCACATGGAGGCGTCCGCGTTTCCACCACATCGACGCAAGCGTTCACCGGATTGTTCGCGCTGCTTGCAGACCACACCGTGCTGATGTCGTCATGATCTGACCCATCAACCGGAGTAACCGATATGCGCCTCGTCTTTATCCAGCCCAACTACCACGCCGGTGGCGCTGAAATCGCCGGCAATTGGCCACCGGGATGGGTCGCGTATATCGGTGGCGCGCTCAAGGCGGCCGGCTTTGACGATATCACATTCGTCGATGCGATGACCAACCACATCGACGACGATCACCTGCGCGAGCGCCTGCGGCAGCTTCAGCCCGATGCGGTACTCGCGACCGCGATCACGCCGATGATCTATCAGGCACAACGAACGTTGCAAATCGCGCGCGAAGTGAATCCGGACGTGCGTACCGTGTTGGGTGGCATCCACCCGACGTTCATGTATCAGCAGGTATTCAGCGAAGCGCCGTGGATTGATTACATCGTACGTGGCGAAGGTGAGATTGTCGCCGTGAACCTGATGAAAGCGATTCGCGCCGGCACCGACCGCGAGACGCGTCGCGAAATCAAAGGCATCGCCTTTCTCGAAGACGGCAATGTCGTTGCAACGCCCGCGGAGCCGCCCATCGCCGATCTCGATTCGCTGACGCCGGATTGGTCGCTGCTCGAATGGGATCGCTACATCTACATCCCGCTCAACGCGCGCGTTGCCGTGCCAAACTTCGCACGGGGCTGCCCATTCACCTGCCGCTTCTGCTCGCAGTGGAAGTTCTGGCGTAAATACCGTACGCGCGATCCGAAGAAATTTGTTGACGAAATCGAGACACTCGTACGCGTGCACAAGGTCGGGTTCTTCATCCTCGCCGACGAAGAACCAACCATCAACAAGAAGAAGTTCGTCGCACTGTGCGAAGAATTGATCAGGCGCGATCTGCCCGTGAAATGGGGCATCAACACTCGCGTCACCGACATCCTCCGCGACGAGAAGGAACTTCCGCTCTATCGCAAGGCAGGGTTAGTCCATATTTCGCTTGGCACCGAGGCTGCCGCGCAGCTCAAACTCGATCGCTTTCGCAAGCAGACGACACTCGAGCAGAACAAGCGCGCCATCCGCCTCATCAAGGAAGCGGGTATGGTCGCCGAAGCACAGTTCATCATCGGGCTCGAGAACGAAACGCCAGAGACCATCGAAGAGACGTACAAGTATTCGCAGGACTGGCAGCCGGACATGGCCAACTGGAATATGTACACGCCGTGGCCGTTTGCCGAACTGTTTCAGGAGCTGGGCGATCGCGTGGAAGTACGGGACTACTCCAAGTACAACTTCGTCACGCCGATCATTCAGCCGGACAACATGACGCGCGATCAGGTGCTCAAGGGCGTACTACGCAACTATGCTCGCTTCTACAGCAAAAAGGCGGTCTTCTCTTATCCGTGGACCAAAGACCCGTTCAAGCGACGCTATCTGCTCGGCTGCCTCAAAGCGTTCGCTAAGACAACGGTCACCAAAAAGTTCTACGATCTCGAACGGCTCAAGTTCAGCACCAGTGGCATCGATGCGGACTTCGGCTTTGACGAAGACAAGGTCTTTACGCGAGACGAATTGCGGACGATGTCCGAAGCACGGCCTGAGTTGGCGGCCGACGTGGATTTCGCAGGGATAGTCCCCGTCCTCGGCAATGCGCCGGCTCGACCACAGGAGAATGAGCACAATGCCGTCCGTGCCTGCTGAACAACCGTTGGACGGAATTGACAGCCTCGCCATGTACGCCCGCGAATCGCGCGCACTACGCGCACGCGCACGTGTGCCATTCGTCGCGGCGCCGATGATGGCGCGATACGGTGTGCCGGTCCCGCGCTACACGAGCTATCCCAGCGTGCCGGATTGGACTGGTGCATTCGATGGCGCGACGTGGGCCGGACATCTCTCTACGCTTGGCGGAAGCGCCGCGCCGCTCGCGCTATACGTGCATTTGCCGTTCTGCTCCTCTCGTTGCCTGTACTGCGGTTGCAACGCAACAGTCACGACGCGTGGCGAGGTCGTCGACCGCTATCTCAATCGCCTTGAGCAAGAGCTGGCGATGGTTGGAGCGGCCATCGGCGAATTGCCAAGGGTGGCGGAGATGCACTGGGGTGGTGGGACGCCGAATTTCCTTGATGCGAGGCAGCTGGATCGCCTCACAGCAATGCTGCGTCGCACGTTCGCGATCGACGCGCGGACGGAGTGCTCGATCGAAGCGGATCCGCGTCTCGTCACGCATGCGCAACTTGCACAACTGCGTCAGCTCGACTTCACGCGTATCAGCTTCGGCGTGCAAGATTTCGATGCCGATGTGCAAGCAGCCATTGGACGCATACAGCCTGAAGCGCTGGTCGCTGACGTCGTCAACATGGCGCGTGACGTTGGCTTCAACGGTATCAATTTCGACTTGATCTACGGGCTGCCGTCACAGCACTTCGACGGTTTCGCGCGCACCGTCGACGCGGCGATTGCACTCGCTCCCGATCGCATCGCCTGCTTCGGCTATGCGCACGTGCCTTGGATGCGTCCGCAGCAGAAGCGCATCGATGAGAGCACACTGCCGACCGATGGATCGCGCTCCGGGCTCTTTCGGCACGCGGTTGAGCGATTCGTCGACGCCGGTTACGAATGGCTCGGCATCGACCATTTCGCCAAGCCGGAAGATCCGCTTGCTCTGGCCGCCAACGCTGGTCGATTGCATCGCAACTTCATGGGCTACACGACACGACAGGGCACGCACCTGCTCGGCGTCGGTACGAGTGCAATCTCTGAAGTGAACGGCTGGTTTGCGCAGAACGCACCGGAGCTCGGAGGATGGCAGCGAGACATCGATGCCGACCGCCTGCCGATCACGCGCGGTCACGTCTTAAGCGACGATGATGCGCAGCGCGCTGCAGCAATCTCGCACCTGATGTGCAACGCCGAGCTGCCGTACGATCTCTTCGTGGGTGCTGTGGACATTCTCGTGGACCGCTTCGAACAATTCGCGAACGATGGTCTCGTTGAGTTCGAGATCGATCACGTCGCGGTGACGCCCTTAGGTCGCTTCTTCCTGCGCAATCTGTGCGCGACACTTGACGCGTATCGCGGCTCCCAGGATGGCGTTCGGCGATTCTCAAAGGCGGTATGAGCGCTACAACGCATATCATCGCGCGGCCACGCATCGGCCCGAATACGATTATTCAGGTGGCGGGCGCGTTGCGCGACAGATTCGGTGCGCTGCTCGCCGAGCCACTGGTGCGCGACGCGACGGGCTATTCGATGTCGGCGATGCCGTCCGCGATGGTGGACGAACGCGAAGCACAGGCGCTGGTGCGCGCAGTCGTCGACAAGGTCGGGCCGTGGCTTGCCTGCAGCGTATTGCGTGAGGGCGGCCATCGCACCGGAGACTACTTGCTGGCCAACCGTATTCCGCGCGTGGCGCAGTGGGTAATGCGACTCTCGCCACGACGCGTGGGGTTGTCCCTGTTGTTGCGCGCAATGTCAGCCAACGCTTGGACCTTTGCTGGCAGCGGGCGCTTTCGCGTGGTCCCGACCAGACATACGCCGATCCTCGTCTTCGAAGAGTGCGCGATGTGTCGGGACATGCACGCCGAACGCGCGATGTGCGACTTCTATGCTGGCACGTTCGAACGACTGATTCAGGCGCTGGTATCGCGCTACGCGAGCGTAGACGAGGTAGAGTGCATGGCGCAGGGCGGTGCCGCCTGCCGATTCGAGATTCGTGGCGTGTAGCCGATAGTGTGGCCGAGAGTGCCACAGCGTGAACTGACGTGCACTGCCGCGCAGCGAGCTCTGGCGCAATGCGTGTCGTTGCGACAGCATTCGCGGATGAGCGCAAACGGATATCTGTGGCTGAAGGCGTGGCACGTAATCGCGGTCATCGCGTGGTATGCGGGCCTCTTTTACATCTTTCGTCTGTACGTGTATCACGTGCAGCATCGCGACAACCGATCGATCACGGCGAATCTGGAAATCATGGAGCGACGCCTGATCCGCGCAATCATGACACCGGCGATGGTGGTAGCGATTGGGCTCGGGATCACAATGCTCGTGCAACAGCCAGCGCTGCTTCGTCAACCGTGGATGCACGCCAAGCTTGGCGCGATCGTGTTACTGCTTGGCTATCACGGACTCGCGTCCTGGACGCGGAAGCGCTTTGCTGCGGGCGACTACGTACTGAGCGAGAAGGCGTGTCGCTACATCAACGAAGTGCCAACGCTCCTGCTGTTCGTGATTGTCATCGCCGTGATCGTGCGCCCGGGCGCAGTGTAGTTCGCGATGTAGTTCGCGATGTAGTTCTTGGTATGGTTCGCGGTGTACTTCACCTTGGCGTTCACGTGCGCGTCAAGGCTTGAGAATCTGCCGAAGCAGTACGCCCGGACCAATCGGCGTTTCGATACGCAGCAAGGTGCGAGTGACGTCGTCAAACCAGACGTGCGCCTCGTTGTTTTTTCCGAGCTGCACGATGACGTGAATGACGTAGCTCTTGCCGCGCATGTCCCGTTCCGCAACGCGCACATTATACCGATGGATCTGTTGGTCGACATCGTACACCTGGACGACTGCGGCATCACCGTCTTCCAGCGGTAGCGCACGAATCGCCAGATCCCAATTCGATGCATCGAACGCCTGATCCGGCAACGTGACGTTCACTGCCCTGTCCTTGGCATTCGGAACCGAGATCGTGCCGGTGACCTTCGTACCGGCGAATTCGAGCAAGATCGACCGTTTTGCCTGAACGCCATGATGCCAACGCGGGGCGAGTGTCTCTGCGTCAGTCACGGTGCTGTCGATGAATGGCCCGCCGCTGCGCTTCGTGGTCTGCACACGGTTGATGACCGCGTCGCCGCGAATCGGCAGAATTTCGTCGATCAGCGACCCGACGATCTGCTCCTCGCCGTCACGAAGCACGATCAGCGTGTATTCGAACGTGCCGTACCGAATCCGCGTCGGCTCGATGTTGGGCGAGCCAGGGATCGTCGTCTGCGCACGCAGCGGATGCGACAGGCCGAATGTGCCGCCGACCGCAGCGACCATCAGCGTTACACAAATAAACGTTCGGGCGCGAAGGCTCATGCGAAAGTTTCGTAACGAGACGTGACTGTATGCGGCGTCATGATTGCTTGACTGAATGTAACAGCGGTCATTGGACACGTCTGTCGAGTGACGCACATACCGATTCGAGCCGAGGGAAGGCGTAACGCATGTAGCAAGCTGTGAACCGTCCGTTACGTGGCAGAGACACGAATGACACTCGACGATACGAAACAATCGCGATGCTTCGTCGTCCGTCCCGCCTCACGAACGAAATTCTCACGGAGCACTCGCGTGTCTCATACTCCTGCATCGCGTCGCGTCATGTTACGCGCCACGCTTTGCGCACTCATGGTCTTGCCGTCAATGGTGTCTGCGCAAAGTCGACAGGCGCCGGTGAATGGTCGCATCACCGACCAGTCCGGTCGTCCGCTCGAAGGCGTGATCGTCACAACGAGCGTCGCCAAGGCGACCACGCAAACGAACAAGGATGGTGCATTCACGCTCGAGGCACCGGCTGGTCGCCTTGTGGTGCGCGTCCGTCTACTCGGCTTCAAGGCTGACTCCGCGGTGCTCGATGGCAACGGCGCACGAGAAGTCCGGCTCAAGTTGTCGGCGTCCGCCACGTCGCTGTCGACCGTGAAAGTCGAAGCGCAGCGCGCCTCCGGCACCGCGCTGTCGTTGTCCATTCAGAAGAATGCCGACAACGTCAAGAGCCTCACTGTCGCCGAAGAAATTCGTGCGCTGCCGAACGCTAATGCGGCAGACGCGATCAGTCGTCTGGCCGGGGTCTCGTTACAACGTCACGAGGGCGAAGGCGCGTACGTTCAAGTGCGAGGCATCGACGGGAATCTGTCGAACGTGACGATCAACGGCGCGCACATCGCCGGTAACGCCGACGATAAGGACGGTACCGGCTCTCGTGTTGCGAAGCTCGATGGTATTCCCGCTGAGTTGCTGTCGCGCGCGCAGGTGAGCAAGACGCTCACCGCCGAGCAGGATGCGGACGCGATTGGTGGTTCGGTGAACGTGGACACCAAGACGGCGAATGACGCGCCAGGCCTCATGATCCTTGGCAACTACGGCCTCAGTAACCTGTACAACGCACCAGCCGGTCAGGGCGCGGTGTCCTATGGTGCACGCTTCGGTGCCGATCGGCAGTTCGGGATGTTCGTCGGCGGAAGCTTCGACAAGAACAATCGCGTCTACGATGACGTCGAGTCGACGTACGGCTACAAAACGCTCAACGGACAGCAGGTGGTCGTACCGCTAATGACCAGCCGTCGCGAATACTTCACGCAACGCGCGCGTTCAGGCTTGGCGTTCTCCACTGACTATCGCTGGGACGACCGCACGAGCCTCACGCTCAAAGGCATGTGGACGAAGTTCGATGATCGCGCCATTCGTTATCGTCAGGATCAGGGGCTTCCGTTGGCCTCCTCGACACCCACCAGTGAGAACACCGGTACGGCAACTGGTGGCAACGTCACCAGCAACGTGCAGCAGCGCACGCCAGTCGATCAGAACTACATGCTCGGCTTCAACGGCACCGCGCGCCCGGGCATCGTGTCGCTCGACTACGCCGCGAGCGTAACGCAGAACGAGTTTGTCCGCCTCAACGCGGGCGATATCACGTTCCGCCAGACGGGCCTGAACATGACGTACGACCGCAGCGATCCAACCACGCCGCTGATCAACCCCGTCGGCGCGTATCCGACCGATCCGACGAAGTTTGCGTTTCGCACGTACGTCGTCGCCAACCAGATCGCGCGCGGCCGAGACTACGCCGGACAGATCAACGGCAAGATTCCGTTTGAGACGATGGGCATGGCATCGCAGCTGCAGTTCGGCGTCAAGGTCCGCCAGGAGCGTCGCACATTTGACGACGACTCATATGGCCGCGCGTTGAAGGCTGGACAGACCTTTACGCTCGCTGATGTCCTCGGCTCATTCACCAACGCAAATCACTACAACGGTCTGTTGCCACTCGGGATCGCGCCGGATGACAAGAAGAACCAGGACTTCATTCGCAACAGCCAGGCGTCGCGTTTTGTCGCAACGACGACGGATACGTTGGCCTCGCTGCTCAACAAGTACACCGCGCAGGAGCGCGTCAGCGCGGTGTATGCGGCGTACACGATCGACGCGGGTATGTGGCACTGGGTCGCGGGTCTCCGCATGGAGCAAACGTCTACCGAGTACACCGCCAACAAGGCTGTGACCGATAGGGTGACCAAGCAGACGACGGTCTCACCGGTGGCCGGCAGCGGCAGCTACGTGAACTTCTTCCCGAGCGCGCAGCTGCGTCTCGGCCTCGATGAAAAGACCAACTTGCGTATCGCGGTCACGACGGGAATCGCGCGTCCTGCGTATGGCGCCCTGTCGCCGCGCGTGAGCATCACGCCGGGTGCGGCGGCTACAGACCCGAACGCGATCAATCTTGGCAATCCCGATCTCAAACCGACGCAATCGGTCAACTACGATGCGCTCATCGAACACTTCAGCTCTGATGTCGGTGTCGCGCAGATCGGCGTCTTCTACAAGCGGCTGTCGAACTTCATCTACAATAAGACCTTCACCTACGTCGGCGCGCCGTACGATGGCTACAACGCCGTGCAGCCGCAAAATGGCAAGAACGGCTACATCTACGGCGTGGAAGGTGCGTTCGTGCGGCGCTTGGCGTTCTTACCCGGCCTGCTCAATGGTTTTGGTGTCGACGCCAACGCGACGTATGTACAGTCCAAGAGCCATGTCGAAGGACGCGACGGACTACCGTTCCCGCGTCAGGCGAATTGGAACGGCAACGCCGCGCTGACGTACGCCAAGGGCATCGTGAGCTCGCGCGTAACCGTGCAGTACAACGGACCGTACATCTACACGCTGGGCGACGGCTCAAACAGCGTTGCGACAGGCGATACGTACATGCTCGCCCACAAGCAGATCGACGCATCGCTCAATCTCCAGGTGCAGCGCAACTCGCAGATCATTCTGCAGGTGCTCAACATCAACAACGCGCCGTTCGGCTACTTTTTCGGCCGCGATCCGAACGCCTACAAGCAGCGCGAGTTCTACGGCACGACCACGTCGCTGCAGTTCCGCTACACGCTGTAGTCGTCCCAGGGCGGAGCGGTGAGCACGGGGTAGCGCTCACTCTTCGACGGGGCAACAGTCAACGGGTCGACTTCCATGCGAAGTCGGCCCGTTTGTCGTTTCTGCCAGACCACAGGGGCGTCGACCAGTCCGCCTTGAGTGAAGCAACGAATCGGACGCTGCCGCTGTCGTATTCGTGAGGCGCACCGGTTGCGCCGCCTGCATCGACTCCTCGTCCCGCGGCCGTCGTGCAACTTTTCCGTCAATTATCCGAAAGTATTGGCATGCGCACAATTCTCTTCCTTCTTGCTCTGCTCGTCACGTCGAGGGTCACACGTGCACAGCAAGCCGCCGACGTCGTACGCGGTCGCGTCGTCGACGACTCGAACCACGTGGTTGTGGGTGCGACCATCGTCATTACGCGCGGTCCCGATCGTCTCGTCCAACAAACCACGACCGACACGACTGGGCGTTATGCGAGTCGTTTTGAAAACGGGACCGGTGACTACTTGGTCGCGGTGAATACCGTTGGTCTCAAGTCGGCGCGACGGCGTGTCCAGCGTGTCGGCACAGAACGTGAGCTTGTGGCCGACTTTATCCTCGGTCGTGAGCTCGCCACATTGGCCACGGTCAAAGTCAAAGGGGACAAACCCGTGCGCGCTACAACGCGGGTCAGCCCATACGACAAGGAAACCGGGGCAAGCGAGAGTTGGTCTGACGGCGTAAAAGGTCAAGTGACGCCAAGTCTCGCGGGTGATTTGAATGCACTCGCCGGTACCATCCCCGGCATAACAATCACGAGCAGCGGGCCGTCGATGCTTGGCGCGCCAAGTTCGTCGAATCTCACGACACTCAATGGCATGGCGCTGGCGGGTGGTTCACTGCCACGTGCTGCTCGTACCGATACGCGCGTGACCGGTGCAACATTCGATCCGACGCGCGGCGGATTTTCGGGCGCGAACATCGATGTGCAACTCGCGGCCGGCAGTCGCTCCTACCAGCAACGCAACGCGTACCTCACCTTCGACACACCACCGTTGCAGACCACCGATGCAATCGGGCGGTCGCTCGGCGTGATCAATCGCGGCTTTCGTGCGAGCGTCGGCGCCGACGGTGAACTGATACGCGAAGCACTGACATACAACGTGGCGCTCGATGTCTCACAGTACGCGAGTGATCCGTCCACGTTACTCAGTGCCGATTTCAGCACCTTCCAGCGTGCAGGTGTTGCCTCCGATTCAGTTGCGCGGTTGCTGCAGCTGGCGCGTATCGCAAATGTCCCGGTTTCGGGAAACGGCGTGCCCTCGGCTCGCACGCGGAACGGCTTCAGCTGGCTCGGTCGGTTAGACGATACGCGCGACTCGTTACGCACGCTCACGCTGACGACATACGCCAGTCGTAACGATGTTGGCGCGATCGGCGCTGCGCCGCTCACCGCCCCAGCGGCCAGTGGAAAAAGCCAGGATCAGTCACTCGGCGTGCAGCTCATGCAGTCGGCCTATCTCGGCGCGGGCCACTTTGTTCTCATGCAAAACAACATTGCGTTCAGCCATAGTTCACAGCGCACGACGCCATACGTCGCGCTGCCCGGCGCATCGGTGCTGGTACGCTCCACCACGGACGCTGGTACGACCGATGGCGCGACACTCACGCTCGGCGGCGCCCCGTACCTTGCCACCGACGATGCGCGATGGACCGCTGAAGCGTCGGATCAGATCGCGTGGTTTGCGCGAGGCTCGAAGCATCGATTCAAGTCGCTGGTGTGGCTGCGCGCCGATGGCGTGCGCCAGAGCGGCATTCCAAATGCGGCGGGCAACTACACCTACAGTTCGCTCGCGGACTTTGCAGCGAATCAGCCATCGTCGTACGCACGTACGCTCGCACAGCCTGCGCGCAGTGCCGATGCGTACAACGGCGCACTCGCGGTTGCCCATCAGTGGAATCAGTCGCGCTGGTTCAGCGTTCTGTACGGCGCGCGTGTTGAAGCGAGCACGTTTGGTAATGCGCCACCCGTGAACAGCGCGCTCGACGCGGCGCTGGGTACGCACAGCGGCGTCGCGCCGTCGCGCATTCATCTTTCGCCGCGACTTGGCTTTTCGTACACGTACAGTCGCGCGAAAGACAACGGCAACGGACAATGGAACAATCAGCTCGGCACGTTTTATCGCTCGATGATGGGGTTCGTCCGTGGTGGCATCGGTGAGTTTCGCGATCTGGTTAAACCGGGTACACTTGCCGACGCGGTGGCTGGCTCCGGTCTTGTCGGGAGCACGCTCACGCTTTCGTGTGTTGGCGCTGCTGTGCCGATCCCTGACTGGAACAGTCTCGACGCGAACACCGCGTCGCTGCCGAGCAATTGCGTAGGTGACAGTGGCGCATTGTCGCAACGCGCGCCGTCCGTCACGCTTATTGATCGTTCGTTCGACGTACCGCGCAGTTGGCGTGCGTCGTTGGGTTGGGCAACGAATGTCAACCGATGGACAGTTAAAGTCGATGGGCTCGCGAGCTACGATCTGTCGCAGCCGAGTACCCTCGACGCGAATTTCACCGGCGTGCAGCGGTTGGCGTTGGCCAGCGAGAACAATCGACCGGTATATGTCTCGACGGCCGCGATCGACGCGAACAGTGGTTTCGTTTCGTCGGTGGAGTCGCGTCGCTCGAGCGACTTCGGACGCGTCGCGCTCCGCACGAGCGATTTGCGCGGCTATGGTGGACAGATCACAACCACACTTGCACCCGATCCGTTTCGACTTCGGGGACGGGTGCAGTTCTTCAGCGCGCTATCGTATACGCTGCAGGGGTTGCGGCAACAATTCCGTGGTTTCGATGGTGCCACGTTTGGCGATCCACGCGTCACCGAGTGGGCGGTCGGCAACAACGAGGCGCGTCATGCGTTCGTCGTGCAGGGTGGCGTGACGATTCCGCATGTCGGTTCGATCACGCTCTTCACACGCGTGCAGTCGGGCATGCCGTTCACGCCACTCGTCCAGGGCGATATCAACGGCGATGGCCGCGCCAACGATCGCGCGCTCGTTCCGTCAACGAGCAGCAAAACCGACGCCGTGCTGGCGACACAGATGCGCGCACTACTCAGCGGTGCGCCGAGTAATGTGCGCGAGTGCCTGCAGCAGCAAATGGGAGCTGTCGCGGCGCGCAATTCCTGTCGCGGTGCTTGGACGCAAGCGATGACGCTGCAATTTCGTCCGCAGCTGCCATTTACCGTGCAAGGACACGATGTCGTCGCCAACATCGCGTTGCAGAATCCGCTGGCCGGTCTCGATCAGCTGGTGCACGGATCGGCAAGTCTGCGCGGCTGGGGCACGAGTGCACTGCCCGATCCCGTGCTGCTCATTCCGCGTGGCTTCGACGCGAATGCGCAGCGCTTTCGCTATGACATCAATCCGCGCTTCGGGGATACGCGCGCCATTCGCACGTTGACGCGCGATCCGTTCCGCGTGTCCATCGACTTCTCCGTCAATCTTTCCACGCCGTATGATGTACAGCAGTTGCGACGTGCGATCGAACCGGTGCGCACGAGGGCAGGATGGGAGCGGCGGTCGGTCGATTCACTGATGGCCTTCTATCTGCGCAACACATCAAACCTGCATCGGTTGATTCTTGCCGAAAGCGATTCGCTATTCCTGACGAGTGAACAGGTCGGGAAGTTGATTGCCGCGGATTCGGCGTACGCGAGCCAGGTACGCGCGATCTATCGACCGTTGAGTGAATTTCTTGTGACCGTACCGACCGGCGCAGCGGGGAAGGCCGCGCTCGATACGGCGAATACGTCGGATACAGCGTACTGGGTCATCTTCTGGAATCAGGTCGACGTGATGATGCCGATTCTCACAACGCAACAGCGCGAGCTATTGCCGCTACTCAAGAGCATCAGCGAGGTCACGACCGAACAACGCAAGCATTCGCAATGGCAGTTCGGATATCCGATTCCCGTAGTGCAGAACAAACCGCGCGTCGGAAGTAATTGACGAGTCCGTTTTGATCGGGACGTGCAGAATGGCGGACGACGAGGTAGCGTATGCGAGAGTCCTGTATTTCTGATTTTCTTCGATTGGAGTATTCGCATGCGTCGCCCTCTTCCATTCTCCATGCGACTTGTCGTCGCTATTACTGCTGCCATTTCCCTGTCGATCGCTCCGGCGCGTGCGTCGGCGCAGATTCCGACCAACGTATTTTTCTTCGGGGATAGCTTTACCGACACGGGCAATGCGCACGTACTTGGCCCGGCGAACGGGTTCGGAGATCCGACGCCGTTCCCACCGTACTTCAACGGTCGTTTTTCGAACGGTCCGAACTGGGCGGACCAGTTTGCCGCGAAGGTGTCGTTATCGACCGCGTCCTTACCCGCGATCGTGCCCCCGAAGACCGGGAACAACTACGCGATCGGTGGCGCGACGACGGGTTTGACTGGAACCGGTGGGAGCGCCAGCGGCATGCAGTCACAGGTCGCACAATTCACCACCGATCATTCCGGCGGTGTCGCACCCGGCGCCCTGTTCGTGTTGTGGGGCGGCGGCAATGACATTCTCGATGCGGTGACACTTGCATCGCCCGTCGCGCAACTCCAAGCGGTGAACACAGCCGTCACGAACCTCATCGGCATGACGAGTTTTCTGCATTCAACATTCGGTGCAAACAACTTCTTGATTCCGCTGCTTCCTGACGCTGGTGCATCACCGTTCTTCATCGGTAATCCGACCGGTACCGCGACTGCGACTTCACTTACCAAGACCTTCAATCAGTATCTCGCGCAGGGCGTGCTCGGGCTTGATTTCGTCACGCCCGGACTCAACGCCCTCACGCTGCATCTCGACTACCTGCTCACCAACGTGCAGGCCGACGCGGCACTCGGCGGGCCAGCGTACGGCATCACCAACACCGTACTCCCGTGCTTTTCGCCGGTACCCGGTACTCCGTCGTGCACCACGTCGCTGTTCGTTGATGCGTTGCATCCAACGACCAAGATGGACGCATTGATCGCCGATGCCGCGTATAATCGTGTGGTCTTTGGGCGCGATGTGTCGGTAGTGCCTGAGCCGTCTACGGTTGCGCTGCTCGCGGTAGGACTTGCAGTCACTGCCGTAGCGGCACGTCGACGTCGCGTCGCCTGATCAGTCAGATCCGGGGAGGCGTTCGATAACAGCGCGCAGGAACGGCGCACGACGAACGTTGTACCGATTCGGCGCGTGAGACGATCTTGCGCGCCGAGTGTCCGCTGTTTCCTTTGGCGTATTATTTGGCGGCGGCCTCAGCACGGCGCCGCGATCATCGCCTGGAGACCGCATGCGCCCGTCATTCGTACCCGTTGTTGTCGTCCTGCACGCCGTGTTACTCGGAGCCTGTTCATCCGGATCGCGCGCAGCGCCGCCCGTCGTTCGGCCACCTGACGCGACCAGCAGCACGCCCAAGGCGACGCCAGTCTTCGCGGACGGCCAGGCGCAGCTCGTGCCGGCCTTTCAGGACACCACACAGTGGATTCGGCAGGAGCTGTGGGTCGAGACCACCGTTGATTCCGACAACGACGGCAAGCGTGATCGCGTACACGTTGATGTGACGCGGCCACGCCAGACGGAGAGCGAGGGGCTCAAAGTCGCGACGGTGTATGAATCGTCACCGTACTTCGCTGGTGTCGCCGGCGACAGCGCGGTGTTCTGGAACGTGAAGCAAGAGTTGGGCGACACGCCCAAGTCGCGCGGACGTCCGTGGCAGATTCCGTTCACGCAAAAGCGCGCACGCATCGCGAGCTCTGAAGTGCGTACGTGGGTGCCGCGCGGGTTTGCCGTCGTGCATTCGGAAGCGACCGGTACTGGACTCTCGCAAGGCTGCCCCACGGTTGGCGACGATCCAGAGCAGCAGGCGCCGAAAGCCGTCATCGATTGGCTTAACGGACGTGCGACCGGATATACCACGGTGAACGGCAACGAGACCGTGCGCGCGACGTGGGCCACCGGCAACGTTGGCATGATCGGCACGTCGTACAACGGCACGATCCCACTCGCTGCCGCAGTCACGGGCGTCGCGGGGCTCAAGGCGATTATCCCCATCGCGCCGAACACCTCGTACTACCACTACTACCGCAGCAACGGATTGGTCCGCAGCCCGGGCGGCTACCTCGGCGAAGATGTCGACGTGCTGTATGACTTCGTGCACAGCGGTGATCCGTCGCTGCGCGCGAACTGTGACGCTCGCATCCGCGATGGGTTGTTCGCCGACAACATTGATCGCCAACACGGCGACTACAGCGCATTCTGGGCGTCGCGCGATTTGTTGACCAAAGTGAAGAACATCAAGGCCGCCACGCTGCTCGCGCACGGACTCAACGACTTCAATGTGGTCCCCGAGCATAGCGTCCGCATTTACGAGGCACTCAAGGCGCAAGGCACGCCCGCACAGCTGTATCTGCATCAGGGTGGGCACGGTGGTCCGCCACCGCTCGACATGCAGAACAAGTGGTTCAGCCACTACCTGTACGGTGTCGACAACGGGGTCGAGAAGTCGCCGCGACTGTATGTCATGCGCGAGGGCGCTGCACGCACGAGCCCTCCGACGGCATACGCGGATTACCCCAATCCCGGCGCGGCGCAGGTAGCGCTCTTCCCCGGTGTCGGCGGTATGGCCATCGGCGCGCTTGGCACGACGCCCAATAGCACCACCGGCGCGAAGAACCTCGAGACGCTCGTCGACGATGTCAGCCTGAGTGGGTCGTCGCTGGCCGGGGCCGCATCGTCCACGCATCGGTTGTTGTACGCCACGCCCGTCTTGCGCGACTCGCTGCATCTCTCGGGCACGTCGGTTATCACCATCCGACTCGCCTCGAGTAAACCTGCCGCGAACCTGTCGGTGTGGATGGTGCTGCTCCCGTACGACAGCACGCACGTCGGTTCGCAAGGGAATCGTGGTGTGGTGACGCGCGGATGGGCCGACCCACAGAACTACAAATCACTCACGCGCGGCGGCAACTACAACTCCATGCTGCCCGGCGTCCCGCTCACGCCTGGCGAAATGGTCACGCTCACCTTCGACCTGCAGCCCGACGATCAGATCATTCCGCCAGGTAAACAGCTTGGCATCATGATCATGTCGAGCGATCGCGAGTTCACGTTGTGGCCGTCGCCGGGAACCGCACTCACTGTGGATCTGGCGAACACGAAGATCGTGTTGCCGGTGGTGGGTGGAATGGCTGCGTATCGGAAGGCGGTGGCGCCGTAGTACGAACGGCGCGGTGACAGGCAACATCGAGCGCGCGTGACTTCAGCGACTTCACTTGCGCTGATCACGCGCGAATGTCGCACCGCAACGGCTACGGCGTGCGAGCGGCCGGAATCAAGACGCCTCGCAAATCATCGACAACGATCCTGGCAAGCGTATCCAACGTTGCCATCCGATTCGTGATGCGCCCGTCCAGCACCTGATTCCACACCGCAAACCCGTCGCGTGTACTGACCAAGCGCGCGGTGACACGGAGCTGTTTCCCATCGCGCTGCAACGTGCCCTCCACAAAACTTCCAACGCGTAGCCGGTCACCGATCTGACGCGCGTCGCCGCCATTTGCCAGCACATCAATAGCTGCAGTGCGCGACGCCACCTGTACGCCGGCAATGCGGGTCAGTGCGCTCGTTACGTCATCGGTGAGTGATGCCGCGAGTTCTATGTCTGCGGAATCTTGGCTCATACTCACAAAAGGCAGGACTACGAGTGCGCTCAGCGGCGGTGGCGGCACAACCGCGATCGGCGTCACGATTGGGCGTGGTGCCGTCGTGAGCGCGACGCTTCGCGCGTTCACACGCCACACCATTACCGCAGCCAATGCCAACGCGATCATGCGCGTCGTCCACCAGAGTCGACGTCTGCGCGTCGCGCGCATCGACGTGACCGTCGCGGTAGCAAACGCACCACTCATGACGTCAGGATCATCGAGACGCTGAATGAGCTCGTCTGCCGTTTGCGGTCGCCGCGTCGGATCTTTGTGCAGACAATCGCTGACCAACCGCGCCAGCGCAGACGTGACGCCAGACCGTTTGCTGTCGACGGTTGGCGGTTCCGTGATCAGATGCGCACGCATTAACTCGCTCGGCGTCCCAGCGAACGGCGTCACACCTGTCAGCAACTCGAACGCTGTCACACCAAACGCGTAGATATCGGCACGCGGATCGATGGTTGGATCGCCGGAGATCTGCTCGGGCGACATATAGGCCGGCGTGCCCAGTGACATCCCTTGATGCGTGAGCGTACCGTGCGCCATGGTGGTCGACGCATCACGCAGTCGCGCGGAATCAATCGCCTTGGCCACACCAAAATCTGCGACTACGGCGGAGCCGCCGGCCAGAAGGATATTGTCGGGTTTAATGTCCCGATGCAGCACCCCTTGCGCGTGTGCATACGCCAGCGCGCGCGCGACGTCGCGAAGAATGCTTACCGTTTGTGCCACCGGCGGTGGACCGTGCGTGTCCAACCGCTGTCGTGCTGACTCGCCTTCAACAAACGGCATGATAAAGTACGGCACGCCGTCCATCTCGCCGGTACGAAGCACTGGCACAATATGCGGATGTTGCAGCGCAGCGGAGAGCGCGACTTCGCGACGAAATCGGTCCAGCGACACGGTGACCGCCAACTCGTCAGACAGCAGCTTTACCACCACGCGACGGCCAAGTACGTCGTCGCGTGCAACGAACGTGTGCGACATGCCTCCGCCGCCGAGTTCCCGTTCGACCGTGAACTCCGCGCCGAGCGCCGCCTGTAGTCGGGATTGGAGCGTAGTTCTCATCGATGGAGTATTGGCCGTTGCACACACGGTTGGACAGCGCGATGAGATAAAACGTTTGCTCGGTCGCGGAAGTTGCGGACAGAAAAACGGCGTTCTCCTAGCTGAGAGAACGCCGCCTTTCCTACCGATCTACTGTTTGCCGGGCGAATCCTAGTACCGATAATGATCCGGCTTGAATGGTCCCATCGGATCCACGCCTAAATACCCCGCCTGCTCCGCGTTCATCACGGTCAGCTTCACACCCAGCTTGTCGAGATGCAAACGCGCTACCTTCTCGTCGAGATGCTTCGGTAGCGTGAATACGCGCTTGCCATACTTCTCGGCGTTCGCATGCAGTTCAAGCTGCGCCAACACCTGATTCGTAAAGCTCGCGCTCATCACGAAGCTCGGGTGCCCCGTCGCGCAGCCAAGGTTCATCAAGCGCCCTTCGGCGAGGATGAGAATCGAGCGGCCGTTCGGCAACACGAATTCGTCGTACTGCGGCTTGATGTTGATGCGCTTCATGCCTTCGACCTTCTTGAGACCGGCCATGTCGATCTCGTTATCGAAGTGACCGATGTTGGCCACAATCGCCTTGTCCTTCATGCGACTCATGTGCTCGACGGTGATGACGTTCTTGTTACCCGTCGCCGAGATGAAGATGTCCGCTACATCAACGACGTCTTCGAGCGTCGTGACTTGATACCCTTCAAGCGCCGCTTGCAAGGCGCAGATCGGATCGACTTCGGTGACGATGACGCGCGCACCCTGACCCTTCAGTGCCTGCGCACACCCCTTGCCCACATCGCCGTAGCCCATCACGACCGCGATCTTGCCGGCCAACATCACGTCCGTCGCGCGATTCAATCCGTCGATGATGCTGTGACGGCAGCCGTACAGATTGTCGAACTTCGACTTGGTAACGGCATCGTTCACGTTGATCGCCGGGAACGCCAACGTGCCCGCGCGCTCCATCTCGTACAAGCGATGCACGCCCGTCGTGGTCTCTTCCGATACGCCGCGAATGCCCGCGAGCACTTTCGTCCAACGACCCGGATTGCGTTTCTGTTCTGCGCGCAGCAAGTCGAGAATGACGCCCCACTCTTCCGGCTCGTTGTCCGCATCGAACGACGGAATCACGCCGCTCTTCTCGTACTCTGCGCCACGATGCACGAGCAGCGTTGCGTCACCACCGTCGTCGAGCAACAGGTTCGGGCCACCACCGTCCGACCACATCAGCGCCTGCTCGGTACACCACCAGTATTCCTCGAGCGTCTCACCCTTCCACGCAAACACCGGCGTGCCCTTGGGCGAGTCCACCGTGCCCGTCGGGCCAACTGCAACAGCAGCGGCCGCATGATCCTGCGTGCTGAAAATGTTGCACGACACCCAACGCACATCGGCACCGAGTGCGACGAGCGTTTCGATGAGCACCGCGGTCTGCACCGTCATGTGCAACGAGCCCATAATGCGCGCGCCCGTGAGCGGCAACTTGCCCGCGTACTCGGCGCGCAACGCCATCAACCCCGGCATTTCAAATTCAGCCAGGCGAATTTCCTTACGTCCCCACTCGGCCAGCGACAAATCGCGCACGGCAAACGCCGGGCGATCAAGCGCTGAAAGTGGCGAAACGCCGTGTTCCGTCATCACTGCAGTTGCCATGGTGCGGTATCCTCGAAAGTGTCGGGCGAGTAGTCGTGCGGAGTCGTGACGGTGGTCTCTGACGGTACAGCAGCCGATACATGGGCCGTCGCGGTAAAGAGCGCCGGTCCGGTGGCATCGGGGTCTACAGGCAGCGGTACATAGCGCACACCGGCAAAACCGGCGGCGTGTAACCACGTCGTGAGCGCATCTGCATCGAAGCCGAGCCAGACGTGTCCCATCTGTTGGCGATACTCCTCGTGCGCGTGCGCGCGCATGTCGGAAATGAGCAGGCGACCGCTCGGCTTCAGCACGCGACGCGCTTCGGCCAGCACGCGTGCCGGATCGGCCACGTGATGGAGGACGAGCAGCAGTACCGCGACGTCAAGCGATGCATCGGGCAGCGGCAGCGACTCGAGCGCACCATCGGCGATCGTGACATTGGCGACGCCCAGCAACCGCGCGCGCGCCGAGGCCAACATCTCGGGCGACCCGTCAATGGCGTGGACGTGCGCCACGTGCGGAGCCAGGGCCGCCGTGAAGCCACCCGTGCCGCACCCCAGGTCACCGATGACCGTGGCTGGATCGAGCAGCGCGAACGCCGCCATGAGATCGGCCCGCGCGCCAAAGAGCGACGCCCGCAGCGTGTCCCATTCGGCGCTCGCTGAGGCGAAGAACGCCTCGCTGCGCGCTCGTCGGCTGGCCAGCACCGCGTTCACCCGCGCCATATCCTGCTCCGCCGCCACCGTCCCTACCATCGAATCGCGCACCAGCGTCCACAGCGCACCCGCGTCCGCATCGAGCGCGGTCGACGACCGATACCAGCGGCTGGCCCCGTCGGCGCGCGACGTTACCCACTCCTCGTCGGCCAAAATGCGCAGATGCCGACTGACCGTGCTTTGCGGCAACTGCAGCGCCGCGCATAGCTCGCCCACCGTCAGCTCCTGCGGCTCGAGCGCGAGCAGCAGCCGACAGCGGGTGGCGTCCGCCAGCTCAGTGAGCCGGGCGTGGATGGCGAGTCGCGGGGAAGTCATGTTTGTTGAATATCTGTATATCCGGATGAATGGATAGTATTCCGAGAAGTTCCTGTCAATCCAGCGGCTACCGCCGGCGCTCGGCAGCCTCGGGTTCGTCAGTGGTCCCCGTATTGCGCACCACGCTCTGGCGCACTATCAACGCCCATGCCCTTTCGGACCACCAACCGCCGATGCTCGACCTCGCGCTCGCCCTCGACCTGATCGTCGCCGCCCTCGTTGGGCTGGCGGTCGGCACCGAACGGGAATGGTCCGGGCACGCCACGGGACCCGATGCACGGTTTGCGGGCCTTCGCACCTTCGGGCTCTTGGGTGTCCTCGGCGGATTTGCCGGTTGGTTTTATCGCGCCGGCTTCCAGAACGTCGCGGTCGGCATTTTGGTCGTCACCATGCTCATGCCCGTGGTCGCCTACGGCACCGCGATGCGTCGACGGGGCACCTCGACCGACGGCACCACCGAAGTCGCCGCGATACTGGTCGCCGCGCTCGGGTTCACCGCCGGCCTTGGCGAGCGGGCGATGGCCAGCGCCGTCGCGGTGGTGATCGTCGTCCTGCTCGCCGAAAAGTCCGCGCTGCAACGCTTGGTCAAAGGCGCCGACGAGATCGAACTGCGCGCCGCCGTGCAATTCGCCGTCCTGGCGCTGATCGTCTTACCGCTGCTCCCCGACCGCGCCTTCGGTCCGTTCGACGCGATTCGTCCGCGCATGCTCTGGAGCGTCGTGCTGATTTACTCCGCGATGAATTTCTTCGGCTATCTCGCGCGCAAAGTCATCGGCGAATCGCGCGGCTTGATGGTGACTGGGCTGCTCGGCGGGTTGGTGTCCTCGACGGCGGTCGCACTCAATTTCAGTCGACGGAGTCGCGACGAACCGACGCTCTCACCGGCGCTGGCGTTAGGCGTGGTGGCCGCCTGCACCGTGCTCCTGCCGCGCATCCTGCTCGTGTGCGCCGTGTTGCGGCCGTCAGTCGCGATTGCGTTGCTGCCGCTGCTACTGCCACCGTTCGTAGTCGGACTGGCGCTGCTCGCTGGCGAGCTTTGGCGGCAGCGATCGATGTTTGCCTCCGCATCGACGCCTGCCGACGCCTTACGGGTTACCACTGCGGTCACCGACGCATCGTCGCTCACCGCGATTCAAAATCCACTTGGTCTTGGCTCGGCGCTGCAAATGGCACTGGCCTTTCAGGTGGTGCTCATCGTGATTGCCTTCATGCAGCAACGCATCGGCAACACGGGCGTGTTAGCCTCGGCCACGCTGCTCGGCCTCACCGACATGGATGCACTCACCGTGTCGATGACACGGCTTGGCGTCGATCCATCGTTGACAGCGATCGCTGCACAAGCGATTGGTATTGGTGTGCTTTCCAACACCGCACTCAAAGCGGTCGTCGCGCTCGTACTTGGCGCCGCAGGATTTCGCGCACGCGTAGCCGCTGGACTTAGCGCGCTGGGTGTCGCCAGCGCGGCCGGCCTGTGGCTCAGCTGGCACTTCGCCGACTCCTTCGCCGGATGGTTCGCATGGGCGTGAGCCGACTGCCCATCGTCAGCACCACAGCACCGTCTCGTGCGGTGTCCGGCATAACGGCGCTCGGTCGCGGCGTGCGTGAATCAGTGGAAAGCATTGGCACCGGTTATCGGTTCGTCATCGACGTATTGCGCGCATCGCGAGATTCGCGGAGCTGGATGCCGGAGTTCACATTGCACGCGCGCACACTCGGTGTCGGCTCACTGCCGATCGGCATATTCATCGCGATCTTCACCGGCATCGTGCTCGCCCTACTCGCGAGCTATTCGGTCGGCGACATCGTCCCGCCGTATTTCGTCGGCACGCTCGTACAAAAAACAGTCACACTCGAACTCGCGCCGGTCCTCACGGGGCTTGCACTCGCCGGGCGCGTCGGTGCCAACATCGCCGCGGAGTTGGGCACGATGCGCGTGACGGAACAGATCGACGCGCTGGAAACACTGACGTTCGACCCGCTGAGCTATCTCGTCGTGCCACGCGTGTTCGCCTCGACGCTCATGTTTCCGATCGTGGTCGGCGTGGCGATGGTCGTGGGCGTCACCTCAGGATGGCTCGCGGCGATTGGGCTGCTCGATGTCACCACGCCGCAATTTCTCAAAGGCGTGCGCATCTTTTTTGCCGACTTCGATGTGCGCTACGGATTGGTGAAGGCGGCAAGCTTTGGTGCGGCTGTGTCGTTGATTGGCTGTCGGGCTGGCCTTACGACGATGGGTGGAGCGCAGGGCGTCGGGCGCAACGCCACGCGCGCGGTCGTGATTTCGGCGGTGATGATTTTGGTGCTCGACGCATTTTGGGCCGTGGTCTGGCTCACCGGTCGCACTCTCAAGTAGGCGAGGTCCATGTCGTCCGTACGACGCACGAACGATTTTCTGGTCGGCGCGAGTGTGCTCATCGTCGCGGTACTGCTGATCGTCACCGTGCTCTGGGTGCAGCAAGCGGACATCGGTGGTAAGACACGGCACATCGTCGCACGTACCCGCGACGTGGGTGGCGTCGCGCTCGGCAATCCGGTCGTGATTCGTGGTGTGCGTGCCGGACAGGTCGAAGGTATCGCCCTCGGAGAACGAGGGTGGGTCGTGCTCAAACTCGCGATCGACAAAGGCGTGTCGCTACCCGCCGATCCCGTCGTGCTGCTCGTCGCCGCGAGTCTCTTTGGCGAATGGCAAGTGACCGTCACCGATGCGACGGGCATTCCACCCGATCGCGATTTGCGCGCGGCACTACTTGCTGCGCATACAAATAGCGACACGTTGGCGGGCGCGGCGCTTCCCGATATTGCGCAGCTCACATCGGTCGCGGGACGCATCGCCGGAGACGTCGCAAAGGTATCCGATCGCGTGCAAGTCGCGTTCGACGACAAGGCTGCCGCCGAGCTACGCGAGTCGATCAAGAACTTCGCGCTGCTCTCATCAGAATTGGCGAGCACAGTAAAGCTGCAATCAAAGAACCTGGAGCACATCAGCAGCAGTGTGCAGCAAGGGCTGGCGACGGTGAATGCTGCGGCCGCAAATCTCAATCACTTTTCCGCTCGCGTTGACTCGGCGACCAGTCGCGGCGAATTACAGACGCTTGTCACCAACTCACAGACTGCGGCGCGCGAACTGGTGGAAGCGACAAAGGCGCTCCGCAAATTGTCTGATGATGTCAACGTCACCCAAACGCGACTGTCCGCCGCAGTCTCACGCACCGATTCGGTGCTGCGCAAGATCAACGACGGACAGGGCACACTCGGTCGCATGGTCAACGATCCGCATCTCTACCAGAACAGTGATTCGCTCGTCACCGAGTTGCGATCACTGGTGGCCGATCTCAAGAAGAACCCGAAGCGGTACATCAACCTACGCGTATTCTGACCTGGTGATCGACGGTGCTCCTGACGTATCGGAGAAATTCCCGAACGTCTAACCGTTCATTTCATCGCGGAATAGACGAGCGTCTTGAAGACGTCGCCGAGTTTCGCGGTGGATCCGTAGACGTTGGTGTAGACCAGCGCGACGAGATGTTCTTTCGGATCTGCCCAGTACGTAGTCGCGAACGCGCCGCCCCAGCTGAACGAACCGACCGTGAGCGGGGTGACGAAATCGTTCTGCGGCGTTTCGAGGGCAAAACCCAATCCGTACGAGGGCTGCAGCGCGCCGATCTGACTCGTCAGCATCAGCTCGACCGTCTTGCGACTCAGCAGACGCACGCCATCGAGTTCGCCGCCGTTCAGGAACAGCTGCAGGAAACGCGCGTAGTCGGCGATCGATCCTGACAGCCCTGCACCGCCGGAGAAATATTTGACCGCGCGATTCGGATAGTCCGGGTCGACGCCACCGTTGACCGTGTGCGACGCGGTGAGCTGACCGTCTTTCTCCTGATGCAACGCCACGAGACGCGACTGCTTGTCCGCAGGGAGCGCAAACCAGGTGTCGTTCATCTTGAGAGGCACGAAAATGCGCGTGCGGAAGTACTGATCGAGTGGCATGCCGGAGAGCACTTCAACCAAGCGACCCAGCACATCCACACTCAGTCCGTACGTGAAGCGTTCGCCCGGTTCGTGCTTGAGCGGCAGTGTGGCGAGCACGCGAATCTTGTCGGCGAGCAGCGCGCCGTCGGTGCCAATACCAGACGGCACCCCGGCTTTGGCATAGATCGCACGAAACTCTTCGCTACCGATGCTCGGATAGTCGAGTCCCGACGTATGCGTGAAGAGCTGTCGAATCGTGATGCGCCTTTGCGTCGGGCGCGCTTCAAAGCTGGAATCGGCGGCGTTGAACTTGGTGAGCACCTTCATGCTCTTGAACTCGGGCAGATAGAGGGAGACCGGATCATCAAGCTGAAATCTCCCTTCTTCCCACAGCATCATCGCGGCGAGCGACGTGATCGCTTTCGTCTGAGACGCCATGCGAAAGATGTCGGTGGTTTGCTGTGGGGCCTTCGTCCCGAGATCACGAAAGCCGAAGGCTTTGTTGTACGCCACCTTGCCATCGCGCACAAGCAGGACGACCGCGCCCGGAATGCGTTGGTCGGCCACCAAGCGTTGCATCGTCGAGTCGATCCGCGCGAGTCCCTTCGCGTCGAACGCTGTCGCACTCGCGGCGTGCGTCAACGATTGCGCCGTGATGAGCTGTGGTAGTACGCACGTCATCGCTGCAATTGCCGTCGCAATGAGGCGACGGTGAGTCGCGCGCAGGGGGGAGCTGACCATTGGTATCACAGATTGATCACGGTGAGGAGGGAGACGCACCACAAAATGCTTTGAGTCGATCTTCGTAGTATGGCCCGAGCTTCTCGAGGTAGTCGAGCGACTGTCGCGCCATGCCCGCGTACGTTTCGATGCCTGAGGTCAAACCGGTACGTGCGGCCGGTAACAGTTCCGCACCGCTGCGTGCGATGCGGCAACTTTCGGTCTTGTCGGTACGCTGCGTGGCATCGTTGAGCGCGGTGCGTGCGATACCGAGTGCGGCAGCGCCGCTCAAGAACCGCGCCTGCGGCGACGTGCGTACCGTGTCGGAAAATGCCAAGAACCGAAGCGCGAGGCGATAGTCGCTCGATAGCTGTGAGGAGTTCGCATTGCGATAAAACGCGTTGCCGCTCGCCAGCGCAAATTGCGCGATGGTGGCTGTATCGGGATCGACCAGTGCGGCACGCCGCAACGACGCGAGCGCGCTGTCTGGATGTCCGAGATCGAGCTCGAGCTGCGCAATCACCAGATGACCGCGCTTGAGACTGGAATCCAGCGCCATCGCTTTGCGTGTCAATTCGAGCGACTCCGGCAACTTTCCGACCGTCCGCAGCTCGCGTGCCTGCACGGCCAATAATTCAGCGCTATTTGGAAAGAGCGCGAGTCCACGTGGAATCACAGAGTCGGCTTCGGCACGCACGACCTGTGCGTACAGCGTGTATAGGCGCGCGTCCTTGGGGAACTGTGCCGTCGCTCGGGCAAGTAGTTCGATCGCCTTCAGCGTTCGTTTCGATTCGCGATACGCGGTCGCCAACGCCAGCTGAAACGACGAGTCGGTTCGTGCAGACGGAACGCGCGCCAGCAGCACTTCACCCGAACTGACGGCCTTCGGCCAATCGCGATTGCGGAACGAGGTGCGCCAACGTTGTTCGGTCACCGAAATGTCATTCGGATACTTCGCGCTCAGGCGCGCGATGAGTGGCTCGACCACTTTCGTATTGCCATCGTCATTCAGCGCGCGCGCAACATGCAGGGCAACCGTAAGATTCGTGCTGTCTGTTGCGAGCAGGCGAAACCACATGTCAGCCGCTGCGTCCGTTTGCTGCATGCCGTCCAGCGCAAGCGCCACCGCTTCGATGCCGTACGGATTCGTCGAATCGGCCGCGAGCATCTTACGCGCCTCGGCGAGAATTTCTGTCGCAGGCGCGCGTAGCTGCCGCATGCTGGTCAGCAAACACGCACGCGCCAAGGTCGAGCGCGGATACGCAGCAACGCCGGCTCGCGCAGCAGCCTCCGCGCGACTCGCCTGGCCCGCGTTGAGCGCATTTTCGCAGCGCCGTTGCGGCACGAGTTGCCCACGCGCGGCGATGAGTTCGCGCGCAAAGAGTTCAGCCGCCGAGTCCAGCGATGGCGCGCGAATAGCTGGCAGGGGTTGTCGCATGCGTTCGTCGCGCCCCAGTACCAATTCTCCCCACAGGCGAACACCCGACGAATCCATGCCGATGTATGCCTGCAGATATTCGTCGGCGCGAAAGACGCTGCCCATCGCGCGAAATGCCGTCGGTGAAAAGGTGCTGTCGGGGTTAAGCGACGATTCCTCCATCGCCCGCGCAATCAGATAGCCCTTCACCACGTCGGCCTCCGTCTTGATCAGCAGACGTGATACTCGGCCGCGGACTTCATCCGCCACCCGCTTGCCCGCTTTGACATCAGCGCCGGCACGCGGGGTGAAGTTGACGATTAATACGCTTTGGCGGGCGAACTCCGGCCCGTCGGTCGGACGCGCTTGTGCAGCGATCGTTCGATCAGCGATCGCGAGTGCAACGCATGCAATTACGGTGAGCCAGCGCGCGTACGGAACGTGCGAATGTGCGGGATGAATCGGCGTACGACGCGAAGTCGGCAAGGCTGGCATAGACACGAAACGTCGTGCCCGGGCAAGTCACGGGCAAGACGCGGTTTAGCGGTCCGCACATCGACTTCGCGTCGTCAGCCTTTTGGGTTACCGTGCGAGGGGACGGCCAGCACGGCACACCGTGACGTACGTAGCACACGCGTGGCAACGGAGCCGACGACCAATCGCTCCATGAAGCTGTGCCGTTGGGTACCAACCGCGATCAGATCTGCATTCGCCTGCTGCGCGAACGCGAGCAGTGCTGGCGCCGGATCGCCGCGCACGGTAATCGTTTCGAAGGTGACGGTGGCCGGAACGCCGATCGTTGCGCGCACCTGCTCGAACAGCGGCGGTAGCGTGCGACCGTATTCGGCGTCCCACGTCTGCCAGTCGGCGGACGGGTGCTCGAAGCGTGGACGAACGTGCGTCAATGTGAGACGACCGTGCGGTCCGATCAAGCGCAACGCCATGCGTGCAGCCTCGACACTTGCGGCACTGAAGTCCAGACCGACGACGGCGTGCTGCGGTGCGGACACGAAATGGCTACCCACGGCCAGCACTGGAACCGTCGACTCACGCAACGTGGCCAAGGTGGTTTCGGCGCCGAAGAGTCGGTCGAGCGGATTGTGGCGACCAATGCCCATCACCAACACGGTCGCATTGCGTCGCGTGGCTTCTGCGGCAAGGAGTCGCGGCGGCGCACCGACCAGTACCGTCGAGGGCCACGACGCGTGATTGCCCGCTGTGATCGATACTGCGCGTCGCACGTCGTCGAGCATCGCCGTGCGACGCATCTCGTCGAGCTCCAGTGGAGCCGGGAGCACGTCCATACCCGCTGCGACGCCTGGCGTCGGTGTGCAAATGCCGAGTACTTCGATGGACGCGTTGAATGCCGCAGCGGCACACTGTCCCGCGTGGAATAGCGAGTCGTGTGCGGTGGGCGCGCCGTCGCAGGCGACGAGAATCGGCCCGGTATGCAAAGGCGCGTGCATGGACCATTCCGTGTGCGTGTCGTGTTCGAGGACCGTCATGGTGCGTCCCGTTCGAGGCAGGCAGTCGCGGGCAGGGAAGATCAACACGCCGCGACTTGGAGTGAGTCTCGCATCAATCGACGGCCGACTCTATCGGGGAGACCTGTGCGCCCCGTCAGGGAATGTCGGACGCACGCGTGCGCCACGTATCCGCCACGTACCCGAGACGCCGTTACGAGCTGACGTGTGTCTCGCTATAACGCCCAGCGAGTGGAGCGGGCGGCGACATCCAATAGTTGATGAGTGATGCTGCGCTGTGCCCATGCTGTCTGCGTGATTTCGGTACTCACGTGCAGGTCGTGGGTGAATGAGTGCTCGAGCGCGCGGGCGCAGACGTCGTCGAAGCAGAGCAGGTTGCATTCGGCATTCAGCCAGAATGAACGGAAATCGAAATTGCTCGAGCCGACAATGCTCGCGTAGCTGTCGACCACTAACGTCTTCGCGTGGAGCGTAGCCGCCTGATATTCGAAAATACGGACGCCGCTCCGCAGCAGCGTCGCGTACACGCCATGCGCGGCGTGGCGCGCGATCGCGACGTCGCCGAGTGGGCCTGGCAGCAGCAGGCGCACATCGACACCGCGTTCGGCGACACGTCGCAGCAATCGTACGGCGCGCGTGGGCGGCGCAAAGTACGGCGTCGTGATCCACAGTCGATGTCGCGCACCGCCCGCGAGCGCGGAGAGAATCGCCATCATTTCCCGCTGTCCTCGGCCCGGTCGGGAGTCGAGGACCAGCAGTTGGCGATGGTTTTCAGCGGGCGTTGCGGATGGGCGGCGCACCAGTCGGCCGCGTCGTTTGTCACGTCGCAATCCAACGCGACGTCGCACACGATCGGCAATCGCGGTGGCGCCCAATGCGTGCATGCTGAGCAACGGTGGCACGACGATACCGCTGCTCCACGAGACATACTCGAGCCCTGGCAGCGGTGGGCCTTCAGCGCGATCCCACCCTTCGGCGAAGACGGCGGCAAGTTCGCCGGCGACGTTGCCCTTCAGGCGTAGCAGTGAATCGCGAAACGCTCCGCCATGCGAGTGAATGGACGACCCGTATTCCTCACCGATGTTCATGCCGCCGGTGAACGCGATCGTGCGATCGATGACGATAATCTTGCGGTGATCGCGTCGGAGCGCTTCGAACGGCATGTGCAACACGCGGTGAAAGTGTCGCACGACAACGCCACCGTCTTCGAGCGTCTTCCAAAACGCGGCGCCCGTGGCCACCGACCCGATCGCGTCGGCCAGGACGCTCACACGCACACCGCGCTGTGCAGCCGCGATCATCGCCTGTTGCACCGATACGCCGATCCGATCGTCGCGCAGGATGTACGTCTCGAGGAGTATTTCGTCGCGTGCGTCGGCCATGTCAGCGAGCACCGCGTCGAATGCGCGCGCACCGTTGTCGAAGAGCGCAATGCGCGGCGCGGCATGAAAGGACGTTTGCTCGATGCGTTGGACAAGATCGAGAAACGCCGGGTCGCGAACGCCAGCTGGCATCGCGTGCGCGAGCGCCCACGCGCGGTATCGGCGCAGCTCGCGCGGCAGCGGGTTAACTGCCATTTTGCAGGATGCGCCTCGTTATCCGTTTGCTCGTCAATGCGGTCGCCCTCTGGTGTGCCGCGCACTTCATCGATGGAATCAGCTATACGGGAAGCTGGCAGGGACTCGTCGGTCTGTCACTGGTCTTTGGCTTAGTGAACGTCTTCATCCGGCCGATTCTCTCGTTCTTTTCCTTCCCGATCCAGATCGTGACGCTTGGTCTCTTCACGTTGGTGCTGAATGCGCTGATGCTGATGCTGACCGCGTGGCTGGCCGTGCGCTTCGAGATCCCGTTCGCGGTGCGTGGGTTCGTTCCGGCGCTGTTGGGTGCGATCGTCGTCAGCGTGGTGAGCCTCGTGCTCGGAGCGCTTTTCGCCAGCGAGAAGGACGACCAGTAGTTCGCATACGCGCTTGGCCTTTGTGGGCTGGGCTCCGTCGAATCGACTCGCTGCAGGCATCGACCGGGCCGGCGACCTCGCGTAGGGTCGCCGGATGGCTGGTGGAGAGTAGGCGGCGCCCGGCGAGCCACGGATGCAATGACAAAGACTGGAGTGCTTGACACGGTCGGGTTTGGTCTCTAGCGTTTGACAAAGTCATCTTATGACTTTGTCACCAGATCAAAACTGATGAAACCACGCACTCGCATGCCACCGTCGATCGCCCCCCTACGACGGTCCACACTGCCCAACGACCTCGCGGACCGGATCAAGCTCGTGATCCAGCGCGACGGCTATGCGCCCGGCGACCGACTCCCGTCGATTGCGGCGCTCGCTCGTGATTTCGAAGTCGGTGCGCCGACGGTGCGCGAAGCGCTCAAGCGACTCGAAATGGCCGGCACGGTCACCATCCGTCACGGCTCGGGCGTCTACGTCGGTCGTGAAGACGACTCGCTGCTCATGACCAATCCGATCTTCAGCGGCACCCCGTCGCAGAAACTGCTGCTCGATCTCGTTGAAGCGCGTTCGGCCATCGAGGTCACCGCGGCCGGCCTCGCCGCGACGCACGCCACCCAGCCGCAGCTCGACGAGATGGCTCGGCTGCTCATGCAAGCCGAATCCAACCTCGGCGACGACGACATCCTCAATCAGACGAACATGGCCTTCCATCGCTCGATCGCGGTGGCGTCCGGCAACCTCGTCTTCCGACAGCTGCTCGAAGTGCTCACCAGCCTGTTCACCCGTGAGCAGCGGGCGATCCTCGACATCCAGAACTCGCGGGCCACAGACCATCGGCAGCACGTCAGCATCTATGACGCACTGCTGGCGCGAGACCCAGCGCTCGCGCGCGATCGCATGCGGCAACACCTCGAGAAGGTGCGCGACGATCTCGATCGGTGGAATCCAGACACTCACCCGCTGCGCTGATTTATCCAATTTATATACAGATGATCTGTTGATGGCGTTTTGATGTTTTTGTGCTGTCGTTACATAAGTTCCGCTGTTTGTCGAGTCTCTCCGTTGCATCTCCCACCAGACTGACGGTACACAACGCGCGGTTCCCTCCTCTGCGTGTACCTGACGCCCAATCCCATCCATGTCACGCCCTACTTCTCCGCCCGTGGCGCCCGACGATCGTTTCCGCGTTCGCGACCACGCCGTCACCCGCTGCACTGCCCGCACCGTCGCCCGCGCCGTGCCGCTCGCGTGTGCACTTTTCGCCGCCCTCGTCGCCACGTCGGCTCCGCTCGTCGCGCAACAGGCGCCGATCGTACGCGGCACCGTCACCGCTGCGGATAACGCGGAGCCAGTGTCCGGTGCCACGGTCGTGGTCGCTGGCACCAGACTCGGCACCCTCACCAGCGAAACCGGCACCTACTCATTTCGGGTGCGAGGCGCCGCCGACACGCTCGTCGTCTCGCGCATCGGGTATCAGGAACAGCGACTGCCGTTGAACGGCCGCACGACCGTTGACGTCAAGCTGACGCGTACCTCGGTCGTCTTGTCCAGCGTGGTCGTCGTGGGCTATGGCACGCAGAAGCGAAGCGACATCACCGGCTCGGTGACCAGCGTTTCTGCCGATCGACTACAGGACAAGCCGAACGTTGACCTGAGTCAGGCGCTGCAAGGCGCGCTCCCCGGCGTCAGTGTCGAGAATACCAGCGCCGGTGCTGAGCCTTCGCTCAACATCACCGTCCGCGGGCAGCGGTCGATTTCCGCCAGCTCATCGCCGCTCGTCGTCATCGACGGGATTCCGTACAACGGCACGCTCTCCGAAATCAACGCCGCCGACGTCGCTTCTATTGAAGTGCTCAAAGACGCGTCGGCCACCGCGATTTACGGCGCACGTGGCTCGAACGGTGTCATCCTGGTGACGACCAAAAAGGGAGTCATTGGCAAGGCGCGCCTTTCGTACTCCGGCAGCACCGGCTCGTCCAAGTTCGTGGACCTGCCGAGCACGATGAACGCGAAGCAATTCGCGGACTTCAAGTGCACGCGCCTGCGCACGACGGCTACGCAGACCTGCGACCAACTCTACACGAACACCGAAAACCTCAACATCGCCGACGGCACCGATACGCCATGGCAGAAGTTGGGCACACAAACCGGTCGCACGTCGCAGCAGGATCTGACGATCAGCGGCGGCAACGAAGACACGCGCTATGTGCTTGGCGGAGCGCTGCTCAACGTGACCGGCGTCGCGAAGAACGATCAGTTCATTCGCACGACGTTTCGCGCCAACATCGACCAGAAGATTCGCTCGTGGCTGACGGCCGGTACCGCGACACAGTTCGCACGCACCACACGTGACGGACTGCCCATCAGCTTTTCCGACGCATTTTTCCAGAACCCACTCATCAAGCCGTTCACGGCCGATGGGTCGCTGCTACTGAATCCGTGGCCGGAAGAGCCGATCAACGGTGCGAACCCGTTGGAAAATATTTTCGTGACCGACAACGCGGTGAACAATCGTCTGTTCACATCGAACTATGCGCAGGTCACGGTACCACAGATACCTGGCTTATCGTTTCGTTTGAACGCCGGCGCCGATCTCACCAACAGCAGCAACGGTCGGTACTACGGTCGGAACACCGGCACCGGCTTTCGCAGTGCGGGTACCGCGAGCTCGAGCAACACGACGCGCAACGACTGGACGATCGAGAACGTGCTGCGATTTGCGCGCACACTTGGTAAGCATTCGTTCGACGCGACGGGATTGTACAGTGTGCAATCGAGCGCACTCGAAACGCGCAGCCGAGACGCGCAAGGCTTCCCCAACGACGTGCTGGGATATCGCTCCGCGCTCGCCACGCTCAATATCTCGACCACGAACGTGACCGAGTCGAAAATCCTCTCGCAGATGGGCCGCCTCAACTACGGCTACGACGAACGCTATCTCGCCACGTTCACCGTGCGTCGTGACGGCTTCTCGGGTTTCGGCGCGAACAACAAGTACGGCGTCTTCCCAGTGTACGCATTGGCGTGGAATGTGTCGAACGAAAAGTTCTTCCCGTTCAAGCGCTCAGTCGACGCGCTCAAGATTCGCTGGTCGGCTGGCCGCAACGGCAACCAGGCCATCACACCGTACCAGACGTTGTCGCAGCTCGTCGACCGGTCCTATCTCAATGGCGAGACGAGCGCGCCCGGGTATCTCCCCAACACGCTCGGCAATCCCGACCTCAAGTGGGAGACGACCGACTCGAAGAACATTGGTCTCGATCTGTCGCTCTGGCGTGGACGCGTCGCACTCACCGTTGATGCTTACGATGCGGAGACGAAGGACCTGTTGTTGTCGCGCTCGATCTCGTCGGTGCAAGGCATCAACAAGATCACGCAGAACATCGGCAAGACAGCAAACAAAGGACTCGAGGCACAGCTCACCACGGTCAACGCGGAATGGCGCGGACTTAAGTGGACGACCGATCTCAATGTCTCGATCAACCGCAATCGCGTCGTCGATCTCTACGGCGACGGCAAGGACGATCTCGTCAATCAGTGGTTCATTGGTAAGCCGATCAACGTCAACTACGGCTACAAGTTCGGCGGCATCTGGCAGTTGACAGATTCCGCCGCGATCAAGACGTCGGCGCAGCCAACAGCCAAGCCGGGCGACGTCAAGATCGTGGACACAAACGGCGACGGAAAGATTGATCCAACCGATCGTACGCTGATTGGCAGCCTGCAGCCGAGTTATGCCGGCGGCATGAGCAACTCGCTGAAGTGGCATGGTGTCACGCTGAGTGCATTCCTGCAGACCGTGCAAGGCGTGACGCGGCAGAACGTGCTCCGCGGCTCGAGTCAGGTGAACGCGAACGTGAGTCGCAACACCGTGCTCAACGACTACTGGTCGGCAACGAACCCGATTAACACCTATCCCGCGAACAGCAACACCAGCAATCCGCTCGGCGTGAGTTTCTACGAAGACGCCAGCTTCATTCGGCTCAAGGATGTCTCGCTGTCGTACGAGATGCCGTCGCGTGTCTTATCGCACCTCGGTGTCGAGTCGGCGCGCATTTACGTGAACGGCCGCAACCTGTGGACGAAGACCAAGTGGACCGGCATGGATGCTGAGCTCAGTAGCCAGCGTTCGATTCCGCTTGAACGCTCGTTCACCGGCGGCGTCAGCGTCCGGTATTGATCATGACCATCTCAACGATCTCCCGAACGACTTCTCGCTTCCTCCAGACAACCGCCATGCGCACCTCGCATCTTCTCTCGCGCCGCACTGGGACGCAGGCGCTCGCGTCGCTGGCGTTGGCCTGCGTCGCGTTGACGAACACCGGCTGCAACAACGACAAGTTGCTGACCGAAACACCGAAGGACATCATCGTCGCCAACAATCTCTATACGAATCTCGAAGGCTTCGAGGCGGGATTGAACGCGTTGTACGCTCAGGTCCGCCGCCAGCGCTGGGGACAGGATGAGACGAATAACGAGCTGCTGATGCTGCCAATGGTCATCGGCGTCGATAATGGGTACGGCAATTTCGTATCGCCCAACGAGCGCACGTTCCAGGAGTTCGGCGTACGGATGACACCGACCGACGGATTCATCACCAACATCTGGCAGGTGATGTATCAGACGGTGAACGCGGCGAACACGATCATCACACGCGCAGAGAACCCTGCGGTCAAGTGGAGCGCGACCGATAAGAATCGCGTCGTGGCCGAAGCGCGGATGATTCGCGCGTGGGCGTATCGCCATTTGTCGTATCTGTACGGCGATGTACCGATCAACACGGTCGAATCGTCTGGCGACAATATCCGCACCGATTGGGACCGCGCCCCGCGCGATTCCGTACGGAAGTTCATCGTCAGCGACTTGCTTTTCGCGGAAGCCAATCTCCCCGCGTTGTCGAGCAATGGCGGCAAGGTGACGAAAGCGGTGGCCCAGCACTACCTCGCTGAGATGTATCTCGCATTGGGTCAACCCGCACTGGCCGAAGCGAAGGCCGCAGCCGTCATCAGCAGTGGAAACTACAAGCTGATCACGGCGCGCTACGGCGTGAAGGCGACGCAGCCAGGCGTGGCGTTCATGGATCAGTTTCAGGACGGCAACGTCAATCGTGCGCAGGGCAACACCGAAGCACTGTGGGTGTTGCAGTACGCCGAACTGGTAAATGGTGGCGGCGGCAGCATCATGCGTCGCTACTGGGTCAATCGCTACGAAACCAATCGCGGCATGCAGATTTCCACTGATAATGGCGGTCGCGGCATTGGTCGGTTAGCGATCACGCGCTATGGTATCAATCTGTATGAAGCCAACGATCAGCGCGGTGGTGCCTTCGCGTTACGGCGCTTCTACAACTACAACAACCCCGCAACGCTGCCCACCGGTGCCAAGCTTGGCGACACATTGCGGACGGTGTTTCCGGCGGAAAAGATCAGCGATCCACTCTGGCCCAGCACGCGAAAGTGGGATTGGGCCAGCGCGATCGATCCAACCGGTGGCGCCACGTTCGTCGACCAACCATTTCTACGACTCGCGGATACGTATCTGTTGCTGGCCGAAGCGCAATTCAAGCAAGGGAAGCTGAACGAAGCGGCGGCGACGCTCAACATCGTGCGTGCACGCGCCGGCGCAAGCGCCATCACACCTGCGCAGGTCACGCTCGACTTTATTCTCGACGAACGGTCGCGTGAATTGGTGACCGAAGAAGAGCGGCGCTACACGCTCATGCGTACCGGCACGTGGTACGCGCGCACGTTGCTGTACAATCCGTTGGCGAAGTTGGCGGTCACGCAGCGCGATTCATTGCTGCCAGTGCCGCAGTCAGTCATCGATGCGAATCTGACGAAGAAGATGCCGCAGAACCCCGGCTACTAAGGATGACGATGCATCGGTCGGTGACTATCGCGGTCGGGAACACGTTGGGGCGGACATTGCGCGCGCGCGTACTTCGCTGTGCGCGCGCCGCACGGGCGGCAGCGTTGATGCTGCCCATGGCCGTCCACGCACAGAGTGCGCGTGTGCAGCGCTCAATCAACGATGGCTGGCGATTCTCGTATGGCGGACAGAGCTTCGCCGAGAAGTTCACGTCGATCGTTGAGCCGGGCAAAATGCGTCCGTTCGAGCGTGCGCAGATGGCCGACGCCGGATGGGAGCAGATCACGCTCCCGCATACGTGGAACGTGAAAGATCCATTCGATGATGTGCCAGGCTATCGGCGCGGCCTCGCGTGGTATCGACGGTATCTCACGATCGACAGTAGCTACGCCGGCAAGCGACTGTTCCTGCAGTTCGAGGGCGTCAATCAGGTCGCCGACGTGTACGTCAACGGCGCGTTCGCCGGCCGACATGAAGGTGGGTATACCGGCTTCAACATCGACGTCACGCAGTGGCTGAAAATCGGCGAGCGCAATCTCGTCGCGGTGCAGGTCAACAGCACGTTCGATCCGTTCATTGCGCCGCTGGCGATCGGCTATGCGCTGTACGGCGGCATCTATCGCGACGTGTGGTTGATTGCGACATCGCCAGTCCATATCGCACTCGACGATCATGGCTCGAATGGTACGACCGTCACCACGCCGTACGTGCGGCAGGATTCAGCGCGTACGCACGTACAGACCGATGTAGTGAACGATGGTGGCGCGCCCAAAACGGTGCGCGTCGTCAGCAACATTGTCGACGCCGCGGGCCGCGTGATGAGCACGATGTCGTCGCAAGCGACTGTTGCAGCCCACGCGCGGCAACAGGTCATGCAGGAGTTACCGGCTGTCCGCACACCGCATTTGTGGTCGCCGGACGACCCGTATCTTTATCGCGTGACGACAGACATTGTCGATGGCGAGGTGATCGCTGATCGCGTGTCCAACCCACTCGGCTTTCGCTGGTTCGCGTTTGACGCTAGCACTGGCTTTCAGTTGAATGGCAAGAAGTTGGTGTTGCGCGGCACCACGCGTCATCAGGATCACGAGCAGTTCGGGTCGGCGTTGCCCAATAGCATTCATCGCCGAGACTTTGAAATGATCAAGGGGATGGGCGCCAACTTTGTTCGTCTGGCACACTACCCGCAGGATCCGGAAGTCCTTGAAGCGGCCGACAAGCTGGGTCTCCTGATCTGGGAAGAGATTCCCGTGGTCAACTACATCAACCCAGACGCGCGCTTCACCGCGAACACCACGACCATGTTGCAGGAGATGATTCGACAGCATCGCAATCATCCGTCGGTGATCATGTGGGGGCTGATGAACGAATCATTGCTCTGGTCAAAGGACGCCGAGCGCATCAGCAAGCACACCGACACAACGTATCTGCGGCAGGTTCGCGCGCTTGCGTTTCATCTCGATACCGTCGCTCGGCGCGAAGATCCGACGCGCGTAACGACGATGGCGTTGAGCGGTGGTGACGACTACGACACCTTCGGTATCAGCGATGCGACGCAGGTGATCGGCGTGAATCGCTACGATGGTTGGTATGGTGGTGTGTTCGCAGACTTCGGTAAGGCGCTCGATAAGCGTCACGCCGCGCACCCCAATCAGCCATTGCTGGTGAGTGAATACGGCGCCGAAGACGACTATCGCGTGAATTCGCTTACGCCCGAGCGGTTTGACTTCAGCGGCACGTGGCAGCGACGGTTTCATGAAGCGCATCTGCGACAAATCGCCGCGCGCCCGTGGCTGTCTGGCACGGCGATCTGGAATCAGTTTGACTTTAGTCAGCCAGAGATCGGTGGCTCAATTCCTTTTCGTAACCAGAAGGGGATGCAGACGTGGAATCGCGAGTTTAAGGACGTGTACTACGTCTACCAGGCGAATTGGACCACGGCACCGATGGTGCGCATTGCCAGTCGCGCGTGGACGCAGCGTACCGGTACCGATACCACTGCACCGCGTGGCGCAGGGCCGCGCCCTGTTGTACAGCCGGTCGATGTGTTCTCCAACGGTGCCAGCGTCGAGCTGTTCGTCAACGGAAAGTCTATCGGTGTCCGTACGCCCGATGATGTGAAGCGTATCACGTTTGACGTGCCGTTCACGAACGGCGAAAACGTGCTCGAAGCGCGCGCACGTGTGGGCACGACGACCGTGATCGATCGGTTGTCGATCAACTTCGTGTATCGTCCACCCGTACTCGCCGATGCGGCGATACCGTTTCGTGAGTTAGCGGTGAATGTCGGTAGTCGAGCCGAGATGGCGGATGCCGATGGTGTGATCTGGAACGCAGACCAGCCGTATCGTGCGGGCAGCTTCGGATTCGTTGGCGGCGATGCGACGCAGTTCCCACGTGACTTGCCCGTCATCGGCGCGTCGCAAACGCCCATTTACATCACGTATCGCAAGGGCATTCAAGGGTACCGTGTCGACGTCCCGAACGGTGAGTACGAGATAGAGTTGCGCTTCGCCGAGCCGACTGCGGTGGCGCCGGGCGAACGTGTGTTCGATGTCGTCGTGAACGGACGGACCGTCGTTGCGTCGCTCGATCTGGTCGCACAAGCCGGCACTGGTCGTGCGGTACCGATCACCGTATTTGCAACGTCCGTGGGCGAGCAAGGGCTACAACTTACCTTCCCCGCGAAAGTCGGGCAGCCGATTCTCAGCGGTATCCGAGTGCGCGCGCGATGACGCGAAGGCATGCGCGTGCATCAGCATCAGCAATCGTGATGAAATCGGTGCGCGAGTTGGTAAGGCAGCGGGCGCGTGTGGTCGCGGTGGTTGCCTCAACGATGGTGTTACAGGTTGCGTGGCAGTCTGGGTTGGCGTCAACGGTGCATGCGCAATCGCTCGCGACGCGAACCATTCGAACGAACGCCTTCACCGATACCAACAGCGTTCGCGTCGAGAGTGTGTTTCGCGGAGCAGCAGGTGCAGCCGGAAGCGTGGTGCGCGCGCGCATTCTGAATGTCAGCGACGGCACCGTCGTGTGGACTGGTAGTCTTGGAACACTTGAGCTTCGCGGTGGCGACGCCGTCGTCAAAGGACGTGCGGCATCACTCAAGGTTGTGCGATGGAGTCCGTCGTCTCCTGCCCTATATCGTCTCGTTATCGAGGCAACGGTCGGCGGCCAGTTCGTCAGCGACACAACGCGCATCGGCTTTCGACACATGGCGTCGTCGAACGGTCGCATTCTTCTCAATGGACGCGCGCTCTTTCTGCGCGGGAACGCGATCAATCCGCCGGGTCGCAATATCCCCGATTCACTCAGCGAGAATCCACGCTTCGCGCGTGAGTATCTACGCTACTTGAAGGGTGTTGGCGTCAACATCATCCGACTTGGCTCGATCTCGTCGGTGTGGATGGATGCGGCTGACGAAGTTGGCATGCTCATTTTTCAAGGCAGCTACGGCGTCCCCAAAGGCGGCACGGCTACTCGACCGCCTACCGATATCGGTGCGAGCCTGAACTGGTATCGCAACGATGTGTTAGGCTCGCAGGTAAATCATCCGAGCGTCGTGATCTATACGCTTGCCAACGAGGTGGCCGACGCCGAGATCCATTATCAGTCGACGGGTGCTGCGGCGATGGGGCGTTTTCTGCAAACGATGTATGACTCGCTGCACGTGTGGGACCCGACGCGACTTATCATCGCCAACGCGGGATACGGCTTTGGTCGCACTGGAGAGATCTGCGACCTGCACCGGTATTGGGGTTGGTACTACAACTCATTCCTCAGCTATTACACGCTGCGCGATCCGAACGTGTGCTGGCGTGATCGCACAGGACAACCGATCACACTGAGCGAGAACACCGGTAACTACACCGCCGGAGATGGTCGTTTCAATCTCGTCTCCGATACGAAGCAACCGGATTCGCAACTCAATTGGACCGGTCACGCACCCGACGACGAGCAAGGACCGCGTGCGCTCGCGTATCAGGCGTGGATGGCCGGACAAGCGATAGAGATCACGCGACGCCTGCGTGAGCGCAACGTGAATCTTGCCGGCCTCAGTCCGTTCACGATCGCGTTTTCGCAGTGGTACGGCATCACGTCGTTCGCCGACATGCGCCCCAAGCCGGTGCTCGCACAGTATGCGCGATCGTTTCAACCGATTCTGCTGTCGTGGGAATTGTGGACGCAGCAGGTGTATGCCGGTGCGAGGCTGTCTCCAGTCGCGCACGTGGTGAATGACGCTGACGATGGCCGAGCACTGCACGGCGCACGGGTGCAGTTTGCCCTGCGGGGCCCTGATGGCATCACGATGCTTGAGCGCTCGCTGCCAATCACGGACGTACCGTACTACGCAGCGGCAAGTGTACCGGTAACGTTCAGTGTGCCCGCTACAGCGATGCCAGGTGTGTACACGCTCGATGGTGCAATCATGCGCGGACGCGATACCGTATCGCGCAATAGCACAACGATTCGAGTCTATGCGAAGCGCACGGCTGCCGCGATCGATACGAACGCGCGTCGCCTGTTCCTCTACGATGGCACTGGGCTCACGCGCGCGGCGCTCAACAGGCTCGGACTTTCGACCGCGCCCGTCACGCGCCTCGTGTCGCTCGACCCAGCGCGCGATGCGTTGATTGTCGGAAGCAACGCGTGGGATGCGGCGCTTGCCGGACAGGTTGGCACGCTCGAGAATTTCGTCTCACGGGGCGGACGCGTGCTGCTGCTCGATCAACGTGCCGACCAGTTTACGTCGCACTGGCTGCCGGGTGGTGTGAAGCTCGCCATCGGTGCCCTCGATCATTCGGATGTGTTTCCTGGCGGACGTCCGTGGGCACAGGGCATGTCGGTCAATCCCGAACGACCGACGCATCCCGTCTTCAACAACATCACACGCGATGAGCTGTTTCTGTGGTCGGACTATACCGGATGGCGCGAAAGCTCTGCGGGACTTCCTGCGGTCTATCCGGTAACGCACGGATTTTCGCTCACGCGCATGCAAGAACTCGGTCGCGTTGCGGTCTTGGCCAACTACGATCACGGATTGACTGGCGTCGCGCTTGCTGAATTCTTTGCCGGTACGGGATCAAGTGTGTTGTCCGGCTTCGACCTTGTGCCGCGTATCGGGCATGATCCAGTCGCCGATCGTCTCCTCGGCAATCTCGTACGATACGTCGCCTCACGCGGTGCCCATGATGTGCAGCCGCTCATCACGTCGAAGATCACGTGGGGCGACTACGCCTCTGAACGTGGATTGCTGACCGGCGTGTACAGTGGTTTTCTGTTGAATACCATCCCCACGATGCCGGAAGCGTTGCAGGCGAAGTATCCCACAAAGATCGATGCCAACGGCTTCTGGGTGGCGGGCGACGCTGGCGGCTGGAACACGCGTCCGGCCATTCAGTATGTGGCGCGCGGCCGTCGGCCGTATGGACCCTATGAGTTCACCTCCGGCGGTGGATACAAACTGCCGGAAGAGCGTGCGCCCTATGGCGAAGGGCGCGTGTGGATGCGCATCGCTGCCGGTCGCAGTGTGATGGTGAACACGCTCCTCAATCCATCGACCGAACCACTCGACGTCGATATCGTCGTGAACGGCGCGACGACGCATCGTCGCCTCGCAGCGGGTGAAACGGCCTCGATCGAATCTGCGGTCACTTCAGCTGCTACGTCGCTGTCGCTCACCGTACGCGGCGATCGACGTTTGGTGTTACTCACCAGCGATGTTCGTTGACACTCTCTCAATCTTTTATGTCTGAACTGTTCAACGTGACCGGTCGCGTAGCGATCGTAACTGGTGGATATGGAGTGTTGGGCAGCAGTATGGCCGGCGCGCTGGCGGCCGCTGGCGTGCGCGTGGCTATTCTCGGTCGTCGAGCCGACGCCGCTGATGCCGCGGTGCAATCCATCCGGGCGGCCGGTGGTGAGGCGGTTGCCGTCATCGCCGATGTCGTAGACGAGACCTCGCTGCGCGCTGCGCGCGACACCGTCATTCGCACGTGGGGCCGCATCGATATTCTGCTCAACGCCGCGGGCGGTAACGTGGCGCGTGCCCGCAACGATGGCACGTTGCCATTTTCGTTACCGATGGACGCGTTTAACGAAGTGTTGCAGCTTAATTTGCACGGTACCGTGTTACCGTCACTGATCTTCGGCGAGATCATGGCGGCGCAGCAGCGCGGGTGCATCGTCAACATTTCCTCGATGGCGTCAACGCAGGCGCTCAGCGGAGTCATGGGCTACTCCGCAGCGAAAGCAGCCGTCGAGAATTTCACCAAGTGGCTCGCCGTCGATCTGGCAACGAAGTGTGGCGATGGACTGCGCGTCAATGCGATCTCGCCCGGGTTCTTCTTGGCCACGCAGAATCGCGCCGTATTGATCAATCCTGATGGTAGCTATTCGGCTCGCGCACAGCGTGTGATCACCAAGACGCCAATGGGCCGGTTCGGAAATCACAGCGAACTGCACGGCGCGCTGCTGTATCTGTGCAGCGATGCGGCGTCATTCGTGACCGGTACCGTGTTGCCGGTCGACGGCGGCTTCAGCGCATTCAGCGGAGTCTGATCGGTGTCCATTCACGTTCGCTCGTTCGTTGCTCGCCTGCGCTCGTACACGTCCGACCACCGGGTGTCTCGCCGATGCGCATGACCTTTCGTTGGTACGGCCCGCACGACGGCGTTCCACTCCAACACATTCGGCAAATTCCCGGCGTTGGCGGGATCGTGAGTGCCGTGTATGACGTTCCCGTCGGTGACGCATGGCCCGAACCGAACATCGCGCAACTGGCGTCGCAGATCAACGATGCCGGGCTCGTACTCGATGTGGTCGAGAGCATTCCGGTTCACGAAGACATCAAGCTCGGGTTGGCCGAACGCGATCGGTACATCGACGCATACTGCCAGAGTGTCGAACGCGTCGGAGCGGCCGGTGTTCGCGTTGTATGCTACAACTTCATGCCGATCTTCGATTGGACCCGCACCGATCTCGCGCTCCGGCTCGCCGATGGGTCAACGACGCTCACCTACGACCAGAACGCGCTTTCACGGATTGACCTGACGCACGGCACGGGCGAGCTGCCTGGATGGAGCACGGCGTACGATGCGCAGGCGCTAGCGCGCTTACTGACGCAGTGGCGCGCCGTGAACGCTGAGCAACTCTGGGAGCATCTCGCCTACTTCCTGGAGCGCGTGATTCCTGTTGCCACGGCAGCGGGCGTCAAGATGGCGATCCATCCCGACGATCCACCATGGTCGATCTTTGGATTGCCGCGCATTGTCACCGACGCGGCGGCGCTGCGCCGCATTTTGTCGCTCGTCGATGCACCGGCCAACGGGCTGACCTTCTGCACGGGATCGTTAGGGTCGAGTGGTGCGAATGATATCTCGGCGATGATGGTCGAGTTCGCCGCCACCCAGCGCATTCACTTCATGCACTGCCGCAACGTCAAGCGTAGCGGCCCGCAATCGTTCTCCGAAGTCGCGCATCCCAGTCAGTTCGGTGATGTAGACATGCGCGCCGTGCTGCAAGCGTTGCACAACAACGACTACACCGGCCCGATGCGCCCGGACCACGGTCGCATGATCTGGGGCGAAGAAGGAAAGCCGGGCTACGGACTTCACGATCGCGCACTCGGCGCGATGTACCTCCAAGGACTATGGGAAGGACTTTCATCATGACATCAGGACTCAACGCTCGCCGTCGCATCGCGTTTCATCGTGCGGCGTGGCTGCTGTGCATCGGCGCGATTCCGCTGTGCGCACTACCGCTGCGTGCCCAACCCGCGGCTGCCGCGCTGCCCGCCAACGCTTCCCTCAAGCTCTTTCTGCTCGTTGGGCAATCCAACATGGCCGGGCGCGGTACTGTCGAAGCGGAGGACCGTACTCCAGTTGCACATGTTTGGATGCAGGACCAAAGCGGTGCGTGGGTGCCAGCCATCGAGCCGATGCACTACGACAAGCCCAAAGCCGTTGGTGTCGGCCCGGGTCGGGCATTCGGTGTCGCCGTAGCCGCCGCGATGCCATCTGCCGAAATCGGACTGATTCCTGCAGCGGTTGGTGGCTCGTCGATTCACGCGTGGGTGGCCGGTGCCGCCGATTCCGCCACCGGGACGCACCCGTACGACGACGCCATCACGCGTGCAAAGCAAGCCATGACACGTGGCACGCTCGCCGGCATTCTCTGGTTGCAGGGTGAGAGCGATGGCAACACGCGAAATGCTGGCGACTACGAGCTTCGGATGCGTGCGGTCATCGCCGACCTACGTCGCGATCTCAATGCACCGGACGTGCCGTTCCTGATTGGCCAGATGGGACGTTTCTCGGAGAAACCCTGGAACGCATATCGCGAACGAGTAGACTCGGCGCATCGCAACGTCGCTGCCACGACACCGCATGCCGCGTTCATCGTGACGGATGGACTGCGTCATCGCGGGGACACGATTCACTATGATGCCGCATCGGCTCGTGAAGTAGGTCGCCGGTACGCCAAGAGCTTCTTGCAAATGGCGGCGATGACAAAGGGTCGCTAACTGCGTATTGCCGTGGATGTAGCCGCGGTTTGCAACATGGTCACGAGATATTGAACGTGCGCGCGAATGCCAGATCGGTATCCGCGCGCATTTGTGTTCTACCGTGAATGATGCGACGCCAACGCGGAGTGTGTCCGACCGTAGGCGAAGTAGACGACGAGCCCCAGCAGCAACCAGACCGCGAGTCGCAGCCAGTTGGTCCAACCCAGACCAAAGATCATCGCGCCGCACACGAGAATACCGAGCGTTGAAACGACGGGCAGCGCCGGTGCGCGAAAGGCGCGCGGGAGGTCCGGACGTTTGACTCGCATGATCCACACGCCCGCGCACACGAGAATGAATGCGAATAGCGTGCCGATGCTCGTCATCTCGCCGACGATCGCCTCCGGCACGAATGCCGCGAGGAGCGCGGTGAAGCAGAAGAACAACATGTTCGATTTGTACGGCGTCTTGAAGCGCGGGTGCAGGTCGCTGAATGCCTTGGGCACCAGTCCGTCGATGCTCATCGTGTAGAAGACGCGCGACTGTCCCATCAACATCACGAGAATGACCGACGAGAAGCCGGCGAGAATGGCCACCGTCACGAACTTGGCGAGCCACGCGTAACCCGTCATGTATTTCGCAATGGCAAAGGAGACCGACGCTTCTTTTCCCGCCGTCCGAAAGTCTTCGACGGTCGCAACGCCACTGAGTACGTGCGAGAAGATCACGTACAGGATCGTACAAACCGCGAGCGATCCGAGCAGCCCAATCGGCATGTCGCGTCTGGGATTCTTCGCTTCCTGTGCCGCCGTTGAGACCGCGTCGAAGCCAATGAACGCGAAGAAGACCACGCCGGCTGCGCCGAGGATGCCCATGATGCCACCGTATGCGTGCGTGATGCCTTGCGCAGTGGTGTACGTGGTCGGTGCAGGAATGTAGGGCGTATGGTTTGCGGGATTCATGAATCCCCAACCCACGGCGATCACGGCGATGACAATCGCCACCTTGGTGATGACGATGAGGTTGTTCACGAGCGCCGATTCACGAGTACCGCGAATGAGCAGGGCGGAGAGCAGCAGCAGAATCACAACCGATGGTACGTTCATGATGCCGTGGATGCCGTTGTCAGATTCCCACGGCGAATGGCTCCAGGCATACGGCACGTGCATCCCGACATACTCGAGCATCTTGTTGAAGTACTGACTCCACGAGATTGCCACCGTAGCAGCGCCGACTGCGTATTCGATGATGAGGTCCCACCCGATGATCCATGCGACCAGTTCGCCCATCGTCACGTACGAATACGTGTATGCACTGCCCGCGATCGGGATCATTGACGCGAACTCCGCGTAGCAGAGGCCCGCGAGCGCACAGCCGATGCCGGCAATGATGTACGCGATGGTCACCGATGGCCCGGCGCGTTCGGCAATCGCCGATGCCGTGCGCACGAAGAGCCCCGAGCCGATCACCGCCCCTATGCCCAGCGCGATCAGCGCAAACGGACCCAACGTGCGCTTGAGACCGAGGCGTTCGGATTCGGCGGATTGGGCGAGTAGGGCGTCGATGGATTTTGTCCGATGTAGCGATTGGTTCGGCGGGGAACTGGCCAAGGTGGAATGCCGGAGGGAGTGGATCAGGGCTGGTGTAGACGCCCTGGAATAATTGTATACAAAATTAAGTGCAGATAATGTAGACAGATTATTGTGCTGTCAATCGTCGAGTGGGACGCTCATACTTCGGGGATGCCAAACCGCGCCCTTCGCTGATGCCTGCCAGACGGAAGTCCACTGACGAGACCGCGCAGGAGACCGCGCACGGGACTCGCCCGGAGCAGGTCTACCAGCGGCTGCGCGACCTCATCGTGCAGGGACAGCTGGCACCCGGCGGTCGATTGGTAGAGACAGAAATCGGCACGCGCCTAGGCTTTAGCCGGACGCCGGTGCGGGAAGCGTTGCAGCGATTACAGCAGGAAGGCTTCGTCGTCAGCGCACCGGGCGCGCAGCAGGCTCGGCTCACGGTCTCACCGCTGACGCGTGCCGACGCGCACGAGCTGCTCAACATTGTCGGGGAGCTCGAGGGACTCGCGGCGCGCTGGGTAGCGATGCGTCCCGCCGAAGAACGAACCGCGGTGAGTGCCGAGCTCGAGGCGTTGAATGCCGATTTTCAGCGCACGGGGCGACACACGCCAATCGATCACAGTCGTCTGTATGAGGCAGACGAACGGCTCCATCGTACGATTGTCGTCGCCAGCGCAGGCCCGCGACTGATGGCGCTACACGATGGTGTGAAGCCGCAAGCCGAACGCTACATCCGCATGTACATCAGTTTGCTTTCCGGTGACACCAACGCGTCCGTCGAAGAACATACCGCGATCATCGGTGCGATTCGCGACGGCGAAGCAGAACGTGCGCAGGCCGCCGTGCAAACGAACTGGCGACACGCCGCCGAGCGCATCGCGATGGTGATCGGCATTGCCGGAGAGCGCGGGAGCTGGTGAGCGCAGGAGCGGGTGAATGAACTGGTGAGCGACGCACGCAGGAAGAATGCTGCGTTCCGTCAGACGCGTTGTTGCACTACAAACTTGAACTCTGGCGCCTGAATACCACGATGTGCCATGGCAGCAAATGCCGCCTGTCGTAGGCCGTAGCGGCACTTGTGGTTTGTGACATCACACCGCGCGTCGATCAGCCACACACTATCTGCCGAACCGTTTGATTGATGTGGCGCATCAGCGATCCGTGAACCGGATAGTGCATCCGGAACGCGTGGTACTGCGAACACGCTGGTACAGTCGTGCGTTTTCACCACATGACGAAATGCGCCGCGCAACACCGTCTCCCATCCGCCTTGTCCATGCTCAATTATCGCCGGATCGCGCACGCCGCGGTGCGCTGCCTGCTCGTAGTTACAGTTGCGCTCACTGTCACCGCTGATACTGCACCCGCACAGGCCGTCGATTCCACCATGACGCGCGCACTGAATCACGTTATCGATCGGGCGGTGCGTGAGTCGCATTTTATGGGCACAGTGATGGTTGCGAACGATACACGTGTCCTGTACAGTCGCTCGGTCGGCATGGCGAACGCTGCGTTCAAGATTCCAAACGGGACCGACACCCGGTTTCGAATCGCGTCGGTGACGAAGCAGTTCACCGCACTGCTGGTGATGCAGCTCGTTGACTCAGGCCGCGTGCGCCTGGATGGTACGATCGCTGACTATCTGCCGTGGTTTCCGGCGGACATCGCACGCCGGATCACCGTCGAAGAGTTGCTCACGCACATGTCGGGCGTACGCAACCTCGACGACGTACCGGGCTACTACGACACCGATGACTCCACACTCGTCTCGCACGCCGATGTCGTCCGCAAATATTTGATGGTGCCACCGGAGTGGACGCCGGGTTCGCGCTTTCGCTACAACAACGGCGACTACGTCATCCTTGGCGCGATCCTCGAACAGGTGACCGGCCAAACGTTCGCCTCGTTATTGGAGTCGCGCATCATCACACCGCTTGGCCTTACGCACACGGGTCTCGTGCGCGAACGCGCAATCATCCCAATGCTTGCCGAGGGCTATGATGCGGATTCGACAGGTGCGCTGCAGCGTGAAGCAGCGCCAGTCGAGCGCTTCATGGCCAGCGGCGCGATGTATTCCACGCCGGCGGACCTCGTGCGTTGGAACCGTGCCCTCGCACGACACACGCTGCTCTCTGCAACAGCGACCGAGCGGATGTTTCGGCCCAACGCGTACGGTGGAGCACTCGGGAGTTGGCAGTACGATTGGTCGCCCGCTGTTGATTCAGCGATGAGGCCGGCCGTGCCGGCGGCGAAGCGTCCAACCGTGCGCGTCATCGAACGGCAAGGATGGATCGGCGTCTTTCGCGCGATTAACGTGCGCATGCCGGCACGTGGTATCAACGTGATCGTCATTGCCAACGGCGGCAGCACGGACTTGACCACGCTGTCGCGCGGCAGCGGAGTCGCGTCAGCGATCGTTGGTGCAGTCGAACTCGGTACGCGACGCGCTGCACCGAAGCGATCTGGCGCATAGGTTCGCTACGCATGTCTGGTGCAGCGTCGATCATCGCGCGACGTGACGCGCCAACGCTACCGCTTGATGCGCCCGCCGCCTTCACCGGCCAGCAACGCATCCACTTCACTCGCGCGCACGCGATTGAAATCACCCGGAATCGTGTGCTTGAGGCACGACGCTGCCGTCGCAAACTCGAGCGCGTTCGCGTGCGACCGTCCGGTCACCATCGCGTACAGCAAGCCAGCAGCAAACGCA
>JBBQDB010000013.1:0-48054 GCA_038319245.1 Gemmatimonadales bacterium
CTCTGGAACGTCACCCACTGCCCATCGGCACTGAAATACGCTTCGGCGTTCTCGCCGCCGTTGGTCAGCTGCCGGATGTTGCCGAGGTGTGTCTCGCCCGGTTCTGACGAGATCATCGTGCGCGGAATGCTTGCGGACCGACTGCCGACCGCGGCGTCCGACGAAGGCATGGCAGCAGTGCTCGGCTTGGCATTGCAAGCGGACACAACGAATAGGGCGATGGCGGCGACAGGGAGCGCGGCCAACGAACGAACGGGGGCGGGTGCAGATGATCGCATGAGGCGAACCGTAGACGGGCTCACGCGCTACGGCAATTGGGATGATTACGGACGAATGACGCCGTACGTGATGTTGGGCGCCAGACACGCAAAACGCGGCGCCATCCCGAGGGACAGCGCCGCGTCGGATACTGCAGTCATTCCGTCTAGCGCGAGGCGCCCTTTCCGGCAAGCGACGGCTTGGTCGTACTCGGCATCAGCGCGCCGGCGGCGAACACTTCCTTCTGCGTGTTGCTCTTGCGCAGGAGGTCGATTGCCTTGCGGAGCTGATTGTCGTCGCGGAGCTCATGCCGTTTGACCGTCGTGTCACCAAAGACTACGCGAGCGACGCGGTTCTCGACCTGCCGATCGACCCACGACGCACCGGCATCGTACGCGGCGCGGTCAACCTTCACGCCCTTGGCGTCAAGCCGCTTGTAGATCTCTTCACGCCACGCCGGCTCGTAGGCGAAGTCGGGCTTGAGCTTACCCTTCTCTTCCTGTGCGAACTCGCTGATGACCGTGAAGAAATCGTTGGACTTGGGGATGATCAGGCGAGCGAGCTTCTGTTCGGCGCTGCTGATCGTGTCCGGGGAGACGTACACATCGGGCGTGATTGCGCCACCGCCGTACAGCGTGCGGCCGGCCGTGAGCGACTTGAAGAGCGGCTTGGCTTTGCGCGCCGAGTCGGTTTCCATGGAATCGGGGAGCACTTCGACGAACTGCCCGTCGGCGTTGAACTTGCGCTCTTTCTGGATGGAGCGACCCGAGGGCGTGTACCACTTGCCGGTCGTGATCTTGAGGGCGTAGCCGCCGTCGAGATTGTAGACGCTTTGCACGAGCCCCTTGCCGTACGACGTAGTTCCAAGGACCAGCGCGCGATCGTAGTCCTGCAATGCACCCGCGACGATTTCAGAGGCAGAGGCGGAATAGCCGTCGACCAAGAGCACCAGCGGGATGTCGGAGGCCAGCGGTTCGTTGTTGGCGACAAATTTTTGGAATTCGCCACGACCGCGGACGCTGAGCAGTTCCTTGCCCTTGGGGAGGAAGAGGTTCGACATGTTGAACGCTTCTTCGAGAATGCCGCCCGGGTTGCCGCGCAAATCGATGACGATGCCCTTGGCGCCCTTCTTTCGAAGCGCGAGCACGTTTTCGGCGATGTCCTGCGTGGTCTGCTCGCTGAAGCGCGTGAGCGGGATGTAGCCGACCGTCGGCTCGATCATCATCGCATACGGCACGGCGGGCACCTTGATCTCAGCACGCTTGAAATCGAGCTTGATCGGCCCCGGGACACCCGGGCGGCCAAAGGTGACGTTGACGGCGCTGCCGACCGGGCCCAGGAGCTTGTTCTGTGCCTGCTGCGTCGTCCAGCCGCGCGCCTGGAACGTGTCAACGGCGACGATGCGATCGCCTTCCTGCACGCCGCGCGATTCGGCCGGGGTGTTGGGGAAGACTTTGTCGACCGTGACATATCCGGCGACGCTGGTGATCTGCATGCCGAGTCCGGCGTAGCGCCCGTTCGTATTGCGGGCGAACTCCTCCATCTGCTTCGGGGAGAAGAGCTCGGTGTACGGGTCGTTGAGCTCCTTCACGAGGCCGCGGGCCGCTTTTTCGTACAGCGCCTGCGCGTCGAGCGTGTCCACGTAGCGGAGGGCGACGAAGGTCAGGACCTGGTCGAGCAACTGCGCGCCGCCCCGGGTAGCACGGGCCTGCAGCGCGAAGCCGCTGGCGGCCAGTACGGGGAGGACAACGAGACCGGCCAGGATGGCCTTTCGGGTGCGTGTCATGCGGCTGCTCGCAATGGAGGGGTACCAGAAAACCTACGAAGTGCTACGCGCGACGACAGGTACTGTTCCGGCTGTCGTCACCAAATGCCCACTATGCTGGTGCTAAACTTCGTCGATGTGCCAGCCGCTACGCGTCGTCGCGAGGGCGGGAGCCCAGGACATAGTCCACCTGCCAGACCCGGTCGTGCTGCCGGATGTTGATATCGCGCACGAGTCCCGCACTCAGCAACATCTCATGCGCTGGTTGTAGGACGCGCTGCAGGTGCGATGGATAACGTTGCGTGAGGGGAAGTTGTTCGGCCAGTCGCTCGAGCGAGACGCGCCACGAGAGCCGGCCGTCGGCCCGGGCGACCTCGAGCATTCGGTAGAGGCGCCGTGCGACCGGCGACGACAAGGCGTGATAGCGGCTGGATGACAGCGAAATCGTGTGGCGCGCCGCGAGATTGGCCCGGACCGTGGGCGAAATGATGACGCGGGCGTCGCCCGGTTCGCCGGCGGCCAGATTTCCGAAGAGGTGCAGCTGTTCTCGATCGGCGACGCGCCGGCGCTGCACCGCGACGGCCGTAAGGACCGTAAAGCTGATATCGCGAAGCTCGGATGTGGCCGACCAATACGCGCCGACCGACTCGAGGGTCGTGCGTTCGAGCCGAGTGAGCGCGGAGCGGAGCTGCTCATAGGTGCGCCCGTCGGCTCGGCGGCCCATCGAGCGGAGGAATGAATGCAGCGTGAACGTCACCGCACCGTCAGCGGGCGACCCGTTCTCGCAGTAGCGGTGCAGCAGTTCGACGTAGACATCTTGGTCGAACGTGCCGGGCAAGCGGTCGCCGGCCGTCGGGATGACGCGCCAACGCCCGCCGTTCTCCGTGATGAACGAGACGGGCGTATCGTCCGCCGAATCGCTCAGGCGGAACAGCGGGAGCTCCTCGAGCGCGCGATCGAGCACAACACCTCGCACGACCGGTCGCTTGCGTGCAGCGAGAGTCATCAGCGGTGGAAGGTGTGGGCGTATCCACCAGAGCGCCAGCGCACTGCGCGATTTTGTGGGGTCGCAGGTTCGTGATTTCGCGCGAACGGCGCAGTAGCTTGCTCGCCCAATGACCCTTTCGAACAGTCCCGACCGTCCGACGCCACGCGTCAACGAACAGAACGACCTTGGCTTCGGCGCCGTCGTCTCGTCGCAAAGCCGCAAGCGATTGTTGAACAAGGATGGCTCGTTCAACGTGAAGCGGCGCGGGTTGGCGTGGTACGAGTCCCACAGCGCCTATCACACGGCGATTGGCATGTCGTGGCCCAAGTTTCTCTGGGTGTGTGCTGGTGTGTACCTCGCGATCAATCTCGTGTTCGCGGTGATTTATTTGTTGTGCGGCACGCAGGCGCTGAGCGGCGTGGAAGCGGCAGCCATGGGCGGGGTGTTCGCTCGCGCATTCTTTTTCAGCGTCGAGACCTTTGCGACGATCGGCTACGGTACGATCGGGCCGGTGGGCGTCCCGGCGCATCTGGTGATGGTGGTCGAAGCACTGGTCGCGTTGATGAGTCAGGCGCTCATCACGGGGCTGTTGTTCGCGCGCTTCGCTCGCCCGACGGCGGCAATCCGGTTTTCGAGTCGCATGATCATCGCGCCATTTCAAAGCGGTCGCGCGCTGATGTTTCGCGTGGCCAATACGCGTGAGAGTCAGTTGATCGACCTTGAGGCGCGCGTGAACTGCAGCTGGGTAGAGCACGGCGGCCCGGGCGTCGGTCGCAAATTCGCGATGCTGACACTCGAACGCGCGAATGTGACGCTGTTTCCGTTGGCGTGGACGATCGTGCATCCGATCACACCGGAGAGCCCGTTGTGGGGGCTGTCGGAGGACGATCTGCGCGCCGGACAGTACGAGCTGCTGGCGATGATCTCGGCAACTGAGGAGACGTTTGCGCAGCCGGTGCACACGCGGACGTCGTATGTGGCAGAGGAAATCGTATGGGGCGCGAAGTTCAGGAATATTTTCAATCCGCCGGACGAGCAAGGCATGCTCTCGGTGGATGTGCACCGGTTGGATGAGTATGACCGGGTGGAATTGGTGAGGTAGTTGCGGCGGCGCGTGGCGCGCTGCAATCTGCGGTTACCGTCGCCCATTCACCCCAGACGCACGACCCAAACTCAACACCGCCGTTAGCGCTACTCCCAACCCGCCACTGAAAGCTCGCGACCCGAAGCCCCCAGCCTGCAATGCTGGCACAACGAGCAGGCGGTGGCCGGCCCTTCGCGAACATCAGGCATGCATGTCGGTGACGAGCGGGTCAAACAGGACCGGAGACATCAGCGCAACCCCGCGGCATGGCGGGCTCGGGGTTGCGGGTCGCGGGTTTTCAGTGGCGGGTTAGGAGTGGAGCAGGAATAACTCACCGACCATACAGCCACGGCGCTAGGCCAACCGCAGAACCTGACCCGTCACATTCCGTGCGGCGTCACTGCACAAAAACGCAACCACGTCCGCGACGGATTCCCGCTCTACATACACCGTCGCATCGCCCATACTCCCGACATTCGTCGCCGTGCGTACCGCCGTCGGCGCCACGGCATTTGCGCGTACCCCGTTCGCGCGCTCATCCTCGGCGACGGTGCGCATCATCGACAAGACAGCGCTTTTTGCCGCGACGTAGGCCGCCATGCCGCCCGACGTCGCGCCTGGAAGCGCAGACGCTGACCCAAAGTAGACAAGCGCGCCGTGGCCGAGTCGCAGCGCGGGGAGGAACGCGCGCGTCGCGCAGTAGGCCGTGTCGAGATTGATCACGAATTGCGTATGCCACGCCGCGGCGTCGCCGCTGTCGAGCGGGCCGGTCATACCAAATCCGCCAGCGGCGCACACCAACGCATGCACCGCGCCACCGAAGCGATCGTTGGTCGCTTCAATCACGGACGCGGCGACCGCTACGGCCGAGTCGGCGTCAGCGAGATTGGCGGCGTGTGCTGTCACCATGTATCCCCGCTCGCGCAGGTCTTCCGCGCGCGCTTGGACCTCCGGCAGCGACCGATCGAGCAAGGCGAGCGTTGCCCCGCGCTTCGCGAAGCTCAACGCCAACGCTTCCCCGACCTGTCCCGCACGTCCGACGCCGGTGATGACCACCAGCTTGCCCGCGAAGTCGAAGGCTATTGGATCCGGCGACGTGTTCTCACTCGAGACGGCTTGCAAAGTGCCGTTCGATATGTCGTGCGCGTGGTCGGTCCGTTGGTCATTCATCCCGGCTCCTCGAAATGCGATGTGCGTCAAGCCGTCAGCGCAGCACTCGCGACGCCGACATACCTAGGGCTTCAGACTCTGCAAGGCGTCGGCCACCGCATCGAGGCACTGCGTCAGACCGCGCACGGTGTGATCGCCCATGTGTCCGACACGGAACGACGTCGCCTTCGCTTTACCGTAGCCTCCGCCGATGACAAAGCCGCGCTCGGCGACGGCCTTCACCAACGCCTCGCCGCCGATGTCGGGAGGCAACGCCACAGCAGTCACGGTTGGCGAGCGCAGTCCTTCAAACGCGATGATGCACAGAGGAATACCCAGCGCCTCACGTGTACGGACCACCCACTGCTGCATAGTGACGCGCATGGCCTCGTGACGCGCCCACCGCGCCTCGATTCCTTCACGTGCGATGGTGGCGCCTTGGATCTCGGTGGCGTACAGCAACGAGATGGCAGGGGTGTTGGGCGTCTGGTGCTTCTTGGCGTACTGCTCGAATTCGAGCACGTCGAAATAACGACCACGTGCCGGCGCCGACGCGGCGGTACGCAGAAAGCGCTCGCTGACCGCGGCGAATGCCAGGCCAGGCGGCAACGCCAGCGCCTTTTGCGAACCGGTGAGCACGAGGTCCAATTCCCACGCATCCGTCTCGACGGGCGACCCGGCGATACCCGTTACGCTGTCAACGAGCACCATCGTGTCGTGCGCGTGTGCCAGCTGCGCGAGCGGCTGCAAATCGGCGAGTGCGCCTGTACTCGTTTCCGAGTGCACCACCGTGAGGGCGACGTAGTGCCTGGCGTTGAGCGCCGTCTCAACCTGATCGAGCGACACGACGTTGCCCAACGGCGCCTGCAACACCGTCACGTCGCGATCGCACGAGCGCGCAATGTCCGCGAAGCGCTCGGAAAACGCGCCATTGACGAGCGCCAGCATCGGTCCGGGCGGTGAACAGCGTACCGCCATCTCCATGAAGCCGGTGGCCGACGACGTGCTCACGTACACCGGGCGCGTGGTGCGAAAGATCGGCTGTAACGACGCGACGACGCGCGCAAACATCGACTCGAACTCCGCGCCCCGATGCGGTAACATCGGCTGCAGCATCGCCTCGAGCACTTCGCGGCGCACTTCGGTCGGACCGGGAAGAAAAAACGTGCCGAACGGATGCGTGCTGCTCGGACCTGCTGTCGTTGCTGCGCGGTCTTCGCTCGCGAGAATACTCGTCATCGTGATCGCCGCCTTTAGGTCGGTTCGTTGAGCAGCAGGTCGTGCAGCTCGGAGTAGTCTCGTGCCTCGAAGTCGGCGACGGCGACGACACTTTCGCGACGCGCTACGCCCGTGTACGCAATGAAGGCGTTGGTTAATCCACGCGCTGCTGCATCCGTCGACCCATCGCCGACCATCACCAGCGGTCGCGACAGGTTGAGGGCAAAGAGCGTCGCCGGCTTGCCGCGCTGCGTGGCCAGCGGCTGGTCACCGTCGAGTCCTTCGTACACGCCGTCGGCGTCGTAGCGTACGCGTACGGCATGCACGCGCGATGCGGGAATGTCGAGGTATTCAGCGAGCGGCAAAATCGCGTCGCGCAATCCGCCGCTGAGCAACGTCACTTCGCTACCCGATGCGGATAACACTGCGCAGAGCGCGCGCGCGCCTTTCTGTACTTCGCGGATGTACACTCGGCCCAGCGTCGCGATCTCGATGCGCGTCGGCTTGATGAGCGCGAGCCGTTGCTCATACACCGACTCGAGGTTGATCTCACCGGCCATAGCGCGATCGGTGAGCGCCGTGATTTCGCGCGCGACGTCGTCGCCACGCAGTGCGGCGAGCCAGTCGATACCTTCCAATCCGGCAAGCGTCGAATCGACATCGAGAACAACCGAGGTGTATCGTGCAGCGGTGTGCGTGAGCGTCACAGGACGTTTCCGGGTGCGAGGATGCCCGACGGATCGAATTCGTGCTTGAGCGCGCGCATGACGCGCTGCTGTACGTCGCTGGCCTGCAATGGCAACCACTTGCGCTTGATTTTGCCGATGCCGTGTTCGGCGGCGACGGTGCCACCCATCGCCACCACTTCGCGGAGTGTGGCGGCCACAACGGTCTCGATACGCACCAGCTCCGTCGCGTCGTGCGCGATGAAGTTCTGATGTGGATGACCGTTCCCTGCATGTCCGTAGGCGACCGCTTGCGCAACGCCATGCTCGTCGGCGATGCGACGTGCGATCTGCAGCGCTTCGGCGAGTCGCGGATATGGCACCGCCCAATCGGTCGAGACTTTGCGGCCACCCGCTGGACGACAGGCGGCGCCGCGTTCGTTCATCGTGGCCGGCACGGCGTGACGCATGCGACGCGCTTCCTGCAGCGGCCCCGGCGCATCGTACACTTTGATATCGCTGGTCATCGCGTGATGCGCTTCGGCAAGTTCGAGCCACGCGTCGAGCGGTAACTCATCGTCGCCGGCCGCTTCGTTTGCGCCCGTCTCTTCGACATACACCATCGCAGTCGCGGTGGTTGCCCATCCCGTGCTGCCTTCTGCCGTGCGCGCAATCGTCAGTGCACGCTCATCAAAAAATTCCAGACACCGCGGAAAGACTTTCGATGAACGCCGCGCCGCAACCACGAACGCAAGCGCGTCGGCTTCTGATACGAACGGCACGGCAAGTCCAAGCACCTGCGCGGGCAACGGCAACAGTCCAAGCTCTGCCTCAACAACGACGCCGAGTGTTCCTTCGCTGCCGACAAACCAATCGACCGGATCATGCGCAATAGGATAACCAACCGTGTTCTTCTCGAGCGCAGGACGACGCAATTCCAACTGCTCGCCGTTGGCCAACAACACCGTGAGTGCGCGCACATGCGGACCAGTCGCGCCATAGCGCAACGAGCGTGCGCCGGATGCGTTGCACGCAATCGCACCGCCAACAGTCGACTCTTCTTCACTGGTGGGATCGGGCGTGAACAACAAGCCCGCTGCTTCGGCCGCGCGTCGCACATCGGCAATCAGAGCGCCGGCGCCAACGCGCACAGAACGCGCGTCGGTATCGATATCGTGGATGTCAGCCAACGCACGCAACGATAACAACAATCCCTTGTCGGTGATCGAGGCGCCCGTGGTGCTCGACTGTGCCCCAGCCGGCGTGACGAACGTTCGCGACGCATTGGAGTCGGCGAGTATAGCCGCGACCTCGTCGATGCTGCTTGGACGCACCACACCGTCGGGCATCATCTCGAGCCCAGACGCGTCGCGCGCATACGCACGGCGCACGTCAACGTCGCGCACGATCAGGTCGTGCGTTGCGTGCGGTGCACTAAGTGACGTAGGCTCGAATCCGTCGAGCAATGGCGCGCCGGTCATCGTGTCAATCCGTCCGGAAGTGCACGACGCTTGCCGACACGATGTCGGGCAATTCGAGCAACGCCTTTCGCGTCTCTTCACTGACGGTGCCGTCGACCGAGACGGCAGCCAGTGCGTCGCCACCCTGCGCCAATCGTGCCTGATGATACTCGGCGATGTTGACGTTGCGTTCGCCAAGCAGCGTACCCACCCGACCGATAACGCCCGGAACGTCTTTGTTGGTCAGGATGAGCAGCGTTTCGCGCGGATTCACATCGACGTGAAACGAGCCGATGCGGGTGAGGCGCGGCGTACTGCCTTCCGGGGCGATACCGGCGACGGCGAGTTGCTGCATCCCACCGGAGAGCGCGACTTCGATCGCGCGATCGTTGCCAAGCTCCCCCGATTCGCCGACCGAAAGTTCGATGCCGCGCGCTTCAGCGAGACTGCGCGCGTTGATGAGGTTCAATCGATCGGATTCGATCACGCCCTCGAGCAGCCCCGTTGCCGCGGCTGCGAGCAACGCACCTGATCCATGCGCGAGTCCTGGACCGACACGCAACGCCAAACGACGCACGGCGCGCATGCCTTGATCGTTGAGGACCGCGCGCGCGACGGCGGCCGCACGACGCGCTACGAGCATCGCGACGTGCAAGTCGCCCCAACCGTCACTGCCGGCCGCGACGTTGATGGAGCGCGAGAGATCGTTGTGCACAAGCGCATCGCGTACCGCGATACAGACATCGCGGGAGACATTGCGCTGCGCCTCGACGGTGCTGGCTCCGAGATGCGGCGTGAGCAGCAGATTAGATGCGGCACGCAGCGGACTGTCCGCAGGCAACGGTTCGACGTTGTACGCATCGAGCACCGCGCCGCGCAACTGGTCGCCATCGAGCGCGGAAAGAAGTGCCGTTTCGTCGACCACACCACCGCGTGCCATGTTCACTACCACGGAGCGCGACGGCAATCGACCCAGTTCGCGTTTACCAATCATGCCGCGCGTCTCATCGGTGAGCGGCACGTGCACGGTGAGAATGTTGGACTCGGCGAGTAACGCGTCGAGTGTTGTCGCGCGTCGCACGCGCAGCATCGTGAAGCGCTCGTCGGCGATGTAGGGATCGAATGCGAGCACCTGCATGCCGAAGGCGTGTGCGCGTGTCGCGACTTCGCCCCCGATGCGACCGAGTCCGACGATGCCGAGCGTCTTGCCTTTGAGTTCACGTCCGAGAAAGAGCGAACGATCCCACCGTCCTTCCGTCATGCTTTGCGAGGCTTGCGGCAACTGGCGCAAGAGGCCAATCACCGTGCCGAAAAAGAGCTCTGCCACGGCGACCGTGTTACCGGCCGGCGCGTTGATGACCGCGACGCCGAGCGACGTGGCCACATCGAGCGCGATGTTGTCGACACCGACACCAGCGCGCCCGACGACGCGCAGTCGTGTGGCCGCTTGCAGCAGTTCGGCGGAAATGCGCGTCGCGCTGCGGCCGACGATCGCGTCGTACTCAGGGATGCGGCGCAGCAGTTCGTCCTTCGGCAGCGTCGGTACTTCGTCGACAATGAGCTGCGGTTCGGCGACGAGCAGGGCAACGCCTTCTGGATCGACTTCGTCCGTTACGAGTACGCGATACGACATGCTGGCATTCGGGGAGATGATGACGCCGGATATTTCGATGGGACGACGCATCGCCCCACACTGGATTCTAGTGGGCTGTCGTCAAACTTCGGAGTGCGGTGGCCCATCGCTCCGTTCCTGGCCATCGCTCATCGACGATGTCGCACCGTAGTTACCGAATTGCGGTGAACGCAGGTCGCTCTGGGAGCGACCTGACACTGATCAGCCAGTGATCAGGTTCCGAAGTCGCGCCGACCGAGCGCCGTGCGCAACGAATCACGCATCGCGACAATGAAATCATCCTTCGCCGCGGGCGAGTCGTCGCGCACATGCAATTCCACCCCGTCGGCGACCGAAACCCGTCGCCAGGACGCAGTGCTCGTTGCGTCGCGCGACACGATCGGATCGAGCTGCAGTGTGAGCGCGGGTGCGAGCGACGCGGCAACACGACGCTCGAGCGAATCGCCGGTGACCTCGCGCATCTCCTGCTTGATGGCGTCGAGCGTCTGTCCTTCACGCTGCCGGATCTTGATCGACAAGAGCTGCAGCAAGTGCCGATAGCCATACGTGGCCGCGGTGCCGGCACCCTCCGGGCGATCGAGCAGACCGTTGGCGACATAGAACCGGACAGCGCGCGCACTTGGCATTGCCCGGGCCGACGCATTGGTCGGCTTCATGCCCGCGGCATCGACGAGCGATGACGCGTGCGCGGCAAGTCCGCGCGCGTTGAACGGGGCGTGGCGCGCGTGCGCGCGAAGGAGCGGAACAGGGGACTCGGCCATGGGAGGCGGAATATACGGGCAATTCGAACAAGACCGCGAGCAAATCGCGGGATTGGGTTCGACGAGTTTGTGCTGGGAGAGCTAGGCGGCGTTGTCGAGAAAGCCGAAGAGGGCACTGACGAACAGCGCCGGGCTCTCTTCGTGCGGCAGATCGCCACCCGGCAGTACCACAAACGGCGACCGCGGGCGAAGGGCATGGACTGCCGCCGCCTCACGAAACGGGGTCTGCTCCGCGTGCTCGCCCCATACCAACAGGAACGGGCAGGGCATGGCGACCAGCGCGTGTCGGATATCGTGATTGAGTCGCATGCCGACGAACGCCGCCGGTCCAAAGCGCGCGTTATGCTGTGCGGCGCTGGCCCAATACAAATCAACGACCGCGCTGGTCAGCATGCGCGTCTTGTCGAAATACGTCTTTTTGAGAAAGAACCGTATGCTCGGCTTGGAGACGAGCGCGGCAAATAGCGGTGTACCTGGAAATTCACTACGAAACATGGCCTGCACCACCGTGCCTGCCGCGCCGCCCGGCACCGTCAGACGCGTCACGCCGGCGGGGCCAATAGCACAGACCGCGCGGACCAGCGCTGGATACTCCGCCGCGACCGATACGGCGTAAGTACCGCCGAGCGACGAGCCGACGAGCACGGCAGGCTCACGGACGACGTCTGTCAAAAAGTCGCGAATCAGCTCGATGTACATCTCAGCCGTGAAATGCAGCGGCGGATGCGACGACGCGCCAAAGCCGAGGAAATCGAGACTGTATGTCGTGTAGCGCGCCGAGAGTGCGGGTACGACCTCACGCCACTCCATCGACCAGGCGCACGCATGAATCGCGTGAAGGAGCAGTATGGCCGGACCGCTGCCGCGCTGAACGTAGGCGACATCGTGGTCACGACAGCGGTAGCGCTTGCGCTCGCCGCCGAGCGGGTTTGGAAGTTCGGTCATCGGCACATAGTCGAAGGAAATGGCATAATCAAAAGCTAGCGACCGTCGTCGCAATGCCATTCTTCCAGTCCGGCACTCGCACCGACTCGCCAAGCCGCCCAGGTGACACTCCCCAGCATCACCCACCACCCACTGGACGACTTGACGATTCTGTCGCTGCGGTCCGACGTGGACCTCGAACGCTCGACTACTCGTTTCCGGCGATAGCGAAGGCGGTCTTCACGCCGGCCTTCGCGGCATAGTTCGCAATGGTCGCCAAATCCACCGGCTTCTCGAGGAAGTGCAGCGCGCCCAGTCGAATCGAAGCCTGTCGGTTCGAATCATCGGGATATGCGGTCAGCACCAGCACCATCGCATCCGGGGAGAGCATACCGGCCAAGGCCATCACCTGCAGCCCGCCATCTCGCTTGCCGCCCAAACGCAGGTCGGTGACGATCAGGTCGAACCGCTGCATACGCAGCTTATCCATCGCTTCTGGCAGCAATGCCGCCGATGTCACGGCGTTGCCGTCAACGTCGAACAGTTCGACAAGCACGTCGCGGATCGATTGTTCGTCTTCAACGACAAGCACGGATTTGGACAACGGCAGGTTGGTCATGCCGCGGTGTAAAGCGAGAACCGGGCCACAGAAGTTGCCGGTATCTTTTCGATGGCTCAACTCGTTTCAGCGGTTCGTCTTACCCGTTTCATAGGGGGCGGAAGATCCGACGTGTTCTGTCCGATAATCAGTCTAAATCGTGTCAAAGTGTCTGGTTATCGGACACCGAAAACAGGGCAATTCAAGACGCCGACCGCGAGGTCAGGCGAGCCCGTCGTACCGCTTGAGCTTCTCGAGCAACGTCGAGCGGGCGATGCCGAGTGCGCGAGCGGCCTTGGTTCGGTTGCCGTGGGATGCACTGAGAGCGGACGCGATTGCCTGTCGTTCGGCGGCTTCCAGGGTGAGCACCGAGCCTCCTGCGGAGGCGCCCACCGCGTCGGCGCGAGCGGCCACACCCGCAACCGAGGAGTCGATCAAGGCGTGTGCGACAGCGCCAAGCGACCTGCCCGTTGGCGCACCCGTTGGCGATCCCGTTGGTGCGCCAAAGGAGATCAGCTCGTTGCTCAAGCCAAGGTGGCCGGGCAGAATGGGTTGTCCATCGGCCAGAATGACGGCGCGCCACAGCGTGTTCTTGAGTTCGCGGATGTTGCCGGGCCAGCGATAGGTCAGTAATGCCTGTTCCGCTTCTGCACTGAGCACCGCGCCGCGCGGCAGCGTCGCATAGGCAAGCGGGAGGATCTCCTCCGGGCGCGCGCGCAGCGGCGGGAGGGTGAGCGTCAGTACCTGCAGGCGATAATACAGGTCGGCACGGAAGCGGCGTTCGGCGACTGCTTCGGTCAGCGGCTGGTGAGTCGCGACGACAACGCGGGCGGTTGACCGAAGCGTGGCCGTGCCGCCGAGTCGTCGGAAGGTCCGTTCTTCGATGACTTTGAGCAGCTTGGGCTGCACTTCCGGCGACAGCTCCGCGACTTCGTCGAGGAAGACGGTGCCCTGTCCGGCAACTTCGAGGAGTCCGCGCTTGGCTTGCCGCGCATCGGTGAACGCGCCCTTCTCGTGTCCAAACAGTTCGCTTTCGACAAACGTTGGCGAGAGCGAGGCACAGTTGATTTCGACGAACGGTGCGCGGCCACGGGTCGATCGGTCGTGAATCTGGCGCGCGACGAAACCCTTGCCGGTGCCCGTCTCGCCCTGCAGCAGAATTGGGGCATCGGCGTTTCGCGCGGCGAGGTCGATCAGTTGCGTGAGTGTCGGTGCGACGACCGCGCGCTGTTCGGTCGTCGAGGCGTGGGCGCGCAGTGCGGCCACTTCCTGTCGCAGCCGTCCACGCTCCGCCGCCCGCCGTACGCTCGCGAGCAACAGGTCGAGGTCGACCGGCTTTTCGAGCACATCGGCGGCACCGTGCTGCATGGCCCGCACGGCGGTGCGCACGTCGGCGTGCCCGGTCAGCAAAATGATGCCAACGTCAGGATCGTCGGCGCGCAGCGCATCGAGCGTCACCACGCCGTCGGCGTCGGGGAGCTTGAGATCGAGTAGGACCACATCGGGCGCATCTGCGGCAGCGAGACGACGACCGTCGGTCGCGGTGCCGGCGCTGCGTGCGGCAAAACCCACGGCATGAAAGAACTCGACGAGCGTCTCGCGGATCGTCGCGTCATCGTCGATCACGAGCACGGACAGATTCACCGCGCGCTCACCGTGCGGGTGCGGGAGGCAGCGTGAGGGTCACGGTGGTGCCGACATCGGATGCGCTGTCGATCGCGATGGCGCCGGTGTGCTCGTCCATGATGCGCTGACAGAGCGCGAGTCCGATCCCGCTCCCACCGGCTTTCGTCGAGTAGAAGAATTCGAAGACGTGCGGTAAGACATCGGGGGGAATCGCCGGTCCGCCGTTGGTCAGACGCGAGCGCCAACCGCCGAGCGGCGAGGGCAGCGACAGGAGTGCGAGTTCACTGCCGTCCGGCGCCGCATCGCAGGCGTTGACGAGCACATTGCGACACACCTGACCAAACTGCTCTGCATCGAGGAGGCAGCGAATCGGCGGCTCGCAGCGCACCCGACGCAGGGTGAGTTGCTTGTTGTCGAGCCGCGCACGCTCGGCGTCCAGAATGTCGTCCCACACCTGCTCCGGATCGGCAGCGACGAGATGCGCTGCGTTCGGTCGACCGAATTCGAGCAACGACGTCACCATGCGATTGAGTCGCTCGACTTCGCGCAGAATGCGTCCGACGTTCTTCTCGACGACCGGATCTTCGCGGGCGCGAAACTGCAACAGTTGCGCTGCCGACGAGATGCCAAAGAGCGGGTTGCGTAGTTCGTGCGCCACGCCGGCGGCGACTTCGCCGATGGCTTCGAGTCGGCGTTTCTGTTCGACGCGCTGCACGAGCCACGCGCGTTCAATCGCGACTGCGGTCTGCGCCGCGACGACGGCGAGGACGCGCTCCGCTTCTTCAAGCGCCTGTTCCGATTCGATCATGTCCGCGCAGAGCGTGATCGCGCCGAGCACGCCTTCGGCACTGACCAACGGCGCTGTGATTTCCAGGCCGGCGGCCGTGTGTTCGCGGATCACGTGCCCTTTGGCGAGTGCATCGAGCCAGGTGCGGAGCAGGCGCTGCTCGAGACGCGGCGAGGATTCGTCGTCGCCGCCCAGATATCCCTCGCGGTGGGTGATCCGGAATTCGGCCGTATCGTCGTCTGCCAGTGCGATCACGAAGCCGGTGGACGGCACCGCGCGTCGGAGCTGATGCGCGACTTCGGCGTAGACCTGGTCGAGGGCGATGGCTTCGGCGAGAGCGATGCCGGTGTGAATCAGCGCTTCACGCGAGCGATGGCTGGGCGTGATGTCGACCGTGGAAAAGACGTACCCGGTGATCTCGTCGCCGTCTTCGAGCGCGGTGACTTGCATGAGGAAGACACGCTCTTCGTCGGGCGAGCTGCAGGGAAACTCCCACCGAACCACCGAGAGCGTCCGCTGGCGCAACAGGCTCATGGCGCGATCGATCTGATCGCGCGCGGCATCGTCGGTGAGGTGATCGTAGATCGAGCACCCGATGAGATCCGCTTCGACCGACAGCATTGGTGCGCCGTTGTCGTTGGCGAATCGCGACCAGGCGCTGTTCGCCGCGGTGATGCGGCCGGTGAGATCGACCGACCAGATCGTGAGCGGCAATGCGTCGAGGACGCGCCGCGCGAACGGCGCGCGCTCGAGGGCAAGGATGGGTGTCGGGACGAGCGCAGTCACAGCATGAAGTTAGGGGCGGGCCTGCACGCGAACAGGGGCGCGGATTTCCGCGCCCCTGTTCCGAACGTACGATGCCGACGGTGTGATCAGCGGCCTTTCTTCTTGGCGGGCGCCTTTTTGGCTGGGGCCTTTTTCGCGACCGCCTTTTTCACGGGCGCTGCCTTCTTGGCGGGTGCCGCCTTTTTTGCGACCGCTTTCTTGGCCGGCGCCTTTTTGGCGACGGCTTTTTTCACTGGTGCGGCCTTTTTGGCGGGCGCCGCCTTTTTGGCGACGGCCTTTTTAACCGGTGCCGCCTGCTTGACGGGCGCGGCCTTCTTGGCGACCGGCGCCTTCTTGGCTGGCACCGCCGGCTTCTTGGCAACCACCGGGGCTGCCTTGGCTGGTGCGGTTTTGACGGGCGCGGCGGCTTTCTTGGGGGCCGCTGCAGGTGACGCAGGGGCAGACGCTTTCTTGGCTGCCGGGGCTGATTTGGCGGCGGGCGCCGGGGCAGCGTCGATGACCGGAGGAGCCGGTGCCTTGGGCGGCTTCGGCGCCTTCGCGGCCTTTGGTGCGGCGATCGGCGCGTCGTCGTGCTCTGCGTCGTCACCGATGTCCAAATCCGCGTCCGTGTCCGCGTCCAAGTCGACGTCCAAGTCGAGGTCCACGTCCAACTCCACGTCGTCGTCGACCGGCAGCTCGATCTTGGGCGGCATCACGGCCTTGAGCTTCGGCGACGGCTTGTTCGCGCCCGGATTCTTGGGCGGACGGCCCGGACCACGACGCACGATCGGACGGCCGAAGAGGTCATCTTCGTCGTCTTCCTCGTCAGCCGGCTCTTCCTCGAAACCATCGTCATCTTCGTCGTCATCATCGTCGTCGGAATCGTCAGCGCTATCCCACAGGCTATCGCCCTCGTCGGACGGGACGCCGTATCCGTCTTCCTCCTCGTCCTCGTCGTACGAGGAGCCGCCGTATCCGCGCATATCATGCCGTTCATCTCCATCGATGAACTGGAGCTCTTCAGAATTCTCGTCACCACGCGGCATGACTGCCTCCCCCTTCGAATAGTCGAAATTCACGGTAACCGGGTGCGGATGCATCCCCGACCAGGCAGCGGTGCAGACGTACGAGTGAGCGCTGCACCCTCGCGCCCGTCCTGCTGCGCATGCGAGCCCACACCGTTTGCAAGAATGCCGCGCGTTCTTATCACACCCTAGTACAAAGAGTGCGGCTCCGCGTCAAGCGCGCGACACGAATCGCGCAAATTAAATGTGCGGAATGCCGGGAATCGCGCCTCGGCGCACCACGACGCGCAACGCTTCGTACATCTGCGGCTCGATCAACCGGCCCGCCTGCGTGCAGAGATAGTCGAGTGTCGTCGTCGAAGCCATTGGGTCGCGATACGCGCGCTTCGAGGTCAGCGCGTCGAAGGCATCGGCGGCGGTGAGAATGCGACCGCCCAGGGAGATATCCGTGCCGGACAGCTGGCGTGGGTAGCCGCTGCCATCCCAGTGCTCATGGTGATCCTGCACGAAGTCGAGCGTCTCACCCAGATGCTTGAGGGGTTGGAGGATCTCGACACCGAAGCGCACGTGATCTTTGACATGGGCGAATTCTTCTTCGGTGAGCGGACCCGCCTTGTTGAGTACCGCCTCACGAATGCCGATCTTGCCAACGTCGTGAAGCCGACCGGCGAGTTGCACCCGATCGACGAACAGTTCGTCGAAGCCGAGTTCCGCCGCGATGGCCGCGCCAAGCGCCGCGACGCGATGGGAATGGCCGCGCAGGTAGACGTCCTTGGCTTCCATCGCGTTGATCAGCGTTTCGGCGACATTGACCGTCAACGCGCGAAGGGCGCCTTTTTCGCGCTCCAGTTCATGCGTGCGGATCGCCACCTCCTCGCGGATGAGGCGATCGGTTTCGCGACGCGCAATGGTACGGCTCCGCCGCCGTATGGCGCGATCGACCGCGGACTGGAGGTCGGGGAGTTCGACCGGTTTGGTGAGATAGTCGAAGGCGCCAGACGACAGCGCTTCGGTTGCGCTGCTGGCGTCATTGACGGCGGTGAGCATCACCACGCCCAGGTCGCGGTCGATTGCGAGCGCGCGCGGCACGGTCTCGAGTCCACTGAGCCCAGGCATGCGCAGGTCGCAGAGCATCAGGGCGAAGCGTTCGGCGGCCAAGGCTTCGAGGGCCGCGGTGCCCGACTCCGCCACGGCGACGTCGAAGCCGCGGGTGCGCAGGAATCGACTCAAGGCAAGACGGATGGTCGATTCGTCATCCACCACCAAGATCCGCCGCAAGTCGTCGTCGGCAAGCGCGGCGGCTGCGGCATCGATGGCAGACAGCGGGTCGATCAGAGTCACGGCAGTCATGGACACATTCACTGAAAAGAGCGAGGCTCCGCAAAAAGCGGCACACTGGGTTCGGTGGTCGCCGCGAGCACGGCCCCGGGTAATGCGATCGTAACCGTGGTGCCGGCGCCGACGTCGGAGGCGACGTCGATCGTGCCGCCATGGGCCTGCACGATGCCGTAACTGACACTCATCCCGAGTCCCGTTCCGACCCCTTCCGGCTTGGTGGTGAAGAACGGTTCGAAGATGCGTTGGCGAACGTCGGCTGGCATCCCCTGACCGGTATCGGATGCCTCGATCACCACGTTTGACCCATCGGCGCGGGTGCTGATCGTCAGGTCACGCTGCGCTCCGCCTTCCATCGCCGACTCCGCGTTGGCGATGACGTTGAGCAGCACCTGTTGGAGCTTTTGCGGATCGCCCGAGACTTTGGGGAGCGCCGGGTCGAGCTGCAACGCCACGCGTACATCAGCGACCCGCAACGAATAACTCCGCAGACGCAGCGTTTGCTCGATCAGCACGTTGAGATCGAACGGCTCGGTGACCGGTTCTGTCTTACGCGCGAAGATGAGCAGATCGCGGATGACGGCCGTGGCGCGATCGCTTTCCTGCTTGATGAGCAGCACCGATTCGCGCTGTTCGTCGTCGAGCGTTTCCTCGAGCAGCAGCTGCGCGAACGCGGAGATGCCGGTGAGCGGATTGTTGATTTCGTGCGCGACGCCGGCCACGAGCTCGCCGAGCGCGACCATCTTTTCGGTGTGGCGGAGTTGTTCGGCCATGCGACGGTCGGCGCTGACATTCCGCACACTGACGACGTGTCCCAACTGTTCGCCGTCCTGCGAGACGAGTGGGCTAATCGTGACGGTGGCCGGAAACTCGCTCGCGTCGCGCCGCTGGTGGAGCTGCTCCGTAAGGCTCACCGCTTCACCGAGCTGCGACATATCCATCGACGGTTGTTGCCCGGGGCCAGGCGGCACGACGAGCTGCTCGAAGCGCATTTCCATCAGCTCGATCTGACTCCACCGATACTCGCGCGCCGCCGACGGATTGGCGTAGCGCACGCCGACACGATCGAGAATGAAGATCGGGTGGTCGATCGTGGTAAGCGCGGTCGCCAACAGATGCTCACGCTCGCGGGAGAGTCGTTCTTCCTCGTCGAGGAGGAGGGCGTCGAGGGCGAGGGCGAGCGACGTGGAGAGCCGTTCGAGGGTGACGCGGTCGCGTTGCAGCAATGGCGCTTTGCGTGGCGACGACACGACGAGCACGCCGAGGGTGCGGTCGCGGGCGGCCAACGGGACAACGAAGCCCCACTCGTCGGGGACGGTGGAGGCGAGCGCGGTGGGCGCGATGTCGCGCAAGGAGGCGAGTTCGCGCGGGCGCCCGTCGGGCGCGATGCCGATCACGCCTTTCGTGCCGCCCGGTCGATGTCCCTTGAGCACGTCGAGTGTGCCGCTGGCGGCGACGTACTCGATCTGTCCGTCGCGCGCACGGGCGACGCCGATCGCCTTCCCGATGGACGGTACGAAGCGGTCGAGAACGTGCAACAGCTCGTTGGCGCCGTCGCCCAACGAGCGGGCCTCGAGCGCGACGCGTGCGAGTTCGGCCGCACCTTCGGCGCGTTGCCGTTGAAAGTCGGAGAGCGTGAAGAGACGCGAGGTCTCGACCGCCGTGCCGGCCTGCCGCGCGAGAATCGTCAGCAGGTCGAGATCCTGCAAGTCGAACGCATCGGGCTGCGGCGAGACGAGGCGCAAAATGCCAGTGCTCCGATTGCCGAAGCGGACGACGGCGCACAGCTCGGCCGTCCCGCGCGACCAGAACGCGGTGTCGGTGCAGTGCACGGCGAGTCGCGACGTGCCGGTGGCGAGCGTTTCGAGCGCCAGGTTGAGCTCGAGCGGTGCAGCCGGACGATGCGGGACGGCGACGCCGTCGCGGGTGCTGAGCACGCGCATCAGGCCATCGCGCGTGGCCGTGAAAATGTCGCAGATGCTGCTTGGGACGACTCCTCGGACGGCATCAGCGATCGTATGGGGCAGCGTGTCTTCACCAACGACATGCGTCAGCTGATGTTGTGCTCGCGTGAGCGCGGCGAGTCGCAGCGCGCGTCGCTCCAACTCGGCCATGCTGACGGCGTTGCGGAAGGCGAGGACCAGCTGGGTCGCGACGTCGCGCAGCAGCTGGCGTTCGTCCTCCGGAAAGGCGTGCGGCCCATCGTAGCGCACCAGCAACAATCCTTCGATGCGCGACTCGAAGACGAGCGGCAGGAGTGCGATGGCGTCGGTGTCGTCGGAGCCGAATTCCGGTTCACCGCCGTCGAGCGTGCGACCGAGCGGTGAGCGCCAGAAATCGGCGACAATCGCGCCTTGATCGAGATCGTCGCCACGCCCCCACTGGTGTTCGAGCCGCGCGGTGCGCAGTCGCGGATTGGCTTCGTAGACCGTGAAGCCGGTGGCGTGGAGCTCGTCACGCACGATGCGCGTCATGCCGTCGTAGACGCTGGAGCGGCTGGCCGAATCGGCGAGCAAGCGTGCGGTGCGGGCGAGGACCGCGTTCCGTCGTGCCGCCTGCGCGGCGTCTTCGGCCCGATGGTGCGCATCGATGGCGGCGAGTTCGGCGCGCTGCACCAACCGCTGCGAGCGCATGACGAGTGCGCTGTGATCGGCCAGGTGGCCAAGGTTGTCGATCTCGTCGTCACAAAACGAGCCGTGCGTCGAGTTGACGCAGACCAGTAGCCCAGACACTTCGTTTTCGACGAGGATCGGCGTGACGACGAGCTGTTCGATCGTCAGGGCGCGCCGCAGCAGCTCGTCGATCTGTGGATCATCCGGGCGCACGGCGAGGCTGATGGCGCGGCGTGCGACCAGCGCGTCGCGAAACACCGAGGGCTGCGCGCGGCTCGGGAACTCGGTGCCGATCAACGGACGAGCAACGCCACTTGATGCGACGACGAGGAACATGTCCGTGCGCAGCTCCAGCACGAAGGTGCCGCGCGCGTGGGCCAGGTCGGCGGCCGCGTCGGCGAGTCGCTCGAGCAGGGCGCGACCGGAGAGGGCGCCGCTGGCGAGATCACGAACGAACTGCGTGAGGACGACCGGCGCGCCCGAAGCGCGGGCCGTTGGCGGCCCGGTCATGCTTGTCTGCGGTGCATCAGTTGCCTGCGACACGCCACACACCACCCACGCGAATGACTTCGCGAATTCGACCTGCGACCGATTCCATCATCTGTTCCGCCTCAGCGCGACATCGCCGCCGAGTGCGGATGGTAGTGCGTTCCAATTTGGCGCACTGCTGGTGCTCACTACCTCAACGTCTGAACCAACGATTGTGCTGTTGCAGTCACTTGGCACGCTTTGCTTCGGCGACCGCCCGGTCGATCTCCGCCCGATGTTGGTCGTAGTCGGCGTTCTTCGTGGCCAGTTCGCGATCGACGACCTTGAGCAAGAGCAAGTCGTACGTCCGCTCCGCTTTCGTATCCCTGATCATTCTCGCGGCCCGAGCCGCTAAGAGTAATCCTAGAACATTGCCGTTCCGAGCGGCAAGCAGCGTGTCGGCCTGCGCCTTGGCGATGGCCGGCTGATTGGTGACTTCGGCGATGCGACCGAAGTGATAGCGCTCGTCTTCAGTGGGCGCCGTCAGCATTTCGTGTGACGCCAGCGCCATTGGGGCGAAAAAGCTGACCGAATCGGTTTTGCCCGCGTCGGCGTACTGCATGATGCGCGCATATAGGCGCGCTGCGCGCTCGCTGGGCGACATCTTGGCGATATTCGGCATCGCGCCACCCGCAGGCCCAGCACCGGCAGGGGCACTCGCCTGAGGGGCGCTGCCATCGTTCCCGCCCACGAACGGGGCAGCCACGGCCGCGACCGGCGCCGGGCTTCCGCCACCCGCAGCGCCGCCATCGATGGCAGCGCTGGCGGGCAAATTTGCAGCCCCGCCGACCGAAGAGCCCGAGGCGCCACCGAAGTTTTTGCCGGCGTAGTTGGCGACCAAGGCCAAGAGCGCGATGAACGCGACGCCCCACGGCACGAAGGCGGCGACGGAATTTCCGCTCGGGGTCGGAAGGGCGCGCGGTGACAGTGTGCGCGGCGGCGGGCCACCCAATCCGAACGGCGTACCGCACCGATGACAGAAATGGGCGTTGACGGTGAGCGGCGTCCCGCAGTTGCCACAGAAGCCAGCCATCGGCGTGGCCGTGGCGACGGACGGTGCGGGAGACTCAGAGCTGGACGCGGAAGTCATGTCAACCGTAAGGTACCGGTTCGGCACTCCCAGCGTCCACGGTAGAATTCTCTTATTCGTAACTGTCGTCTGTCAGAGTCTCCCGCCGCATCCTGCACTTTCCTGCCGCCCGCGACGTCACGTGTCTCGTCCCAGTCGTTCTATCGTCCCCGCCGATCTGAGTGGCGCGACCGCCATGGAGATTCTGGATTTGGCTGAGTCGCAGCAGGTGCGTTTCCTGCGGCTGCAGTTCACGGACATTTTGGGTGTCATCAAGAACGTCGAGATCCCGTCGTCGCAATTCAGGAAGGCGTTGCACGGCGACATCATGTTCGACGGGTCGAGTATCGAAGGGTTTGTCCGGGTAGAAGAGTCGGACATGCTGCTCGTGCCCGACCTGTCGACGTTTCAGATCTTTCCGTGGGGCGACCCGTCGGCGCGGGTGGGGCGGGTGATTTGCGACGTCAGCATGCCCGATGGGACACCCTTTGCCGGCGACCCGCGCGGCGTGCTCAAGCGGCAACTCGCGCTGGCGGACGCGCAAGGCTTCGTGATGAACGCCGGGATGGAAGCCGAGTTCTTTCTGTTTAAATCGTCGGCGGACGGGAGCGCAGCCACCGATACGCACGATGTTGGCGGGTATTTCGATCTGGCGCCCATGGACCTCGGCGAAGATGCGCGCCGCGCGATCGTCGATGTGCTCGAGCAAATGGGCTTCGAGGTGGAAGCGGCGCATCATGAAGTCGCGCACGGGCAGCATGAGATCGATTTTCGCTACGCCGATGCGCTGCGCACGGCCGACAACATCGCCACGTTCCGTTTTGTCGTGAAGCAGGTGGCGCGCCAATTCGGCCTGACGGCGAGCTTCATGCCTAAGCCGATCTTTGGGCAGCATGGCAGCGGGATGCACACGCACCAGAGTCTGTTTCGCCAAGGACAGAACAGCTTCTGGGACCCGCAGCGCGAGTGGGGGTTATCGAAGACAGCGTTGCATTACATCGGTGGGCTGCTCAAGCATGCGCGTGCGCTGACGGCGGTGACCAATCCGCTGGTGAATTCGTACAAGCGTCTCGTGCCCGGCTTTGAAGCACCGGTGAATGTGGCGTGGAGCATGCGGAATCGGTCGCCGATGATTCGGGTGCCGGAGCGTCGTGGAGCGGGAACGCGATTGGAGTTGCGCACGCCGGACCCGAGCGCAAACCCGTATCTGGCGTTGACGGTGATGCTGGCGGCCGGGCTCGATGGGTTAGCGACCGAAGCAGATTGGCGTGAGCCGATCAACACGAATATCTGGGAGATGTCCTTTCGCGAACGCCGACGACTGCGCGTGGACGATCTGCCGCACGACTTGAACGAAGCATGCGACGAGTTGGAGAAGGATGACGTGCTGACCAACGCACTTGGAGAACATGTCACGCAGCAGTTTTTGGCGGCCAAGCGTAGTGAATGGCGCGAGTACAACAGTCAGGTGAGTGCGTGGGAGTTAGAGCGATACCTGACGAAATATTGATGGACGTAGCGATGGTGGCGGGTGTGGTAGCTTCAGGATCGATAGAATCGCAGCGCCATGTTTGGCGCGAACAGCCAACCGCACATAGGTGAGATCATGGATCGTCGTTCGTTTGTTCGCACGTCGGCAGGTGCGGCGGTTGGCCTTGGCTTGATGAGCGCAGCTGAGCGTGCCGCAGCGGCCACGTCGTCGTGGCGTGTGGCGGCCGACGTGCTCGGTCAGAAATATCCGTTCGTGCTGCCGCCGCTTGGCTATGCGAACGAAGCCGTCGAGCCCGCAGTCGATGCGATGACGATGGGGATTCATCACGACAAGCATCATGCGGCGTACGTGACCAATCTGAACAAGGCACTCGAGACGCAGACGGCGCTTCAGGGCAAGACGCTGCGCGAGTTACTGACCGGGTTGTCGTCGCTGCCCGATGCGGTAAAGAACGCGGTCCGCAACAACGGTGGTGGTCACGCAAACCACGCGATGTTCTGGACGTTGCTTGCACCGGGTGGTGCGAAGGCGCCAAGCGGTGCATTGGCGACCGCGATCACACGTGACTTTGGCTCGACGGCCGCGTGTATCGCGGCACTCAAAGCCGCGGGCGTCGGTCAGTTTGGTTCGGGTTGGACGTGGCTGATCAAGGACAGCGCGGGCAAGCTCACGGTGAAGGGGTCGGCCAATCAGGACACGCCGATCAGCGACGGCATGATGCCAGTCTTGGGCATCGATGTGTGGGAGCACGCGTACTACCTCAAGTATCAGAATCGCCGAGCGGATTATCTCGATGCGGTGTTGAACGCGTTGAATTGGGATGTGGCGGGTGCGGCGTACAGCGCGAAGTAAGCGCAGGCGGCCGCTCGGCCCCTCGGCGCGGCTGGCGTCGAGGGTGTGAGGCTCCGTAATTTCTCCGGGTCAATGACTCGGAGCGTACACCGTGACAAATCGTCGTTCGTTTCTCGTGCATTGCGGGATGTTGGTCGCGGCAATCGCACTCCCGCGGCGGACGTCAGCGGCGCGTGCGATGCCCGTGATGGACTGCGCGGACGCTCTGCGCGGCCCGCATCCAACGCCGCGCGCTGGTATCACCGGGAAGCTGGTGCTCCGCGCCGCAGATCTCGCCGAGCACGATGAGCTGATTCCACTGTTCGATGGTATTCGTCGCATTCCCGCGATCGCCGACGGGATTCGCTGCAATTGCGGTTGTGCGTCGTTGCCTGGCTACTACTCGCTGCTCAGTTGCTTCGAAGGCGACGGGATGGCGAAGGTGTGTCCCATCTGTCAGGGGCAGGGGCGACTTGCCGTACGACTTCATGGCGAGCACAAGACCCTCACTGAAATTCGTGTGGCGGTCGATGCGCAATTCGGCTGAGTTGATGACGCGCTCAGGCGTCACTTGGCGTTTGATCGGCCGGGTCGTCGTGCGCAGCGCCGTGCTGGCGATGCTCAGCAGTGTGCCTCAGGTCGCGTCAGCGCAGATTCGCGCGAGTGAAGTTGGCAGCATGACACAAGTCATCGATGGCACGAAGCTCAGCGTGACCTACTCTCGGCCGCGCGTGCGCGGACGCGATCCGCTCTTCGGTACGCGCGCAGCGCATTGGGGAGAAACGTGGACACCCGGCGCGAACTGGGCCACCCTATTCGAGGTGAGCAAGGACGTGACGATCAACGGCCAAGTGCTTCGCAAAGGGAAGTACTCCGTTTGGATGGTGTTGCGGGAGCATGAACCTTGGACGACGGTGTTCGATCCCGATTGGCATCGGTACCACATGGAGCCGCCTGATTCGAATACGAAGCAAATTCGCGTCATGACGACAGTCGAGCAGGCGCCCTTTGCGGAAGTGCTGACCTGGTCGATGCCGGAGCTGACCGTGAGTGGTGGAACGCTTGAGATGCACTGGGGCACGACCCGCGCGACTCTGCAGGTGGGCATTCGTCCAACGCTCGAGGTGACATTGGGGGAAGCAGAGGCCGCGCCGTTTCTCGGTCGTTATCTGTATTCGGAGAAATCGCCAAACGGTACGACAAAATCCACCAGTACGTTTATCGTCTCGTATGAAGCGAACACCCTCAAGGCGCGATGGGATCCGAACGACGAGTACATGCAGACGTTTGCGTTGATTCGCGTCGGGCCGGACATCTTCACTGCAGGGCTTTACGATAAGACAGGCGCGATCTACGAGGTGTTGCGCCCCGATATGATGTTCACGTTCAAACGCACTAACGGCCGCCCGACGAACCTCGAGGTGCGTGACGAGTCGGACGTATTGCAAGCCACGGCAACGCGCAAACCATAGCCTCCGGTGGATCGCGCACGATGCAACGCCTTGCATTGCAGGATTCGCCGCCGAATCGGCATTCACGAGAGCTCATTATGAAAGGGTCCATCACGGCCGTTCGTCGCGCGTTGCACATCGTCGCGATCGCGCTCAGTGTCGGCGGCGCCACCTCGGCGTTGGCGCAAGCCACCGGCCCGTCGATGGTGGTGCTCGTCCGTCACGCGGAAAAAGCCTCGGCTACCGATCCTGATCCGTCGTTGAGCGACGCAGGTAGAGCGCGCGCAGAGGCATTAGCCGCCGCGCTGACCCACTCGCCACCGAGCGTAATCGTCGTATCCGCACGCAAGCGAACGGCAGAGACTGCGGCACCGATCGCGACGAAGCTTGGGCTCACGTCGCAGGCGATTTCGCTTGATGGGCCTCCGACCGCTCACGTGGCCGCGGTGGCTGCGGCCGTGCGGCGGGCGCGCGGCGTGGTGCTGGTCGTGGGTCACAGCAACACGGTGCCAGCCATCATCAAGGCCTTGGGCGGGCCATCGCTGCCAGACATTTGCGACGCGAGTTACGCGACCTTGTACGTGCTACAGCTCGCGCGTGACGGACAACCGGCACGGCTGGTACTCGGACAGTACGGGGCGAGCGATCCGGTTGGTGCCACAGCGTGCGCAGGGATGGTACCGAAGTAGCCGTCGCGCGGTGGGAATAGCGTACCGGCGCGTGCTGTGCCGAACGCTGTGCATCATCGCCATCGCGTTGCGCGCTATCTAAGCAATCGCGCCAGCAGTTCGGGCATCGCGTGAAATTCGTCGATGTGATCGGGTGCGGAGTTGCCAGCAAAGCCCAGCAGCGTGAAGCGACCGGAACGCACCTCGCTGAGCTGCTGCATGCCTCGCGGTCCCCAGCGCAGCACTGGCGAGCGATGCAATCCAAGCGACTGCAGCAGCCAGTCGGCAGTTTCAGTGGTGCTGGCGAACGTGCCCGGGAAAATCTCTGAGTGGGTGACAACGAATCGCTTGTCGCCACGCATCGCAGCCTGCGCGAAGTCGCGGAACGCGACGAGATTGGTCGTATCCAGGGTGCCCTTGAGCGCGAGCCCTTGTCCCTCAGGGATGTATGACGTGTGCATGCCATCGAGCAGCAGCACGGAGCTCACGGTCGCGAAGTGGCGCGGTTCGCGGAGAATGGCGCGCACGGCACCGTGGCCGGCGGAAAAACCAACCAACGTAATGCGGTTAACGCGCGCTTTCTCTCGCTTGGACTCGGCGACGACTGCCTGCGTGATCTGGGAGACGAGCGTGTCGAACGCGACAGGGTTGGCGAACGCGCGATCGTAGGCCCCAGAACCGCTACCGAGGTTAAGAACAGCGGCGACCGTATTGCTGCTCAGTGCGGCAACCGCCTGTTGCGGCAACCACGCGGCGCCGTGGAAGTGAATGATGACATCGAAGGCGTCGTGCGCGCGCACACCGTCAGCGATCCAAAGTTCGACCGGCTTCCCCGCCGGCCCCGAGAAGCTGCGCGTCGTACCGCTCAGCGTACGTTGAACGAGTCGCTCGTGTGCGCGCGTCGACTCGATCATGGGCGACGGATTCTGCGCAGCCGCGGGTGGCGAGGCAACGCTCGTACTGCTGCCCACCGCCTGCGCCACGGCGAGTGTGGGCGCGCCAACGATGAGCGTAATCAGCGTGACCACAGCCATCGGAAGCAGCGTGTTGCGCTCACGCGTCGCAGCGGCACGAAGTGAGGAAGTCATTGCGGCAATTCTACACGCGGCTCGGCATCCTGACAGGAACAGCGTCGCCGCATAGCTTCTCCTCACTCTCACGACAGGTGCCGATCGAATGTGGACTGTCTCGCACGCCCTTGTCGTCCTCTTGGCGTCGCTCGTCGCACGGCAACCGTTTGCATTCTCGCCGGCAGATCGTCTGGCGGCAGGTGCGAGTGCGACGACGGCGAGTGCGGCAGTGGCGAGTGCGACAACGGCGAATGCGACAACGGCGAATGCGACAACGGCGAGCGCGAGAACGGCGAGTGCGGCGACCGTAAGCGGTGTCGTCCGCGACAGTCTGTCTGGGGGACGATTAGCCGGTGCGCAGGTACAACTCATCTCTGCGGATACGCTCACGCGGTTCGGGCAGACGGTCATGTCCGACTCGCTCGGTGCCTTCACGTTTTTGGATGTCCCCACTGGTCGATTTCTCTTGGGGTTCTTTCATCCGAAACTCGATTCGCTCGGCATCGACGCTGCGCCGCGCGTCGTGACAGTGACTGGCGATCGGTCGGTGCGCACCGATCTCGCGCTGCCCTCGTTGTCCGGCGTGCGCGCCTTGGTGTGCGGCGCCGCGAACGCGCCTGGTACCGGCGGCGTGCTGACCGGCGTCGTTCGTGATGCCGCGAAGCGCGAGCCAATCGCGGGCGTTGTGGTACGCGTGGAGTGGATGGAGCTCTCGATTGGGAAAGGCGGGGTGCAGCGCCACACGGCGCGTCATGTCGTAATCACGAATGCAAGCGGACGTTATACATTGTGCGATGTTCCGAATCCCGGGACTCTGGCGCTGATCGCGAGCAAGGGCGCGGACAGCACGGACTTTGTCGGGGCCAGCGTATCAACCGATGGCGTGTTGCGGCGTGAACTGTATCTCGGAGCCGCACGGACTGTTGCGCGTGCGGTCTCTCGCGGCGACAGCGCGTCGCGCCTATCAGCAGGTGCGGCACTCAATGCCGATTCGGTGGCGGCACCGCTGGCGAGCGTCCATGTCGGCGATGGAACGTTACGAGGACAAGTGATGTCAGCGGATGGTACACGTCCGCTCGCTGGCGTACAGGTTGGCATGCCAAACGGTCCGCAGACGCGCACGAACGCTCGCGGTGAGTGGACGCTGCCCGACGCGCCCATGGGCACGCGCACGATTGAGATGCGCGCGGTGGGTTTTTATCCCGAGCGTCAGACCGTCGATGTGATCGATGATGTACCACCTATCGTTTCGACACTCGCCACCTTCAAGTCCGTGCTCGACACGATGAAGGTGTCGGCAAAGTTCGATCGCTACAGCAAGCTGTCGGGGTTTCGGGAACGTAGCCGCTCAGGAATGGGCACGTACCTGACCGCGACTGATGTCGCGCGTCGCGAGCCGCTGTACACGTCTGACCTCTTTCTGAGGATGCCGGGTGTGTATCTCGAGAGTGGCACTGGTTCCGACACGCAGTCCACCTTCGGCGGTGGCGGACCGCCCGCCACGAGCGCCAACCTCATGCCGAGTGATCGCTCGTTGGTCATGCGCGGTACGTTTACGCATCGGTGCCTACCAAACATTTATTTGAACGACGCACTGCTCCCAAACGTGACGGCGAGCGACATCGACGCCTTCATCCGCCCGCAGGATATTTTGGGCGTCGAGGTGTACACATCGACGGCCGCGCCCGCGCAATTTCAGCAGGGGCTGAGTGGCTGCGGTAGCATCGTTTTCTGGACCAAATGAAACAGCCAACACTCCTCCGCGCAGTCGTTGCGGTCGTCGCGCTCACAGTCGTTGGTCATCCGAGCGTCCGGCTTCTCGCACAGCAACCACCGTCCACTGCGACCGTACGTGACAGCGTGCCGCTGCGCGTCCCGACTGATTCAGCGTCGCTGCAGCTGCTCGAGCTGCGAAATGGTGCGCGGCTCATCGGTCACCTACTTCGCGTGACGACGGATTCGGTGCAGGTGCGCGCCAGCTACGGCGTGGTGACGGTGGCGCGAGTCGACGTACTCAAGGCGCGCGATGTGCCGACCGCCTCCATCCATGACGGCGCGTACTGGTTTGATGTCCCCAATCCGACTCGTCTGCTGTTTGGGCCGACCGGTCGCACGTTGGGACGCGGCGAGGCATACGTCTCCGATCATTGGCTGTTTCTCGTCAGCGGTGCATACGGAGTCAGCGACCGGTTCACCATTGGCGGCGGCATGTCGTTCCTGCCGAGCAGTGACTTTCTGCGCAACAACATCTACTTCGTGATGCCCAAGTTTGCCGTCGTGCAACGTCCGATGTTCAACGCGTCGGTTGGTGCGATCGTCGGCACGATTCCAAGCTCAGATGGCACCGTGTTTAATTCGCTCGGTCTTGCATACGGTGCCGCCACGTGGGGTAGTAGCGATGTGTCGTTCACCACGGGCGCCGGGTACGGCTTTGTGAACGGTCGTGTAGCCAACAAGCCTGCGCTGCTCTTGGGTACCGAACTGCGCTTTGCGCGACGTGCGTCGTTCGTCTCCGAGAACTACGTCGTACCCTCAGTGAGCGGCGCGGTTGTGTCGTACGGCATTCGACTGATGGGCGAGTCACTGAGCGTGGACCTCGCGCTCGTCAACATCGTACCGGATGGCTTCTTCCCCGGGCTTCCGTTCGTCGGCGTGTCGTTTCGCTTTTAGCACGCCGTGCTCGTCGCCAGTTTCCGATTGCGACGACTGACCGCTGAAGTTGGAGTGAAACGACGTGGTGATGCGCGCGCGTACATGAAAATACAGTGGCGCCACGTCGCTCTATTTCAGCGTGAGCGTTTCGTTCGCCAACGCGGGCGTATGCACGGGACGACGACGGGATTTGGTGTGCTGCTCGAAACTGAAGCCCAATGCCAGCAACTTGCCTTCGCTCCACGCGGTGCCGAGAAACGAGATACCGATCGGTAGCCCCGACGCACTGAAGCCAGCCGGGACAATGAGGTCGGGGAAGCCTGTGAGGTTGGCGATGTTCATCGCGTCGGGGCCGCCGGTTACCGACGATGGTGCCGCGAGCAATTCGGGCAACGTGGGGCTCGTTGGGTAGACAATCGCGTCGAGCTGATGCGCGGCCAGCAATCCGTTCACGACGTCCCGCATCATGGGCATCGCATGCTCGTGTACCGAGCGATAGCGAAAATCGGCAAGGGTTCCGCTCGCGGCTTCCGCCTGGAAGCGGAGCCAACGCGACGTATTCGGACCGTTGCCGAAGCCATTGAGCGAGGGCATCGCACGCACGCGATCGATCATCTGCGCGAGTGTCTTGGGATACGGCGCCGGCGTCGCCGCGAGATACGTCGCGATCTGCACCGGGAATTCGGGAAAGCGAATCGCGTTGTACCATTGATCTTTGGCGTCGAGGAACCACTTCGGAAAGCGCACGTCTACGATCGTAGCGCCGGCGTTTCGCATTGCTTGCAGCGACGATTCCATCACCCAGTCCACGTCGGCATTCTGTCCGACGAAATCGCGCGCGATGCCGATGCGTGCGCCCTTGAGCGCGTCTGCCTTGAGATGCGCGGTGTAGTCGGTTTCGCTGTGGCCCGCGCTTCGGCTCGTCGCGGTATCGGCGGCATCAACGCCCGTCATCACGCCAAGCGCAATGGCCACGTCGGTGACGCTGCGCGCCATCGGTCCGCCCGTGTCGAACGACAGCGCGAGTGGAATAATCCCGGTGCGACTCAGCAGGCCGAGCGTCGGCTTGAGCGCGGCGATGCCGTTGGCGGTTGCGGGGCCACGAATGGATCCGCCGGTGTCAGTACCCAGCCCGAATTGCGCAAATGCCGCGGCAATCGACGCACCCGTACCGCCCGACGATCCTGAAGGTCCGCGCGTGAGATCATGCGGATTGAGTGTTTGTCCGCCAAGCGAACTGTACGCACTGCCCGACGCAAACTCGGACATGTTCACCTTGGCGAGCACGATCGCGCCGGCATCGCGCAACTTTTGGACGACAACTGCGTCGCGCATGGGCACCCAGCCGTCGAGCAACACTGAGCCACCAGTCGTCGGCAGATCGTGCGTGTCGTAGTTGTCCTTGAGGACGATTGGGATCCCGTGCAGTGGCGAGCGCCGGCCCTTTGCCTTCCGCTCCGCGTCGAGGGCGCGCGCCGTTTCGAGTGCGGCTGGATTGAGCGTGATGATCGCGTGAATCGATGGGCCGCGACGATCGTAAGCCGCGATGCGCGCCAAGTAGCGCTGCACCAGTTGGACTGACGTCAGTGTGCCCGCGTCGAATGCCGCATTGATTTCCGTGATGGTGACTGCGTCGAGATCGACAGGACGTTGTGCGCCCAGGGTGGCGACGGGCGCCACGACCACCATGCAGGTAACCGTAGTTGCGGCAGCGAAGACCAACGCGCGGAGCGTGCGATGCATGAGGACGAGGTTTGGGTGACCGACGAACGACGCTGGAATATGCGACCTCGGTAGCCGGGTCTGCTCGGTCGTCGCCAACTCCACGATGCGCGATGCGTGGCGATAGTTTGGGAGATGCAAATTCCACTCGGCATCGTGACCATCTCTGATCGCGCGAGCGCTGGCGTCTACGAAGACAAATCCGGTCGAGCAATCGAAGAGGTGCTCGGGCGCTGGCTCGCATCGCCATGGCGCGCGGAATATCGCCTCATTCCCGATGAGCAGCCGCAGATCGAGGCGACGCTGTGCGTGCTGGCAGATGAGCTGCGATGTCCGCTGATTGTGACGACCGGGGGGACCGGCCCGTCGCCGCGCGATGTGACACCGGAAGCGACCATGGCGGTATGTGATCGACTGTTGCCGGGCTTCGGCGAGCAAATGCGGGCGGTGAGCGTTCGCACGGTGCCGACGGCGATCCTGTCACGGCAAATTGCAGGGACCCGCGGTGGCTCGCTGATCATCAATCTCCCCGGCAAACCGGCCGCGATCGAGGAATGCCTCGGCGCCATCTTCGCGGCGATCCCATATTGCATCGAGCTGATTGGCGGGCCGCGTCTTGAAACGAGCGCTGCGTCGCCCGCACCCTTCCGTCCGCGTGGAGCCTGACCCGTGTCGCTGTCGACCGAGCTGCTGAAGATTCTCGTCTGCCCGAAGTGTAAGGGGGCGCTCGAGTACCGTACCGAGCCGCACGAAGCACTGGTGTGTCGTACGTGCCGACTGGTGTATGCGGTACAGGATGGGATTCCCGTGATGCTGATCGACGAGGCGCGTGCGCTCGACGATACGGAATTTCCCCCCGCCGCATGAGTGAACGCGCGTGGACCGCCGACCGCGCGCTGGAAGGGTTCGAGTCCACGACGCTGCCGCTGAGCGCGGAGGACGATGGCGAGTTGTGTGCGACACTCGTGCGTCGCATTCCGGATTCGGACGTGCCGATCCGTCGCGCCGTGCTCTACGTGCATGGGTTCATCGACTATTTCTTTCAGACACACGTCGCTGACGCATGCGCTGCGGCGGGTTGGGATTTCTATGCGCTCGACCTGCGACGCTACGGCCGCTCGTTGCGCGCGCAGAATCGCCCAAACTATTGCACCGATCTCGCGCAGTATGACGACGAGATCGGCGCAGCGATCGACATCATTACGTCGGAAGACGGACATGACACGCTCGCCGTGATGGGGCACTCGACGGGTGGATTGATCACGTCGTGGTACGCGCATCGCGGTGCACGTCGCAGTGCGATCAACGCTCTCGTGCTGAATAGCCCGTTCTTCGAATTCTACGTCCCGTCGTCGGCACGTTTGCAACTCGCGATCGCGAGTGCTATTGGGGCGATCTGGCCGATGGGCGCCGATTCGAAAGGACTGCCGCGCTGGTACGGCGAAAGTCTGTTAGCCGAACATCATGGCGAGTGGAGCTATGACCTACGATGGAAGCCACTACTCGGCTTTCCGATCTACTTCGGCTGGGTGCGTACCGTTCGACAGGTGCAAGCGCGCGTCGCGAGCGGACTCTCCATTGCCTGTCCGGTGTTGTTGCTGCACGCCGCGTCATCGATGCTGGCGGCGGGCCCGTGGGATGATGCCTATCACGCCAATGATATCGTGCTCAATGTCGCGCACATGAAGGAACGTGGCCCACGTCTAGGACAGGATGTCACCTTGCAGGAAATTCCGAACGGCATACACGATCTGATGTTGTCGCGCCCCGCAGCGCGTGAGCACGCGATACGCACGACACTGCAGTGGCTTGAGCAGAAGGTCCGCACGACGGCCACCCGGAGTGCGAATGTCTGAGTCGCCACGCGGACCCCTGCACGACGCGACGACCGTTGTGCGCGCCGGATTGCCGCACGCGGAGCCGGGCGCGCCGTACCTGCCAGGGCCGACGTTTGCCGCGCCGTTCCATGCCGCCGGTGATCCCGCCGATTCGCCATTTACGTACGGGCGGTATCACAACCCGACGTGGAATCGCTACGAGGCCGCGCTCGAGGAACTCGAAGGTGGGCCGTGCGTGTTGTTTCCATCGGGGATGGCTGCGACGTCGTCGTTGCTCGCGACGGTACTCAAGAAAGGGCAGACCATCGTGCTGCCCACGGACAGCTACTACACAACGCGCGTTATCACGACCCAGTATTTCGCTGAACAGGGTGTGAACGTGGTGATGGCACCGACGGCGAACGATGCACAAGGCGCGTTACTGGCTGGCGCGTCGCTGCTGTGGCTGGAGTCGCCGACCAATCCGGGACTCGATGTGTGCGACATTGCCGCGTTGGCCGCTGCGGCGCATGCGGTCGGTGCCTTGGTCGCCGTCGACAACACCACCGCGACGGTCCTTGGACAACGTCCTCTCGCACTCGGTGCAGATTTCGCTGTCGTGTCAGACACAAAAGCGATGACCGGACATGCGGACGTCGTGCTCGGGCATGTGGCCGCGAAAGATCCGATGTGGGCGGATGCGTTGCGCGTGTGGCGCACGCGGATGGGTGTCATTCCCGGGCCGATGGAAGCATGGCTTGCGCATCGCTCGCTGGGTACGCTCGATGTTCGACTCGCTCGACAGTGCGAGAGTGCCATCATCGTTGCGACGATGTTGTCGACGCACGCGAAGGTCTCCATGACGCGCTACCCGGGGTTGCCGCACGATCCGTCATACGCGGTCGCCAGCAAACAGATGGCGCGCTTTGGTCCGGTGATCAGCTTTACGTTGCCCGATAAAGCATCGGTCGAGCGATTCTTTGCCGCGTCGCGACTGGTGCATGAGGCGACAAGCTTTGGTGGAATTCACACCAGCGCCGAACGACGCGCACGGTGGGGTGGTGATGCAGTGTCTGAAGGATTCGTGCGCTTGAGCATCGGGCTCGAGGACGTGCGGGATCTGGTGAACGATCTGGAGACGGCGCTCGACGCTGTGTGAGGAGCAGGTGATGGCTAAGCGAGATGATGCGCGTACGCAGAACACGCCCAACGAGGCGATGAATCGGCGCGGCTTTGTGGAACGCTCGATGGTGGCTGGCGCGGCGGCGTTTCTTGCGCCGGGTCTCGTGCGCGCGGAAGGAAGCGCAGATGTACGTGGCACGGGGGCACTCGTGAACGCGAGCGACGAGATGAGCGATGTATCGACAGTGTCAACCGAAGACGTCGGTGGCCTACGCGTGCCCGCGTTTGCGTACGCCGAGCTGACCGTCGTGCAGTTACAGGCGATGATGACGAAAGGGACGCTCACGTCGCGCGCACTGACGTCGGCGTATCTGGCCCGTATCGCAGCCATCGACGCGGCGGGTCCGTCGTTGCACAGCGTGATCGAAAAGAATCCGGACGCACTAGCCATCGCCGATCGCATGGACAGCGAACGCAAGGCCGGCAAGGTGCGCGGGCCGCTGCACGGCATTCCGGTGCTCATCAAGGACAACATCGATAGCGCCGACAAGATGCAGACCACGGCGGGTTCGCTGGCGTTGGTCGGTATGCCGGCACCGCGTGATGCCCACATCGTCGAGCGATTGCGTGCCGCCGGTGCAGTGTTGCTGGGTAAAACGAACCTGAGCGAGTGGGCAAATTTTCGCTCGACGCGATCGAGCAGCGGGTGGAGCGGGCGCGGTGGACAGACGCGCAATCCGTACGTGCTCGATCGCAATCCGTGCGGCTCGAGCTCCGGCACCGGGTCGGCGATCTCGGCGAATCTCGCGGCTGTCGGTGTTGGTACGGAAACCGACGGCTCGATTATTTGTCCATCGTCGATCAACGGCTTGGTGGGTATCAAACCGACCGTCGGATTGGTGAGTCGCAGTGGCATCATCCCCATCTCGGCGTCGCAGGATACTGCCGGCCCAATGACGCGCACCGTTGCCGACGCCGCCGCATTGTTGAGCGTGCTGGCCGACGTTGACGATCGTGATGCTGTGACTGCTGAGAGCAAGGGAAAGAGTGCGGCTGACTACACGAAGTTTCTCGATGCGAACGCGCTCAAAGGCGCGCGTATCGGTGTCGCGCGCAACATGTCCGGCTTTCATCCGATGGTCGATGAAACGTTCGAGGCCGCGATCGCCGCGCTGAAGCAGGCGGGTGCGGTGATCGTCGATCCAGCCGACGTACCGACGGTCGGCAAGTACGACGAAGCGGAGAACGAGGTGCTGTTGTACGAATTCAAGGACGGTATCAACGCGTACCTTGCATCGCGCGGCGGTTCGACGAAGATGAAGACGCTCGAAGACCTGATCGCGTTCAACAAAAAGAATGCGAGTAAAGAGATGCCATGGTTTGGGCAGGAACAGTTCGATCGCGCGTTGGCGAAAGGGCCGCTTTCCGACGCAAAGTATCGCGACGCGCTGGCCAAGTGTCGTACGCTGTCACGTGCCGAAGGCGTCGATGCGGTGATCGCCAAACATCAGCTGGATGCGATTATTGCGCCATCCAACGGACCGACTTGGCCGACCGACTATCTCAACGGCGATCACGTTACTGGCGGTAACACGAGTGTCGCGGCAGTGGCCGGTTACCCGAGTATCACCGTTCCGATGGGCTTCGCCGCGGCGGCGCCGCTTGGTCTGTCGTTCATTGGTGGCGCGTGGACGGAAGCGAAGTTGATTGCGCTGGCCTACGCGTTTGAGCAGGCCACGAAAGCGCGCCGCGCGCCCAAGTTCCTGCCGACACTCCCCGCATCGCGAGCCTGATAGTGACCAGTGAGCAGGTCCGGATTCGAAATCGCGCGTTAGCAGGACTCATCGTGGCGCTCGTACTCGCCATCGGTGGTTGGATCTTTCTGCAACGCGCAACGGATGCCGGCATCCAACGTCTCACGCGCATCGATACGCTGCGTGCAGGCTGCGTCGCCAAGTGGACGTTGGCGCGCACCGGTGCAGACTCGGAGCGAGTCGATGCAACGGCATTAGCGGACACGATCGACCCGCGTTCGGCGACGGCGCTCAAGCGATGCGGCGATCTGCGCGCGACGGTCGAGAAAAAATTGCCGAATGCACGTGAGATGTCTGGTGAACCGATGCCCAAGGGGCTGCGATGAATCGGCACGGACGAGCGAGTGTCAACGCGTAAGCTTCCCCTGAGAAGACACAGCGTAAGTTAGACTCCGGCCGATGTTCTTCGGAGCCTACGATGCGTAAATCGAAGTTCAGTGAAGCCCAGATCGTCGCGATTCTGCGCGAAGGCGAGGCCGGGGTGCCTACTGACGATATTTGCCGAGTGATGGGTGGGAACGTACTGGAATTCCTGAGCAAGGCGCTGCCCGCGCGCTGAGGCTCGATGCAGTCTCTCGGGCACTCATCGACATGGGCGCGCGTTGGATTCCCATGATCAGATTCACTTCGACTGTACCCGTACTCCGTGTCTCCGAATTTGAGCGGAGTATTGCCTGGTATCAGAGTGTGCTGGGTTTCACCGCGGAAACGTCGTCGCCCGAACAGACCAACGTGTCTGTATCACTCGCGCGCGACGACGCAAAGCTGATGCTGCGCAGCGGTAAGACTTCAATCGTGCGCCCGCTGACTGGACAGGACTGGGACGTCTATCTGCGACTCGACGGCGGCTCACTCGGCGAACTGCTCGATCACGCGCGTCGGCGTACGCCGTTGGTCCGTGGTCCCGAGGTGATGCCGTCCGGCATGGTGGAATTCGAGCTCGAGGATCCAGACGGTCACCGCATTTGTATCGCCGAACGGCTGGTCGACACCACGGCATACCCCCGCGCGATCGACTGATAGGCGTCACGTATGACCGTCACGCCCTGCGGATAACGCTCCGTTGCCGGAGCACGCCGCTGTCTACCGGCACGCCCGTAGGAGCGCCAGTGCATTGGCGACCGGTCGCTCGCCGACCGAATCCGATGGGTGATTGACGAGACGCGCACGCTTCACCGCATTCGTGTCCGAAACCACCATCGCGGACGAACCACCGCCATCGAGATTTACAGCGTCGGTGGCCCCTAACGCACGGAAGAGATCCGCCTCTTGCCGAAGCGTCATGCCCATGCTGTAGCGGGGCTGTCGTCCGTCAATCACCGCGATCAGCAAGCGACGACCGTGATCGGCATACGCGATAGCTGTGCGAGGATTGAGCCCGCGAAATCCGGCGTTGCCGGCCGAGTCCACGTCATTCGCGACGGCACTGTCGCGCAGCAACACGGGAAAGCCGCCGACGGCATACGTCGGTGCGATGGGCGCGAGGGCATGTGCAACGCGCACGGTATCGCCGCTGCGTAAGGTCGGCACGTTAACCGCGAGCAACGTGTCGCCCGTCGTGCGTGCAATGCGCGAGGCGAGCAACGGCGTCGCGACGAACTGCTGCTCGGGCGACGACCCATTTGCCATGCCCTTCGCCGTGCTATTCACAGGCGCCAGCAGCCACGCCGTTTTCACGACGGTGCTGTCGAGCGGGATTCCCCAGTGCGAGTCAATCACGCCACTGAGTCTGGCCGTGGGGCGATTCCAGGTGCGCAACGCGATCGTGCCGTGCGACGTCTGTATCGCACCATTGACCGTCAGCGTGCCGATGAACGGTCGACGGTTGGCGGTCATGGCAAACACCGGACGCTCGATCGGACCGGCGAGCATCACGCCACGTTCGATGTGCGCGCCAACCGGTACTCCAGGCGGTGTGAAGAGAAAGAAGTCCGCGTTCACCGCGGCAATCGGACGTAACGCGGCGCCGAGGCCAGTCAACAACGCGCTCGTGGTGGCGCGACCGACGGCGACACTCGCACCCTTCACGCTCTGCACGGCGACACACGCGTTGAGGTCGACATCAAGAATCGTGGCACGCCACGGCGCCGCGAGCTGCGTCACGCGCAACAAGCGTACGCCCGGCGAGAGCAATTCGACCGAGACCGAATCGGCAATGGTGCGCGCCAGCGCCGGTAAGCGCGCATCGCTTTCACCGCGTCTTCCGGCGCACGCGGTGAGCATCATGCTGACGCCGAGCGTCGTAGCACGTATCGTCGCTTTTTGCATACGGGTGCCTACCAGTCCGTCGGGACGTAGTCTTTCAGGAAATTGCCCCACATGTGCTCACCGGAATTCACGCCGGCGATGATCGGATCGACAATGCGCGCGGCACCATCCACGATATCCAGCGGCGGATGGAAACGATGTTCCGCCACTTTGCGCGCTGCGATCTCGGCCGGATCTTCGTCCGTCACCCACCCGGTATCCACACTATTCATATGGATGCCATCGGTGAAATAATCCGCCGCGGCCGTGCGCGTCATCATGTTGAGCGCGGCCTTCGCCATGTTCGTGTGCGGATGGCGAGTCGTTTTGAATTTGCGATAGAACTGCCCTTCGACGGCCGATACGTTGACGACGTGCTTATCGCGATTCGCTGTGCGCAACATCAACGGCTTCAGACGCGCGTTGATGAGAAACGGCGCGATTGCGTTCACCAACTGCACCTCGAGCAGTTCCACACTTGGTACTTCATCCATCAGCAGGCGCCACGAATTACGCCCGCGCAGATCGATCTGCTGCAGGTCCTGATCGAGACGTCCCTGCGGAAAGAGCCCTTGCTGCGCCTCGAGTTCTTCGGGGAGCAACGCCACCTGCGAGAGCTGTGCCGCATGCGTGAGCCCCGCAACGCCAGCGACGCGCGCATCGAGCGCACCCGGACTCAGCGCTACAGTCGCACTGATGTCGGCGTCGCCCGTGGCGCCCTCCGGCAGCATGTGGTAGCCGCGCAATCCTTCATACGCACCAAGCACTTTGCGAGTCGCTTCAGGGATTGTTGCCAGCGGTGCGTGCTCGCCTTCCATCATATGCTCGTAAAAATCGGGCGGACGACGCACCGTCTGACACGCGTTGTTGATGATGAAATCCAACCGGTCGCGCGTGTTTAACAGATGCTTGCAGAACGCCTCGACACTTGGCGTGTGTCGTAAATCGAGACCAAAGATCTCCAACCGATGTCCCCATTCCGCGAAGTCGGGCTCGGCGGCGTAGCGCGCCGCAGAATCACGCGGGAATCGCGTCGTGACGATGAGATGCGCACCACAGCGCAGCAGCTTGATCCCGGCCTGATAACCGATCTTCACGCGACCACCCGTGAGGAGCGCAACGCGTCCCGTCAGGTCGGCCAACTCCGAACGTTTACGATAGTTCAACTCAGCGCACGTCGGGCAGAGCTGGTCGTAGAAGTGATGAATCTGCGAATAGTTCTGCTTGCAGACGTAGCAATTCTGCGGCGCCATTGCTTCGCGAAATTCCGGATCGCCTTCGACATCGTGCTGTTCGAAATCGGCGGGTGGAAACACGTTCGGCGTGGTGAACACCGTCTGCAGTCGCAACTTGCGAATACCCGTTTCCGAGAGCACGGTCTCTTCACGACGCACCTTGTGCGCCTTCCGTTGCCGCTTGGTTTCCTTCACGAGCTGGCGGCGTTTGATCGCATCGGGGCGCGACACTTCGCCCGCGGCGTGCAGCAGGCGATTGCGTACACCTTCAGGCACACCGGCAAGCAGTGCACGATCGTTGATGATCGCTTCAAGCAACTCAGCGGCATCGCGCAAACGCGCCGAGATCGAGGCGTCGGTCACTTTTTGAGCGTCGCGGTGGCGAGCTTGCCCAAGGCGCCCAGCGTAGTCTGCGCCGCGTTGAGGCCAAGCTTGAAATCTTTGTCGGTATACGTCGTGAACATGTCCGTCGGCTGATGCCATTGCGGGTCCCAGCCGTTGCCGACCTGTGTGCCGCGCTCGTTTTCACGCAAGCTGATCGCCGGTACGATGTCCATGAACGGCCCCGAATCGGTGTTGGTCATGAACGGGCCGACCTGCGCCGGATAGTCCGTCGCGTACTTCTGATTGGCGGCGTGAAAGACCCACGCGAGCGCTTGTGCGCCGGCCGCCTGCTTCGATGTCACCTGAAATTCGATGTTCACGTCGGCTTCGGGGCGCTGCTCCTTGCGCATCGTACCGTCGGCGTTGGGCATGCCGTGATCGAACATCATCATGTCATGCTGGATCATGCCAAGCCACTTGGGCTCCGGATATTTCTTCGAGCCAGCAGGCGATTCCTTACCCTGCATTGCTTCGCGCTGTACGACATACGCACGCGCGCCTTCGAGTCCGCTCTCTTCATTGTTCCAGAGTGCGAAGCGAATGCTGCGTTCGGTCTGTACATCGGAGCTGCTGAAGATGCGCGCAAGTTCCATCACGAGCGCCGTGCCCGAGCCGTCATCGTTGGCCGCTTCACCCCAGCCGATACCATCCATGTGGGCACCAACGATGTACATCTCGTCCGGATGCGTCGTGCCGACCTTCGTGCAAAACACTTCCTGACGCTCTCCGGGTGCCGTGGGCTCGGCGTTGAGTGCGCGAAGCTTCGGGTCGGGCTGCAGCAGCGAGTCGTTGTTCACACCGGTGCGTGTGCGCATGCCGCGTGGACGTCCACCACCCTGGGCCAGCGTCGTTGCCGGACGTACCGCAGGCGGTGCACCGGCAGGACGTACAACCGGCGCGGCGGGCGTACGCGGCTGCCAGTCGTACGTGATGCGCTCGGTGTTCGTGCAGCCGTAGCTCTTGAGCTGCGCTTCGATCCAATCCACGGCATCGCGATTGCGCTTCGTGCCCTGTCGACGATCACCGAACGCCGTCAGTCCCTTCACCGTTGCCTTGTACTTCTCGAGGTCGAGGCGCCCGACCATGGCTGCAATCGGATCGGTCGAGTCTGCAACGGCGGCGGGTGCCTGCGCACGCAACGGCGCGACGAGAGGCGACGACATCAGCAGCAGCGTTGCCGGAAAGCGCAGCGCGCGAAGGGACAAAGGGCGGGGAGTGCCGGGCATGAGCGCGTGGAGGTCGAGGGACGTCAGGTGCAGGGTACGAGAGCCGCTGCCGCATCTCCGAAGAATAGCGCGTTCTGTCGCGAGCGTCGTTCGGTTTAATGAATGGCTAATGCACCTGGGGAGCCGCCAACGATCCCATTTGCGTGGCCACGATCGGATCCTGCTCGGCGCGACGCCACGGCACCGGCGGCCACCAGCGCACCGGTAGCAACGGCGACATCGGGTCAACGCTTTGCCCCAACTCCGGATCGATCACGGTGACGCCCGCCGCAGCGCCGGCGACCAGCGCGCGCTCCATCGGCTCAGTCCAGGCGTGGTACGCGAGCGCGAACATCCCCCAATGCACCGGCAGCATCACTCGACCGCGAACCAGCTGATGCGCGCGCACCGCTTGCTCCGGCCCGAGGTGCCAGTCGGGCCAGCCGCGGCCGTATTGCCCGACCTCGATCATCGTCAGGTCAAACGGGCCAAGACGCGCACCGATGTCGGCCAGGGCGGGGAAGAGGCCCGTGTCGCCCGAGTAGTACACTCGGTGCGACTGGCCTACCAGCGCGAAACCTGCCCAGAGCTTGGCGTCATTGTCGAACAGAATGCGCCCGGAGGCGTGACGCGCCGGCGTGGCCACAATGCGCAGGCCGCGCACGGTCGTGTCCTGCCACCAATCGAGCTCGATGATGCGGGCGGCCGGAATGCCCCACGACTCGAGGTGCGCGCCTATCCCCAGCGGCACGACAAAGACGTTGGTCCAGCCGCGCATCGCGCGAATGTTGCCGTAGTCGAGGTGGTCGTAGTGATCGTGCGAGATGAGAACGACGTCGACGGACGGCAGCGAGTCGAGCGCGATGAGCGGTGCCGCCCATCGCTGCGGACCGAGAAATCGCGTTGGGGAGACACGGTGGCTCCAGACCGGATCGGTGAGGATCCGGACGCCGTCCAGCTCGACGAGCGTGGACGAATGACCGAACCAGGTGACGCGCAGCCCGCTCGCTGGCGCTGCCCTGAACTGTGCCGGTTGGACAGTGGCCGATGGCATCGGCGCCCGTGGTGTAACGTACGGGCTGACGTCGGTCAGGTCGCGAAGCGACCGGCCCAGCAAATTGACGAGGGGCTGCGGATTGACGAAGTGGTTGTCCGCCCATTCGGGAGAGGCCGCCATACGCTGGCGTCGAACGCCGGTCGCTCGCGCGCCAAAGGCCGTCCACCCGTCGATGACGAGTACGCCCACAATTGCCAGTAGTGTGATGGCGACCAACTGCAGCGCTCGCCTCATGGAGCGACGCCACGGTGTGCGCGCGGCGGCACCAGCCTCGTGCGGGGGCACAGCGCCCAACAAATGCCCTAGACCGGTAACGGCGGACCGAGCAGCTCCATGCCGTGCGCGCGCCAGATCGCGGGATCTTGCGGTGGCATCGCATTGGCTTTGGACACCTCCCGAAAGAACGACTCCATCAAGCCTGGCGGCGTGAACGTGATGAGCAGCCGTCCAACGCTATTTCCGGTGTACGCCCAGACGTGCGGCACCTTGCGTGGTGCCAAGATCGAATCTCCGGCGGCGAGCGCGAAGCGTTCGGTACCGATGACAATCACATACTCGCCTTCAATGACGTAGAAGTGTTCGTCTTGCGCATCGTGCAGGTGTTTCGCTGGTCCGCCTTTGCCGCGATTGGTGTTCTCAATGGTCAGCAGTCTGCCACCGCTGTCCTTTGAGGTCACCTTGAAGTCGATCGTGCTGATGCCGAGCGTCTTGTGTACGCCATCGCGGTCCTGTCCGGCGGGGACGTAGAGCGGATGCTCTTGCAACGGATGCTCGTCAGGGAGATGCACATGCTGCGAGCCGACGCCGTCAAGCATGGGCAAGGGGATCGAGGCGAGTGCGATTCCGAGAAATGTGCGACGCTCGATCGGTGGCATGATGGCTCGGCGAAGGTGGTCTCACGGTGCTACGCGCCAATCGCGCGTCCGGCCAGCGGAAACGCCGCGGTGACGAGTCCGGCAAGCAGCATCACAATGGCGGTAAGGAACGCCCACTTGATCGTGTAGCGCTGATGTTCGTCAAAGCTGACATCCACCAAGCCGACGAGCAGATAGGTAGACGGCACGAGTGGACTGAGCAAATGCACGGGCTGCCCGATGAGTGAGGCACGTCCGATGGCTGCCGCGCTGATACCATACGCAGATCCGGCTTTGGCTAAAATGGGCAACACGCCAAAATAGAACGCGTCGTTGGAAATGAAAAACGTAAACGGAATGCTGAGCAGACCCGTGACGACGGAGAGATAGGGCCCGAGCGACGGCGGAACCAGTGCGACGACGCTGTCGGCCATCGCGTCAATCATCTTCGTGCCAGCGAGAATGCCGGTAAAAATGCCAGCAGCGAAGATCATACCCGCGACACCGATAACATTGGCTGCGTGCATGGTGAGCAGCGTCTTCTGCTCCTGCACACTCGGGTAGTTGATGACCAGCGCAACGGCGAACCCGATCATAAAGAGCACGGGTAGCGGCATCACGCCCAGCACGAGCGCGGTCATAAGTGCGACGGTGAGCGCCGCGTTGAACCACAGTCGACCGGGGCGACGAAAGCTCGCGTCGGCGGCATCTACCTGCACGAGCATAGCGTCGGACAGCGAGGCCACACCGGTTGCGGCGAGCCGCGCGCGTTCATGCACGCCGAGTCGATAGGCAACGAACAGCGTCCAGCAGGCGCCGGCGATCATCGCAGGAATGAGCGGGACAAAGATTTCTGACGAATCGACTGCCAGCGCACTGGCGACGCGCGCCGTCGGTCCGCCCCACGGCAGAATGTTCATCACGCCGCCTGCCATCATCGTGACGCAGGCGAGAATGAGCGGACGAATGCCAAGCCGACGGTAGAGCGGCAGCATCGCCGCCGTCGTGATCATGTATGTCGTCGAGCCATCGCCGTCGAGCGACACGACCAGCGCGAGGACGGCAGTGCCGACGACGATCTTCATCGGGTCACCATGTACGATGCCGACGATGGTGCGCACGATCGGATCGAAGAGCCCCGCCTCAATCATGATCGCGAAATAGAGAATCGCGAAGGTGAGCATGACGCCGGTGGGCGCGAGCTTGGTGATGCCGGCAAGCATCATCGGGCCCAACCCTTTGGTGAAACCGCCCAGTATCCCAAACACAATCGGTACGATGATCAGCGCCGTGATGGGCGAGAGGCGCTTGGTCATGATGAGCGCCATGAAGACAATCACCATCCCAAAGGCGAGCGCGGTCAGCATGCGGTGCGCCCGTGACGCGTCGTAAGCGCGTGCGTGCTCACGGACGCGCCGGTGCGAGTGGCAGCACGATATGCGACGGGAACGTGGCGCTGTGTTGAATCGTGATATCAGTGGTAATCATGCGACGATTTTTTCCAAGCGCTTCGCCGGTGTTCGGATTGACATCGAAGCGTGGAAAGTTGCTGCTCGAGATGTCCACGCGAATGCGATGCCCCTTCTTGAAGACGTTGGCCGTGGGGAAGGGCTCGATTGTGAATGGATAGACCATGCCGGGCGTCAGCATCACCGCGTGATCGCGTGTGGCGCGGTAGCGGCCGCGCACAATCGCATCGGTGAGGTTGAGATCGAAACCGCCGGGCCACGTATCGCTGTTCGGATAGATGTCGAGCAGTTTGGCGGTGAAGTCGGCGTCGGTGGTGGTCGCCGATGCATGCACGACGACCTTGATCGGCCCAGCGATGGTCACGTCTTCCGTGAGCGGTTCTGTTTGGAAAACGACCACGTCAGCGCGCGCGCGGAGCGGAAGATACGGCGGCTTGGACGGCGGGAAGCGTACACCTTCGCGTTGATCGAAGGCGCCGTCTTTGAGGCGTGCCGAGGCGCCGCCGCCAATGGTCGGTACGGGATCGCGCGGGTCGAACGTGTACGTCGTCGACGACTTCGACTCGGTCGGCTTGGCTGTGGTTAACGATCCATCACCGTGAAAGTAGTACGGCACCATGCGCGTGCCCGGCAGCGGCCACGTGTCGGCGTCGCGCCAATACCCGCCATGAAAGAGTCGTCCGTCGACGTCTTTGTGTCCGTCACCGGTGCCCATGACGAAGATGCGTACCGCCGATTCTTTCTCGACGCCTGTCGGTTTCCCCTTGAGGAAGAAGTCGAACCAACGCACATGGAATTCTGAATAGAAGTCGGAGATGGCGGCGTTGTCGCCGTAGCTCACATCGCCGGCATAGGCCTTGTCGTTTGCGCTGTGCGTCCATGGGCCGACCAATAACCGCTGTGGCGACGTCTTGAGTTTGCGCAGTGCCGTGAAGTTTTCGAACGTACCGGCCAAAAAGATGTCGTACCATCCACCGATCTGAATCATCGGGATGTCCGACGTCTCCTTGTAGTGCTCGTTCCACGCCATCATCGGATCGCGCCAGAATGCGTCGTAGTTCGCGTGCTCGAAGAAATCCATGTACCACCCTTCGAACTCGGGCACGACCGACAACGGATTCAGTCCGCGACGCATCGGTTGCACGTCGTACCAATCTTCGACCTTCTCCTGCGCAAGCAGCTTCTTCACGGACGCGCTGCGGGCATCCGCGAGCATCTGTGTCCATGCCCACGTGATTTGCCGTCCCATTTCGTACGTCCCGCGATAGCGCACGCCATGATCCCACCCGTTGGCGAGTCCACCCATGTTGATGACGGTGGTCTTGAGCGACGGTGGATGCATGATTGCGGCGCCAGCTTCCATGTGCGCGGCGAACGATCGTCCCCACATGCCGACGCTGCCATTCGCATACGGTTGCTTGGCCAGCCATTCGATCACGTCATAACCATCCGTTGCATCTTTCGGCTGGATCTTCGCGAACGTGCCCTCCGACTTATAGCGCCCACGCACGTTCTGCAGCGCCACGACATATCCACGCTCCGCGAAATACCTCGCCTGATCGGTGAGGCTCGACAGTTCGTACGGTGTGCGATTGAGCAGGACGGGAAGTTTGTCCGTGATCGCCACCCCATTGCGTGCCGGACGCCAGATCTCAGTGGATAAACGCGTACCATCACGGGACGGGATCATGACGTTGGGCTCTGCAAGCATCGCGTCATACAACTTGGGGGACCCGGGCGCCGTCGCTGCCGGCACGCGTACAGGCTCCCGTTGTACCCGTTGCGGCGGATTCAGTGGATCGGTTTGTGTGCGACCGGATCGAGGGGACAGTACGCTTAGAAGCAGTAGCGCTATCGCGAACGACGGTCGTAGGAGTGTCATGGCCGAGAATATGCGCTGCCCTGCAGGTGGTGGCGAGAATCGGTCAGATGTGTATGCGTCTGCAGCCCCCACAGATCCAGCGACGGATTCGGCACGTAGTTCAAGAGTCCTCGTGAGGTGACCGCACATAGCCCCGCGGCGCTTCGCCCCCAAGCCTCTAACGAATTGCACTGTCATGCTGACTCACTGCGTCAACCAACTGCTCATACCGCGCGCGTGGCATCAGCGGCTGTCGTGGACGCTACTCGGCGCTGCATTTCTGCTCGCGTTTAGCGCGGCAGTCGCAGGCGCCCAGGCGATACCGGTCGGTATCTCGCCCAAAGTCGGCATCACGAGCAGCGACTCGCTCAAGCGCGCAAAAGGAACCCGCGACACAACGAAGGTGCAGGGACTTGATTCCCTCAAGGTGATCGGTCGGTTCGAGAATCTCGCCGGCATCGCGTCCACGGCCTCGCAGGGACGCATTGGCGCGACGGACCTGCGCGCGCGGCCGCTGTCTCGTGAGGGGGAGCTGCTCGAGGCTGTGCCTGGGATGATTCTCACGCAGCACAGCGGCGACGGGAAAGCGAATCAGATGTTCGTGCGCGGCTTCAATCTCGATCACGGGACCGACTTCGCCACGCGCGTCGACGGCATGCCGGTGAACCTGCCGTCACACGCACATGGTCAGGGTTACTCCGATCTCAACTTCCTCATCCCCGAGCTCGTACAGTCGATCGACTACAAGCTTGGCGTGTATCACGCGGAGCTTGGCGATTTCGGTAGCGCCGGCGGTGCCAACTTCCAGCTGCTGCGCAGGCTCGACGCGCCCTTCGCGGTTGCGAGTGCTGGT
>JBBQDB010000014.1:0-43852 GCA_038319245.1 Gemmatimonadales bacterium
GCGGCTCGGTCGTACGTCAGGCGCTCCAGCGCGACGGGATTGCGGGCGCAGTAGCGCGCCAGGCGGGTCGCGAACGCGCGATCGTCCTCAGACACCCAGACGGCGGTGTGCCCGTGGAACCCGGAATGCGGCCACGTCAGCATGCCCGCGGCTTGGGTCTCGTCGAAGAGTGCGATCCGCACGAACAACCGGCGCACCGCACGGCGGAACGCCTCGGTCAAGCGCGTCGTGTCGTGCGCGGGCCATGACACGAACGTCCCGTCGGGCCGGAACCCGCCGTCGGTCACGAGGAGGTGGAGGTGCGGATGCCAGTTCGCACGAGAGCCGTGCGTTTGCAGGCACGCCACGATGCCGACGGCGAGGTCACGCTCGCCCGTGAGCGTTCGGATGGCGGCGGTGACGGTCCGTGCGGCGACGCGGGCGATCTCGCCAAGGAGACGGCGGCGATAGAGACAATACGCACGCAGCCGCTTGGGGATGGTGAGCACCACCTGCCGGTGCGGCACCGGCGCGAGCAGGCTGGTGTCCGATCATCTGCAGCGCCTGCAGACGGTCTACGACGACCGCTTCGCGCGCGAGTACGGCCCGTGGCGCCCCGTGGTCGCGCAGGTGGCGGAGCAGTTCCTCGCCTGCGGCGTGCTCGACCACGGGTTCGCGCGCATCCGCGGCGACGCGTGCGCGCACGAATACCTGCTCGCATTCTGCTGCACGTGCCGGTACGTCTGCCCGAGTTGCCCTGCCCAAGCGCCTCGCGATCTGGACGCCGTGGCTCGGTACGACGCTGCTCGCGCCGGTGCCGCACCGGCAGGTGGTACTCACCATCCCCAAGCGGCTGCGCGACGACGGTCTGTTTCGCCGCCGCCTGCTCGGCGAGATCGCCCGCGTTGCCGCACGGACCGTCCGTCACCGCCGCCATTCGCGCGCTGCCCGGCGAGCGTGACCTCACGGTCGGCATCGTCGCCTGCCTGCAGACGCACGGCGCCCGCGCCAACTGGCATCCGCACCGGCACCTCCGCGTCACCGACGGCGGCTTGCGGCCCGACGGGACCGGTGTGTCGTGGCCCGCACACGACACCGCCCGGATGACCGAGGCGTTCCGCCGCAGCGTACTCCCGTCCTACGTGCGCCTCCCGCTGTTTGATGCGGAGCAGGCCGCCGGCATGCTCCCCTGGCCGCCCTCGGGGTTCCACGTGCAGACGGGCATCTGGGTGTCGGAGGACGATCGCGCCTTCGCCACCCGGCTCGCCCTTTATTGCGCCCGGCATCCCGTCGCGCTGGAATGGCGCACCGACGACCGCGCCGCCAAGGCCGTGACGTACCGCGCCGACACGTCCGAGGGCCCGATGCCGGGCACCGCAACCGTGGCCCCGCTCGCGTGCCCGGCCTGCCACGGCGCCATGCGCCTCGTGGCGTGCATCACGCCAGATGTTCGCCCAATTCCCAACCGAGCCCGATTGAAATTCCTATCCCGCGGCCCACATCGACCGCGCGCTCACCCCGGTATCGGCGTCAGTGACGGCGGCTTTGGACGCTTCGTGCGCGTGTCCTGATCCTTTCCTCGTGGGGGAACACAACGGCACGGTGTCCTGCTCCATTCGATTTCGAGGCGCAGGCACGCAACATCGTTACGGACTGGGCCGGCGCGGACGCTGCAGCATCTGCTCGAATCGCGGGTCGGCGCGCAACGGGTCCCACGTGGGGTCCAGCCGCAGAATCGGTACGCTCGCCTCGCGGCCGGCACTGCGGTCGAGTAGCTGATCCAGCAGGGCGATCGCTTCGGTCCGTGCACCGAGGCGCGTGTAGATCTCGGCGGCGCCGAGCAAGGCGATAGAGGCCGCGGTGTATTGAGGCGTCTGTGCCGCCGAATTGACCAGCGCGCGCGCAACGACGCGCGCCCGCGCTGACTGACCCGTGCCGGCGTACGCTTCGCCGAGCGAGGTTTGCACACGATGGCTGAACGGGCGCGCCTTCAGCGCGTCCTGCAACAACGGTATCACGGCGGCATAGCTGGCTCTCGAGCGCTCGCGATCGCCCAGCCTGTCGTAGAACCGCCCCTGCAGAAGCTCGCGAGGCCAGAACAGAAATCCGTCTTCGATCAACGGCAGCCCGGCGCGTTGCAGAATCGTGAGCGCCTCTGCGGGGCGATGTCCATACAAGGCAAGCAGCATCCGCGCATTCGTGACCGCACCGCCTGGATTCCAATCCGCTGGGAATCCTGCGATGGTCGCTTGCAACGTATCGGTGATGCCACGCCATCGAGTGAACAGGTATCCCCGTACCAGTCGATGGGAGAAGTTGTCGGGCTCAAGATCGATCAAGCGGTCCCAAATAGCGACGGCGTCCCCGTACTCGCGGTTGCGCTGTAACGTGGTGGCTAGCTGCAAGAGCGTGCTGACATTCGAAGAATCGAGCGCAAGCGCCTTCCGATAGTACCGCTTGGCCTCGCCCCAGTTTCCCTGCAGGCGGTATACCATTGCCAGCTGGCTGATCGGCTCGATATCGCTCGGCATGCCGGCGGCCGCCATCGTGAACTCGCGAATGGCGTTGTCGTACTCGCCGAGCGCGCTGTAAATGTAGCCGAGCGCGAGATGCCCTTCGGCGAGCGTTGGGACAATCTGTAGCGCTCGCGCGGCGTGAGCGCGGGCCGGCGCCACCGATGCGGAGTCAGGTGCGGCACGACTGGCAAATTTGAATTGCGCAACGGCAAGCCGCGCGTGCGCCAGCGCAAAGTTGGAATCTCTGGCGAGCGCTTTCGAGTATTGGTCGATCGCGCTCGTCACGTTCAACTCCGTTAACTCGCGCGAGTCGTACACCTCGCCTCGCTTGAAGAAGACCATCGCTTCGGCGTTCGCTGTGCCTCCCGCGCGAGCCGACATCGCGGATCGTTCGGTCTCCGTCCGCGACGGCCACAGCGCGAGCATCGCGCAAGCGATCACTCCCACGCCCAGCACGAGAGCGCGCGCCATGCGGTGTCCACCCGTGCGCCGCGCCAACGTCTCGCGCAGCCTGAACGACCAGGACGCCGACGTACCGGCTTCGACTGCCGCCAGTTCGCCGTCCACCTCCGCCGCCGACGCCGGTCGTTCCGTGGTCGCCTTGCGCAAACATCGCGCGACGAGCGTGTCCAGTCGCCACGGCACGTCGCGAGAGGCGCGGTCGAGCGCGGCGGGTTCGTCGTGTACGATCGCATGCGCCACCGCCAGCGGATGGTCACCGGCGAACGGACGCTGACCGGCAAGCATCTCGTGCAGCATGACCCCGAGCGACCAGAGATCGGCACGCGCGTCGGCGACGGCACCGCTGATACACTCCGGTGCCATGTACGATACGGTCCCCATCGTTCCGGTCAGCTGCGATTGCGACGCATCCAACGTACGCGCCAGTCCGAAGTCGAGAATGCGGAGTCCACCGTTCGTCTCGAGCATCACGTTGCCGGGCTTGAGGTCGCGATGAATGACCCCCGCCGCATGCGCGACGCCCAGTGCCTGCGCGATCTGCCGACCGATGGTGAGTACCTCAGCCACCGCGAGCCCCGGTGCTCGATCGAGTCGTTGCCGCAGCGTCTCGCCTTCGTACAACGGCATGGCGATGTACAGGAAGCCGTCCTGGCTTTCGCCGACCTCCAGTACCTCGCAGATGTTGGCATGCGTGAGCCGCGCGGCAGTGCGCGCCTCGCGCAGGAAGCGCCCGCGCGCCGTGGCGTCGCCCACGAGCGACGTCAAGGGCAGCTTGAGTGCGACGGTTCGGCGCAGCAGCAGATGCTCAGCGCGATAGACCACGCCCATGCCGCCCGACGCAATCGGCGCCGTGATCTGGTAGTGCGCCACCTGTCGACCGACCAGTAACAAAACGTCCGCCGTCAACGGCGGCGACGTCAGGTTATCCAGCGTGCCGACAAGGCGGTCGGCGTCACGATCATAAGCCAACAGCTTTACGACGGCGCGATGCTGCGCCTCGTCGCGCACCGCCAGCGTTTCGAGGTAACGGTCCCGTGCCGCCTCGTCGAGGACTACGCTCTCATCGAACGCCGCACAGATGGCCCGCCAACGCCGCGCATCGTCGTCGCCCACGCCGTCGGGATGCTCGGTCTCTCCGCTCAGAGCCTTCACCGCAGTACCCTCAGAACGCGGGATCGCCACCAAGCTGAGACGCCAGCCACGCGCGTGCCGAACGCAGCTCGCGCTTGACGGTGGCCAGCGACACCTTGAGCGCTTCAGCGGTCTCTTCGAGCGTGAGCCCACCGAAATACCGCTGTTCGAGCATCTGCATCTGTCGCGGCGCCAACTGTTCGAGACGCCGCAATGCCTCGTCGAGGTCGGTCACCGCGTCGAGCGCGTCGTCCGGCAGCCACGGCGTCGCCGCATCGAGCGACACCTGTTCCCGCATACCACCGCGCCTCACGGCCTGCCGCGCACGCGCCTGGTCGATGAGCACATTGCGCATCACGCGCGACGCGAAGGCGAGGAAGTGCGAGCGATCGCGCAGCACCACTTGGTCGGCAGCACTCAGCTTGAGCCAGGCCTCATGCACGAGGCCGGTCGTGTTGAGACTCGCGCCCGGCGTGCGACGCAGCAGCTGCCGCGCGACCTCGCGGAGACGGTCGTACACGATCGGCACCAGGGCATCGAATGCCTCGGGATCTCCGTCGCCCCACCGATGCAGCAACGCGGAAACATCCTCGCCCGGCGGCGGCGGCGGCGCGGGCGAGTCTCGATCGATCGGCATTTGGCGATCATATGCCGGTTTTCAACTTTGGCAAGCGGGCGACCAGCGATCATTCCTTCGCGTGGAACAGTGGCTCGCGCAAACACGCCATTGACGAGTCGTTCAATCAAAGTTCGGACACACGCACGAGCGCCAGGCGGCGCCGCCTCCGTGCGCCCCATGCCAACAGCGCGACGCCGGTCGCCAACAGCAAGCCGGTCGATGGTTCCGGGACCGCAGTGAGCTGGAGTACTGGCGCCGACGACGCGATTGGCGCGGCCACGAACTGCGCGGCGTTGGGCGGCAGGATGCGCACCGGGAGCAAGGTGGATCCCGGCGGTGGAGTCTCCTGCACGTTCCGACCCAAGCCCTGAATGCCGAGAAACACCAGCCAGTAGTTCGAGCCACTCGTCAGATCGATCGGGGTGAAATCAGCGCCGCCCAACCCCGTGCGTGCCACCGCGCTGTTGAAGGTGACGGAGCGCAACGCCGCTCCATTCACGTCGCTGCCGTCCCGCAGTTCGAAGGTGACCGACCGATCGCTTCCGCCGGCATCGCTGAACCAGGTGCGGATTCCGCCCACCGTCGTGTTTGCCGTGGGTGTGAGCTGCCAGGCGATGCCTTTCAAGCCGAACGTGAGCGCCGTCGGTGTGAGCCCGGTGTTCACCGATATGGTGCCCTGCGCCACGACAACGCGTGGCATCGCGGCGACGGCGAGTGTCACCGCGAGTGTGGCCACGATCGAGAGACGAACAACGGTCGGCAGACGAAATCGGCCGGCGGGATCCCGCAACATCCTGTTCATAAATGCACCTCGCGCGAGTGTGGAGAGCGAACAGAGTAAGATCGAGACGACGCCCTCCGTTGTTCACGGAAATCCTTCGCCGAACGGCTCACGCACCCGACGTTACTTGAGCAGCGCCGGCCAGTTCACGATCACCGACAGCGGCGCGCTGGGGGACAGCATGCGCACCAGAAAGCGCTCGCCGTCGGCGGTGGCATCGAAGGGGCTGGACAGATCATCGACCCGCCGGATGCGAAACACTTCGCGTGCGGCGCCGACTTGTATGGAGTGATTCGCCGTCGTCATGGGCACCGACATGATCATCCCGTCGGGGGCCAGGTACAGCAGCTCCAGCGCACCGGTTTTTCGCTGTGCCCACACCGGGTACAGTCCACCGCCAGCCGTGGTTGATACGCGAATGCGTTGCGACGGATCGGGATACGATGCGACATACACCTCGTGATGGCCGGTTTCGTCCGACTGGTACGCCACCCACTGGCAGTCCGGAGAGAAGCGGGCGAACGCCTCTTGCGATGGGGTGGCGAGATACGCGCGCGGAGTGGCATCGGACGTATCGAGTGCCAGCGTCCAGAGATCGCGCTGGGTTTTCGGCGTGATGCGGTAGTACAGCGCGACCCGACCGTCGCGACACACATCGTTCGGAAGCTGGTGCATGCTGCTCTGCGTGAGCTGTCGCTGCCCGCCGGTGGCGTCACGCCGAAACAGGTTGCGAATGTCGCCGCCAGCGAAGAGCAGCGAGCGGCCGTCCGGCATCCAGACCGGAAACGTCGACACGGATAGGCCAGTCTCGATGCGCGTCGACACGTTGCGTTCGGCATCGATCGTCCAGAGTTCGAGGCCGCTTGGGCGCTCGCGCGAGGCCACCACCTGCCGGCCATCTGGCGACAACCTGAACTCGTTGAACTGCGTCGGCTCGCCGAGGGTGCCAAGCTCGCGTCCAGTGCGGTCGAACCAGCCAAACTGACTCGTGAAATTGGCCATCGAGCTGTACAACAGCGTGCCGGATCTGGAGGCCGTTACCGTCGAGCGCCCCGTGAGTGCGAAGCCATGCACGGAATCAGCGACCAGTTGCGGAGCACCAAGCGTCGCGTTACGCACGTCGAGCGGCGCCACCACGAGGGAGCCATTCCGGATCCACGTCAGGAAGTCGTGGCCGCGTCCATCCTGCGTGTACACGGCTTCCGTCTCGTTCTCCAGCACAAGCACGTGCGTGCCGGGATCGGCCAACGTCGTCAGGTACGTGCCGGCGTTCGCCGAACGGTGCCGCGGTGCGTAATACAGCAGCCGACCGCCTGGCAACACCTGCGGCCATCGCAACACCACCCCGGAATCGCGCGCGATTATCAGGATTTGTGGCGTTCCACCCGCGTCCGAGACGATCGAGAGCGGGCCATACCCCGAGAACACAATGCGTCCATCGTCCGTCCACGCTGCGCCGCGCCCAACGAACGCCTGACAAATCACGATCGGCGCGCCGCCGTCGACACCGACGCGCATCAGCTTGTCGCCGGAAAAGAAGCCGATCGAACGACCATCCGGCGACCAAAAGGGAAACGCCGCCCCTTCCGTGCCGGTCAGCACGCGATCGGACCTCGTGCTGAGCTCACGAATCCAGAGCCGTGTCGCACCTTTGCTCGAAGCGACGAACGCCACCGTCTGACCGTCGGGTGCGAGTGCTTCGCCGCCTTCGATCAGTCCAGAGACGAAACGCTCACCGGAGGGTGGCTCGAGCGACAATCGCATTGGCAAACCGGTCGGCGCAGCGATTACCGGATCTCGAAACCAGCCGATGAGCGCCACCACGGTGATGCACAACGCCAGTACTCCCAGCCACGTTCGCGCGCGTCGCCATGCGCCGGCCGGCAGCCCTCGCACGCGCGTCGGATCGGTGACAGTCCACCACGGCGCGACCGGCAACACCGGTGACGGCGCGAGTGCCATCGCACCCGCAAGCGCCACCTCGAACGTGGCGGTATCGGCGTACCGATCCGCCGGCACCTTCTGCAACGAGCGCATGACGGCCGCTTCGAGCCCCGCGGGCACACCCGGTCGCAGCGCCGAAAGCGAGGCCGGCGCTTCGGTGACGATCCGCGCCGCCAGCGACTGAAAGGTCGAGCCGGTATGCGGTGGCTGACCGGCCAGCATCTCGTACAGGACCGCGGAGAGCGCCCATTGGTCGCTCCGCCCATCAACATGCATGTCGCCGGCGGCGAGTTCGGGACTGAGATATTGCGGCGTGCCGAGCATGAACCCGGACTGCGTGAGTCGCTCGGCGTCGACGCGCTGCATCGCCAGCGCGATGCCGAAATCCGCCAGATACGCCTGACCATCGGCAAGGAGAATGTTCTCCGGCTTGACGTCGCGATGCACGATGTCGCGCTGATGCGCGTACGCGAGTGCCGCCGCCACCTGCCGGGTGATGCGCACCGCCTCTTCGACGGACAGCTGCCGTTCGCGCGTCAGCTTCTGTCGCAGCGTCTCGCCCGCGACGAGCGGCATGACGTACCAGGGCACCCCGTTCGCCTCGCCGGAATCGAACAAGGGAAGAATGCCCGGATGCTGCAATGAGGCCGCCACGCGCACCTCACGCAGAAACCGCTCGGTCGCGATTGCCTCGGAGAGTTCGGGGCGCAGCACCTTAAGCGCTACGGCCCGGTCGTGTCGGCGATCGTGCACGCGCCACACCGTCGCCATGCCACCTTCGCCGAGGGGCGCTTCGAACGTGTAGCGGTCGGCTAGCGCCGACGCGAGCGCGTCGCCGGGACCCACCATGTGCAGGTCACCGCTCAAAAGTGGGTGCCCAGCCGCACGCCGAGCGTACGCGGTGGCCGTAATACGCCAATCGCGAAGGTGCTGAACGGGACGACGAAGCTGTTGGACAGCACCGTCTCGTCCGTGAGATTCTGGCCGAACAGCGTCACGAACAGGCGCTCGCGCGCGGTGGCATACGTCAGCGACGCGTCCGCTATCCAGTACCCCGCTTGTTGCTGCTGGGGAAGGAAGTCGAGTCCGAGCAGCGTGCGGGACTGATAGCGCGCTCGCGTGCGCGCGGTGAGCGTCGTGTTACTTGGGAGCGCGAACTCGCGACTCGCGCCGAGCGCGATCGTCCATTCGGGTGCGTAGGGGGACTGTCGGCCAGTGCAGTCCACCAAGAAGCCGGTGGTCTTGCTCGACACGGCGCACCCCGACACTGGCGGCCCCGACGACAGCGGCGTCTGATACCGATACGAGTCGTACGTCGCCTTGAGATACTGCACGGTCGCCGTGATCGGCGTTTCGAAGAAGGGCACGATCTCGAGCCCCGCCTCGGCGCCGCGAATCGTCGCCTGCCCGATGTTCTCCGTGCGCAAGTTGGTCACGTTGCGTGAGTCCACCGAGATCTTGCTCACCTGCTGATCGCGATACCGCCAATCGAACAGTTCGAGATTGGCCTGCAGCCGATTCTCGAAACGTCGACTTTTGAAGCCCACGGTCAGCGCGCCGACCGTCTCCGGCTGGTACACGTTGTCGTCGTTCGAGAAGAAGAAGCCGCCGGACTTGAAGCCCGTCTCGTAACTCGAGTACACGAACGTTTGCGGCGCCAGGTCATACTCGAGCGCGGCGCGCCACGTCGTCCGATCGAACGTGGCCGCCGTGTTCGACAGAATCCGAAAGCCGACCGTTCGCGTGCCGTCGGCAGGATTGAAGACCGGAGTCGCCGAGAGCGAGTCGGTCGGAAAGGTGAGTGGCGCACTCGACAGATCCACTGGGAATGGTTGTGCATTCGGACATTGACCCGTGGGCGGCGGCACGCAGATCCTGTTGAATGTCTGAAAGGATCCGCCAAAGGTCTTGCGCTCATGGGTGTAGCGAGCGCCGACGGTGGCTCGCAGCCTATCGGAGACATGGAGGGTGAGGCGACCGAACGCCGCCGCGCTCGTCACCCCCGATTCGGGCTTCTGCAGGCTGACGTTGTATTGGTTGTACACCCTGAACAGTGCATCGCCTCTGACTGCGATTGATTCGTCGAACAGAAAGGTTCCGACCAGCAGGTCCAGCCGCTGCATCGGCGCGGCGCTGAGCCGCGCCTCCACACTTTTTTGCGTAGAGTGCTCCTGCTGCGTGACGATGTTCCCCGACGGAGATCCGCGCTGGTCGAGTACACTGCGTCGCGCGGCCGCAGTCACCGTCAACGCCCCCAACGCGTTGCGCCAGTCGACCGTGGTGTGCACGCCGCTGTGCTGATTGTCGACATACTGATTCGCGGGCGTTGGCGCGAAGGAGCGACCCGCGAGCGAATGGCGCTGCGTCAGGTAATACGCGCCGCCTTCCGGAGACGTGACGCCGATGCGATTCTCGACGCCCAGCGCCAACGGCGTCGAACTGTTCCCGCGACCACCCTGTTGGAAATAGTCGGCGACGGCGCGAACAGCGAGCCGGTCGTTCACCTCGAAGCGGCCGGCGATACGACCAGCCCAGTCATTCTGATCGTCGGTGCCGTCGTTCATGTAGCCGTCGTGGCGGACCCGCTGCGCTGCCAGTCGCAGCGCGGCCCGTTTGCCCAGCGGCACATTGAAGGCGCCATCGAGCTGCTGACTGTTGAACGCCCCCACGCCCACATTGAGCACACCTTCACGAACCCGCAGGCGCGGACGCTGCGGAACGATGTTGATCGCGCCGCCGGTGGCGTTACGCCCATACAGCGTGCCCTGTGGTCCCTTGAGCACTTCGACGCGATCGAGATCGTAGAGCAGCCCGTTCGTCGCCGTCTGGCGCGCAATGTACACACCGTCGAAGTTCACCGTGACGGTGGGGTCTTGCAGCGAATTGCCGGCGAAGTTGCCGACGCCTCGCATGTAGAGCACGGCGGTCGAGCCAATGAGCGAGCCGATCTGCAGACCGGGCGCGAGATAGGTCAGGTCCTGTGTGCGCGTGACATTGGCATCGCGGATCGTTTCCGACGACACGACGGACATCGCCAGTGGCGCCCGTTGCAGGTCTTCAGTTTGCCGCTGCGCCGTGATGAGGACCGCGTTCAATGTCGGGGCCGCGAACGTCGTGGTGGCCCCTCCTCGCGTCCACGCGAGGGCCAACGCCGATCGGCGGGTCGTGCAGGCATCGGTCAGAGGCTGGAAGCGCAGCGTGTCGGCGGCGAGTCGCCAAGTGTAGCGACCGGTCTCCCCCGGGCATGCGGCGACCCCGCTTTCGTCGCGGAAGACGATGGTGTCCACTTGGACCAGGTACGACCCGATGATGAGCGGCCCGCCGGCGCCCCCGAAGATCACCTGTCCGTCCGCCTTCAGCTCGAGCGTGGCCGTTCGGGCGCGATACGCGCCCGCCGGCAAGCCCTGCGCAAAGGCGTGTCGAACCGGAACGATCGCCAACAGCACGCATCCCACGGCCAACGACTTGCCACGCATTCAGCACACCCTCACGGTGGATCGGCCGGCGTGAATACCATGCCCGCTCCCCCTCATGGGATGCCGCACACACGCCTCTCAACCGCTATTCACGTAAGAGTGCGCCAAACCGGCTCACGGGCGATTCCGGGCCCATACTCCGGACGTGCCGCACGCGCCGGCCCGTGAATGCTTGCCCGTACCTACCGCTACATGACGTCCTCGCGATAGGACCGCGACTATCCGCATCGGGCGATGGCACGCGGGACACGAGGGGGTCGACCCCGACGATCTGCTGGTGCAGCGCCGCCGCAGGGCCTTCGCCCACCGGCGGCTGGCGTCGGTCGGCGCGAGTCGGGGCGCGGGGACGATGGCGGGTGGCCCGTTGGCGGCGGCGGGCGCCTCCTTGTCCCGCATGCAACGGGGCGGTTGGCACACCAGCCGTCATACCGCGTGGTCACGTGGCCCTTGTCGGGAATATGGACCAGCACCCGCGCCAGGAACTCGAGCGGGTCGGCCGTCTCGGTCCCCGCCGTCGGGCCGTCCTACGTGTCGGACCCTTACGTAAGGGCCTTCGCGGTCCGGTCGTCGGTGTCAGTGGGGTTACCGTACTGGCGTTGCTCAGGCGAGAGGCCAACCATCGACGTCAAGAGCGTGATCGAAACAAAGAGCGGCACCCGTCGGGAGGCCTTCAGCCCGAGAAGCTGTAAAGCGCATGCCATGGCGTCGCTGCCTTCTTCGGCGCGCGCACGCGCCGCATCATTTCCGTTTGGAGAATCCTTGCTCTGGTGCCCACACGGTCTCGCCCAAGCCCCGGATATGGTTGTTGCAGCTCTCGTCGCCGTCGGCCAGCGTCTCGCTGCGTTCGAAGCGGATTCCCGAGAGGTGGGCCATCAGATAGTCGAGTCGACATGCGGCCGGAAAGACATGATCCTCTCCGATCGAGCGCAAGACCGTGAGGGCCGCGCAATGGGTGAAGGTGCAGTCATACCCGCCATCACCTCGTACCTAGACTTGAACGCGGTAGTCGTTCCGGTCAAGCAGGCCCGCCTCCCCGCGGTGCTGCAACGCCTGAATGCCGTTCACTTTGCTTGCCTTCAGCCCTGTTCTGCCAGTGGCGCGCCAGATCCATGCCGGCACCTTGCGCAGCAGCTGTTCGTTCGCCGTCCACAGCAGGGCATCGGCTGAGGCTCGTATCTCGTCGAATTGCCGGAACGCGTGGTGCAGCGGCACGTAAGCCACGATGAATGTGTAGTTCAGGTCGAAGTGGCTACCGCGTAGTGGTGGAATCTTGGGTAGGAGTGCCGCGAGCTTGGCATCGGCGGCGGATCGAATTTCGGTGAATCTGACTGTGCCAAACCGCTCGACAAGCGTGGGCTTGGCAGCCCATAACAGCAGGCGATAGGCCAGCCGTATCTTGAGGTCCTTGGCGCTGATCATGATGCAGCTGATAGCGATCGCAATAGGGTCAACGCGCCCTTGAGAACGCGATCGCGCTGACGGCCGATTAGATCGTCGGCCGCCTCGATACCGTCGCGCTTGAGGCGGTGCGTCACCATCACACTAAAGTCCACGAGGCCTCGCTCGACGACAGACGTCAGCCCACGCATGCGCTTCTCTCGCGATAGTTGGTATGAAGCGGCGGCTGGGCCTCCACGGTAACGTGGTGGCAGGTCCCACTCCACCACATTCCACGCGCTCACCGTCTTGCGACGGGGCGCACACGGGGAGGCCAGTCATCATGCAGATCATAGGCCTGGATCTGCACAAGTGCGAGAGTCAGCGGTGCTTCAAGCCGGACGACGGGTCGATCACCGACCGTCGCATTGCCACCAGCCGAGAGCGGTTCACGGCCCTCTTCGGTGAGCGGCCGCCAGCCCGAATCCTGCTCGAGGCGAGCACCGAAAGTGAGTGGATGGCCCGCCACCTGGAGTCGCTCTTCCACGAAGTGATCGTCGCGGATCCGAACGATGCCCCGAAGTTCGCTAATCACTGCGCTCGCGAAAGCGCTGGTGCGTCGCGACGGGGAATTCCCCCGCTTTTAGCGGGGGGATTACCGCCCAGTGGGGGCCCACGAGGTGGTCAGGCCGTATGGTCGCCGCATGCATCCCGTTCCCGCGAAAGATCGTGCGCGTGCGCGGGGGGGGGGCGCCGCTCGATCTGTCGACCTACCACGGGCGTCCGATCGACCGCGATGTGCTCGACGAAGTCACGGCGCTCGTTCAACGGGCGACTACCTCCTTAGCTCGAGCGGCTACGCGCCGCGCGTGCGCCGGCCGAACTCTACGCGCCCGACCAACCAGCCAGGTACGCGGCGGGTCCCGAAGGAGGCTCGGCGAAGTCTTGATTCGTGCGGACCACTAATATAGTTTAGCCTCGACTAAACCAGTGTTTCGCTCTGACTGAGAACGCAAGATGGGTGTATGGTGGCGACTGGCACTCCTACTGATCGCGGTGCAGCCGGTGGCGCGCGTGCTGATCGCGCAGTCGCCGCCAGCTGCGTATCGCGATAACTGGTCGGTGCGCGCGTTGGACGGACGCCTCGTGCCGATGGCGTCGCTGCGCGGTCGCGTGGTTTTTCTGCATGTCTGGGCCACGTGGTGTGCGCAGTGTCGCCCCGAGCTTCGCACGATTGCGCGCCTGCGGGCGACATTGGCGGAGCGTGGGCTTGGCGACGCGGTCGCGTTCGTGCTCGTTTCGCCCGAATCGGAGCGCCAGGTAACGCGCTGGATGGGCAGCGATGTGCTGGCCGATGCCGTCTACGTCGAGGCTGATCGTATTCCGGCCGAATTGCAGGTACTCGCGCTCCCTACCACGCACGTCATCGGTCGCGACGGCGTCATCGCCCATTCGGCGCGCGGCGCAAGCCGTTGGGATGACCCCAGAATGCTGCGATTGCTGACCGCGCTCGCGACAGCGGGGGAAGCGCGGCCGTGAGCGCGCGACCCGTTAGTGAAACGCGATGGTGGGGCCGCTCGCACGCGCGCCCCGCCAGCGCTTGGATTCTGGTTGCTGGCCTGCTCGCGACCGCAGGCATCCCCTCAACGGCTGCCGCGCAGACGGGCTCCGCGAAGCCCGTGCGAGTGAGTACCGACGCGCCGCCGGATACATCGGGGTTGCTCGAAGGCCGAGTGACCACAGCCGGCCGCGTGGTGACGGCGGTGGTCACCGTCCGCGCCGTCGGCAGCGATTCTTCGGCGCAACGCAAAGTCGCCGGAACAGAGGTCGTTGGATCTCACTCTGCCGGATCGAACGCGCCCGGATCGCACATTGAGGTGTCGCGCGCCTCCGTAACCGCGTCGGCAATCGGGTCCGCAACCGCCTCCGCGACAACCGACGCCCGCGGACGCTATCGCGTGTCCATGCTGGCACCCGGTACGTACCTCGTGATCGTGCGCAGCGTTGGCTTCGAACCCGATAGCGCGAGCATCACCATCGTCGTGGGCGCGCTCGAGCACAACGTGTCGTTGCGCCCGGTGCAACGCGAACTGACCGCGCTCGTCACCACGGCAACACTGCGCAGCACCACCGTTGATGCCTCACCTGTGAAGGTCGAGCTGTTCACCTCGGCGTTCTTCCGCAAGAACGTCACCAACAACCTCACGGAATCGATCAAGCAGATGAACGGTCTGCAGGTGCAACAGGACTGTGGGGTCTGCGGCACCAACTCGATTCACATCAACGGCATGGATGGTCCGTACACTGCCATCCTGATCGACGGGTCGCCGATCATGGGGAACCTGGCGAACGTCTACGGACTCAATGGCATCAACCCGTCCATCATCCAGCAGGTGGAAGTGGTGAAGGGACCGGCGTCCACGCTCTATGGCTCTGAAGCGATGGGCGGTGTCGTGAACATCATCACGAAAGACGCGCGCTTCGCACCACGCGCATCCGCGGAGCTGTGGCGCAGTACCGACGGCGAATCCAATGCGGATGTCGCGCTCGCACTCGCCGGCACGCGAGTCCAGTCGCTCGTCAGCGCGACGCTCGCGGACAATCCGGCATTCAACGATCGCAATCACGATGGTTTCAACGACATCGCGCGGTATCGTCGCTTCGCACTCTTCAACAAGTGGACGATCGGCCGTCCCGCCGAGCCGACGTTCACGGCATCGGTGAAGGTGTACGACGAATCGCGCGTGGGTGGTGTCGCCGATTGGACGGCCAGCGACCGTTGCACCGAGCAACACTACGGCGAGTCGATCACCACGAAGCGTGGCGAAGTGGTGGGACGCCTTCGCGTTTCGTCGCGTCTGCGCATGGACTTCTCAGGCTCACTGCATCGTCAACGCAGCTGCTACGGTGTCACGCGCTACGATGCCGATCAGCGTGTGCTCGTCGATCAGTTGGTGTGGAACGACCAGCTCGGCGCCAATCACGATGTAGTCGCGGGACTTACGCTCCGACACCAGCAATACGCAGACAACACGCCGGTCACGGCGAACGGTCGTGCCCCCGACGCGCAGTTCATCCCGGGGCTGTTTATGCAGGACGAGTTCGCGCTTACGCCGCGCGTATCGTTGCTTACCGGGCTCCGCGTCGATCATCACGCGCGCCAAGGCGTCGTGTCGTCACCGCGCGCGGCGCTCAAGTGGTCGCCGACAGACGATCAGACGGTGCGTATCAATGCGTCCACAGGATTCCGTCTCGTGAATCTCTTTTCGGAGGATCACGCCGCGCTGAGCGGTCTGCGCCGACTGGTCATTCCTGAAGAACTCGCACCGGAACGCTCCGTCAACGGTACGGTGAATTACCACGCGCATCTCGCACACGCGCCGAGGGATATCGAACTCGATATCGATGCCTTTTATACGCGCTTCAGCAATCGCATCGCGGCCAACTACGATATCGACCCGACGGCCACGGTCTACGAGAATCTGCGTGGGCATGCAATCACCCAAGGCGTTGCAGCGAATCTGTCCGTCGAGCCAGCGGGCAGTGGCGTGAGCGGATCGATCGGCGCAACACTGCAGCAGCTCTCGCTTGTGCAGGATGGCGTGCGGCGCACGCAGGAATTCTCGCCGACATTCACGGGCGTATTCAGCGCGTCATACGCATCACCACGCACGGGCTATTCGCTCGACTGGACGGGGCGTGTGGTCTCGCCGATGGAACTCCCCAGCTGCATGGATTCGAACGGCGTTGCGTGCGCTGGGATTCCCGCGCGCGGCCCATGGTTCGTTGACCAATCACTCCAGCTGTCCAAGCGCTGGCGCGGCGGCATGGAGTCGTTCGTCGCCATCAAGAACCTTGGCAACGTGCAGGTGGCGCGCCCCATATATGACACGCGCCGTCCCTTCGATTCGGATTTCCAGACGAACTTCGTGTGGGGCCCAGTGCAGGCGCGACGCATGGTGCTCGGCGCGCGCTACATCCTCGCGCGCTAATGAATGTGAATGACGACGGGGTAATTGTCGCAGGTCTTCACCTGCACCTCCTCGTGACTGACGGCGGCTTCCGGCCCGACGGAACCATCATCGGGTGGCCGGTGCATGACACCGCGCGCTTACGTATTTCGTCAGAGCCGCGCAATGAAGAAATCAAGCACCCGGCGAGAGGTTGCCGATGAGAATTGATGCGCCGCGTAGGCGACGAACAGCTGGTCCTGAATATCCTTGGCAAACGATGCGTACTGCGGGGGAATTACCGGCGTCAAATTGACAAGGTTCGGGTCGGTGACCTGATAGTCGGCGTCGGAGAGCAGCTTTGCCGTTTTTAACGCATTATAGATCATCACTGAGTCGGTCGCGGTCACGCCGGGAATTTGTGTGAACCGTGACAGATACACGGCGCTCGGCGCAACCACGATATACGAAGTGACGATGCCCCGAGCCGCGAGAAAGTCCGAATTCACTTTGGCCGATGCATTGCGACTCGGATCTTCGAGAGTATCGTTTTGCGCCATCGTCCAGATGCCCGGAACCAAAGTTCCTTGTGCAATCTGCGTAGTTCCAGGAACGCAATGTTGATGACTCGCCTTCCAATTCAGCAGAAACGAAAAGCGTAGCGCCGCGCCGGCGCCGGCCGAATGTCCGGAACCGAATACAGGAGTGCCCGGCGTCATCAGCCCCTGCGTGATAAACATCGCGATCAATGACTGGATATTGGCGACATCGGTGTTGGCACCAGGATTCGTCTGATTAACCAGCGGATCCCAGCTCCGGTTGATTCGGTCAGCGCTGTCGAGTGACACCACAGCGAATCCGCTACCGACCGCATCCCGCGCGAACTTTAGCTCTTCAACTTTGGTGAACTGCGTTGCACCGTTACCGCCCGAGCCATGAAATCGAAATACGACGCCGCGAGGCAATGACGACGGGAAAAACCAGTACGCATTCACTGCGGCCGGGTCATTGGCGGGAACGCCGTTGAGCACTTTTGTTGACGGAGTGAATGCGGCGAGCGCCTTGTATGTGGCGCTGACCGAACTGCTCGCGGCGAGCGCCATCGTGCCACTGCGCCGCTCCCCCGCCGCAGTCAGTAACGTCGTTGACCCGGTCCATTTGTCGAAGACTTGCCCGACGGGATCTGCATTGGCGAAGACATCGAGCAAAGCGCCCGGTGTTTGCGTGGCGGCCTGAATGCCATTCATGACGGTCAACGTCGCGGCCGGTCCCGGAGTCGGTGTCGGTACCGGATTTGGCGTCGTCGCAATCGCGGTGACAGCATCACCGCCGCACGCCACGGTGATGCACGTACCAAGACCCAACGCCAATACGTCGCGACGACTGAACGACCTATTCATCTCCACACCTCAGTCGATCCAGGTTTCAACGATGATGTCTCTGAGTTCGACGGACGGCGGAGCAAGACGTTAATTGGGACTGCCTTTGAACGGCAACAAGCGTCTACGGCATACCGATCGCTGTAACCGCAACATCATCCTGGGTGATGACACCCCGCTTTGTCCTGTCGAATACTGTGATTCCGATGCAAATCTCCAGGTGCCTAACAGTCGCGTTCTGTTGCGGCGGCGCTAAAAGGACGCCAGCGAACGAGTTACACGGCGTACCGATGAACCGGTGGCTGCAGCAATGCCAGGTTAGCGAGTAACGCGGCGCGCGCGGGATCGCACGCGCGGGCACATGGTCACCGCACCCGGAACCCGAGTCGCACACTCCGGACCGACAGCGACCTCTTGCCGATATTCGGGGCCACGAGGAGTTGGGGCGACAACACGAGCGCGACGTGCGCCCGTTCCGGCGACGTGACATCGGCTTGCACGTGCAGCCCGAGCCGAATCCAGTCGCGCGAGCCGATGAGCGCAGGCCCAGCCATGAGACTGGCGCTGCCATGCACGGTACCGCGGGTGACGCCGACGAGCAGCGCGCCGTGCAGCACGTCAGGCAGTGCGCTGAGGCAGGGACCAAACGCAGCAACGGCAGGACAAGCAAGCGTCTCGTCGTTGGGGCGCATCGCGCCGGCGGTACCGACTACCACGAGCGCTCCGCTCGAGGAGGATCGGACCACGCGACCGAGCAGCGCGTCAGCTTCCCAGCCATCGCTGCTGACATATCGCCCCCCACTGTAATACGCAGGACCGAACGCCGCCTGTCCGAACCACGCACGCGTGTCTTGGGCCTTGGCGCTCGGTCCCACGCCGAGGAGCACCAAAAGCACGCCGTATCGCCATGTTTCGATCACCTGCATGTGTGCTCCTGGGATCCGCTCGTCGTGAGAGTCGTGGTCCGACGTGATCGTCAGAAGGATGCTACTTGTTTGCCGCGCGTCCGGTGTCCCACGCGGTGTTCGTGGCACGCCGACAGGGGCGTTCCTACCCCGGCGTACCTCGCGCGGCATCGATTCCCTTCCGCGCGCTCGACCCAACGCACCGGCAGATCGGCGCTGGAACCAGCGCTTGGGCGTTGCTCGCTGACGCGGCATTCTGCTGCAGGGCCGTCGAATAGGATGCAGCCAGTGAGCGCAGCGAACAGGGCCGCGACCGTGAAGCCGTTGTCAACAGCAATGTAAAGTTAGGCCTCAGCGTCGCGCCTGCCATCGTCCCGGGTCACGCCGATGATGAAACAGCTCGATGACGGCCACGCATTCGGTATCGATCACGGAATACATCGCATACGGAAAGCGACGCAGGACGGCACTTCGGATCCCCGCCGCGGCTTCGGGGAACTGCAGCGGGGCGCGTTCGATGCCCGCGAGCGTGGCCCGCACGACGCGGGCGAACTCCAATCCGAGTCCGGTGCTCCGACTTTCATACCACTGGATCGCGTCGTCCAAATCGGCCGCGGCTTCGGGCTCGACGAAAAGCGGTCGGCTCACCGCCCGCGCGGCGCAATCTCGTCCAACACGGCGCGCCACGGGCGCCCGCGGGTTGGGTCGGCGGTGTGCAGCGCGACCCGGTGCTGCAGCTCAGCCTGCTGGGTATCGGACAGCACGGGCCGTCGATCCGGCAGGCTGTCCCAGAGATCCTCGGCGAGCTGGATTCGCTCTTCCGTGGAGAGGTGACTGAAGTCGAACCTCGTCGCGCGCGTCATGCACGGAACCTCGGCGGCACGCCGATGAAAGGCAAGGTCGCACCGGCCGCATCCAGTACAGTACGGAGCCCCCCCTCGCACCCCGCCTACACGGGTCTGGATCGCCACTTCGCGTTGCGCGAACGTTGGCGGCTGAAGGCTAACGCTGAACTCTGTAGCAGCGGCCCCAATACGGAGCCGTGAACGAGCGACGCGCCAGCGGAGTGAGTTACACGGCGCTCCGATAGGCCGCTGTCTACAGCAGCGTCAGGTTCGGCGGCGGGTCCGCGCGCATCCGCAGGCGACCGACCGCCCACGGGGGGCGGTACCCGCTGCCGCGCGCGCCGGTTACACCGGAGCGAGCGGATCGCGGAGATACTCCGCGATCTCTACGCGATTATTGGCCGGATCGCGGATCTCCACGTAGCGGCAGAACCCCGGGGCGTCGACCACCAGTCCGGCGAGCGGAATGCCAACCGCCTCCAATTCCCCCATCGTGCGGGCCAGATCTGGCGACCCAAACACGAGATGTACCGCGCCCGGAGTCGGCGCCGGAGTATCGATGCCAAAGATGGAGAGGCGGAGGGGGCCGGCGCGCACCGCGAGCAAGCGAAGGGCGGGCGTGTCTTGCACGATCTCCAATCCGAGCTGCTCGACGTAAAAACGACGTGCCGCCGGCAAGTCCTCAACATGTAATTCGACATGACAGCCGGTGAGTTTCATGCAGACCCTCGTCGATGGGGACGGCCTCGGAACGAGGCGATGCCGGAAGCTAGTGAGCCTCCGGTGTCGCGCTCAACCGGGCCGTTCCCTGGCGGGGCGCGTCCCGGCGGGCGTGCTGACCCCGGGGTGCGGGCGACGGGCGCCCCACGGAAGTCCCGGCGGACCGCTGCCATGCGCGGCTCGCGCCCGATGCGACGCCACTCGAGGACTCGCCGCGGTGCGAAGCGGTCTCCTCGTTACGCACGCGGGGGAGCGCGTCCATAGGCCGATCCGCGCGCGCGACGATGATGCCATCCGACGCAGAGGCGATGCTACCGTGCCGGCGCGTGTTTGCACCCCGCGGTGCGCCGCTGCGCGATGGATCGCGACGCTGCCGGTCCACCGCACAGACGATCAGATAGCCGCCTAACGAGGCTGTAGGAAAAGTCTGGTTGCGTCGCGCAGCGATGCGGTCCCGTCAACCGTAGGCGTGTGCAGTGTATGTATGGTCACGTCCCCGAGGGGTCGAGGTTCGTGCATGGCGCGCGACAAATACATCGACACGCAGCCCAAGCTGATTCCGATCGATCTCGCGCCGCAGTTGCTGCCCGGCACCTTCGACTATGCGTTGCATCACATGCTCGATCACGCCATCGATCTGTCGCACTTCGATGCGCGGTTTCAGAATGACGAGACGGGCGCGAGGGCGTGTCCGCCCGCGCTGTTACTCAAGGTGGTGCTGTTCGCCTACGCGCAGGGCATCGTCAGCAGCCGCCAGATCGCCCGCGCGTGCGAGACGCACGTCACGTTCATTGCGCTATGTGGGGATCAGGCACCGCACTTGACGACGATCGCCAAATTCGTCAGCACACTGGGCGCCGACATTGCGCACGTTTTTGCCACGGTACTCGCGGTGTGTGATCACCACGGGCTGATCGGGCGCGAGATGTTTGCGATTGACGGCGTGAAATTGCCCAGCAACGCGTCCAAGCACCGCAGCGGCACGCGCGCCGATTTCGCGCGCCAGCCGGAGAAGCTCGACGCTGCCGCGACGACGATGGTGCAGCGCCATCGCGCGGCGGACACCGCGCCGCTCGAACCGGATCCTGATACGAAGGCGCGGCAACGCATCGAGCGACTCGAACGCGACGCGGCACAGATTCGCGACTGGCTCTCGACGCATCCCGACGAGCGACGCGGCACGAAAGGCGCGGTGCGCAAAAGCAATCGCACCGACAATGAGCGTGCGAAGATGGCGACGAGCAACGGCGTCATCCAAGGGTACACGAGCGTCGCGGCGGTCGATCAGCACGCGCACATCATTGTCGAAGCGCAGGCGCACGGACAGGATCAGAGAGTGAACTGCTCGTGCCCGTCGTCGAGGCGTTGCAGCCCCAGCGGACCACGCGCACGGTGCTTACACGGGAAGATATGATCCCAGTGACGGTCCGCAGTCGATCCCCTCGCCAGGTGCGACGAACAACGCGGCGAACGGAGCCATTTGGATTGCACAGGGCCGTTTTCAGGTCGCGGAGATTGGCAATTGGAACGAGACGATCGACACTATTCGTCATGAGACAGCGCATACGATGTTTGACTTTGCAGGAGATCCAGACGGCAATTCGATCTACCTGGTTGCGGGCGGGGGATCGTCGATGACCGCGTAACAAATCTCGATGATGTGCGAGTGAGCGCAGTCGTGAAACTTTACCATCATCCACTCTCAGCCATGCGCAAACTCTACATCGCCGCAGCCTTGTGCGCCGTAGGTGTTTCTCCGCTGCGCGCGCAGTCCTCTGCGAAGCACGGGTCTCTCCAGGTCGTGACGCCCTTCGCTGAAGCCGACGTGCCCGGAATCGTCGATGCTGCGCTGCACGGACTTTCCATTCGCCTCCGCGTGCTTTCCGGACTTGAGACCGGGAAGCAGGTAGACGTCACCCTGGATACGGCGTTCGTAAAGGCGGCTGCTCGCGGAAGTGCCGAAAGTACCCTACAACGCGCAGTCTCGGAAAAGTCTTGGAGCGGTGAACGCCTTCGCTATCGCGTCAAGTTTCAGTCGATGGAGATGCGGTCTGGCAACATCGCCAGCGTGCTGGCTACAATACAAATTCGAGAATCTGGCGGCTGCGACGTCAGGACGTTCCGCGTAAACGTTGCGCGTTTGGACAGTCTTTGGAAATCGCTATTGGCGGTTGAAGAGCCACCGCTCGCATGTCTTAAAGGCGAGGTCCGAATCCCCCCGGCCTGAGCATCGTCACATGGGTTGATTGTGGCGACACCCTTCAGTCACGAACGCTGGACCTCTCCGGCGCCCACGGAATCGGAGATGTTCAGCGTTTTTCCCAGGAGCGGCTCGTTCAGACAGTACGATCGAGTTGGGGAATTGTGGATCGGAGCTCATGAGCCTTGACGATGGCGAACATTTCGGCATTGGAAATTTGATAGGAACACCTGTCGCGCGCCTCGCCATTCCCGATTTCGCGAATGGCAGCATCCTGACTGAGATCGATCGGCCGCTTTGGAAGTAGGCGCCCCGCATCGAAAAGCGCCGACAGTGTTTGCGCATCTACTGGAACAGGGAAGGTCTTCGGGCAAGTGCTGGTCCGGAATTGAGATCTTAAATGCCGGCGGTAGGTCTATGTGCGTCTGTGTTTGCGCTTCCGGAGGCTTGAGCAGCCCAACGCGCGCGTTCTGCTGCAGGGCCTTTCAACAGGATGCACGCAGCGAGCGAAGCGAGTAAGCGTGCAGTCCTTGAAAGCCCTGACAGCAGCAACGGACCATGCCGAGTGGGAACAGCGGGAGCCGCGAGATGCGCATCGGCGAAAGATGGCCAAGTGGCGTACGCGGGGCGACCCACGCGACGTGGACGGCGGGGCAGGTTGTTGCTACCCCCGGTCCGGGGGTCGCGTGTAGATTGAGCACGTCGGCGCCGTAGCCAAGTGGTAAGGCAGGAGACTGCAAATCTCTCACCGTCGGTTCGATTTCGACCGGCGCCTCTAAAATACATGTGCAACGCCCGTACCGGCTCAGCTGGTACGGGCGTTTGCTGTTCAGTCGTTTGACTCGGTGTCGTGCAGCCACCGTCGCACGCTGAAGTGTGCGACGCACGAATTCCTGCTCGAGTCGGCGCACGCGGGAACTCCTCGCCATGATTCGACATTGTCGCCCGTCATGAAGGGTTGGTTCCCCTGATCTGGAGCGCAAACGTGAACGGCTCGGAAGCGAAACGCCTGGACGAAGACACGCGCAGGAAGGTCAATTGGAAACGATGGGGCCCCTATCTGTCCGAACGGCAGTGGGGAACAGTGCGCGAGGACTACTCAGCAGGTGGCGACTGCTGGTCCTATTTCCCGCATGATCAGGCGCGAAGCAGAGCGTACCGATGGGGCGAGGATGGACTGCTCGGGATTAGTGATCGGCAGGGGCGGCTCTGCTTTTCCGTGGCACTCTGGAATGGTCGCGACCCGATTCTCAAAGAACGCCTCTTCGGGCTCACCGGTCCCGAAGGAAACCACGGCGAGGATGTGAAGGAATGCTATTACTACCTCGATGCCACTCCGACATCGTCGTACTTGAAGGCGTTGTACAAGTACCCGCAGCGCGCCTACCCGTACGCAGAGTTGGTGCAGGAGAACGGCCGTCGCGGGAAGCACGAAGCGGAGTTTGAACTCCTCGACACCGGCGTCTTTGACGACGATGGATATTTCGATGTCGTCGCCGAGTACGCGAAATCCGAATCCGAGGACGTGCACATTCGCATCTCGATCCACAATCGTGGCGCGGACGACGCAGAATTGCACGTGCTCCCAACGCTGTGGTTTCGCAACACCTGGGCGTGGGGTCGTACGGGCGAAAAGTATCCGACGATGCCGTCAATGCGGATGTTGGACACTGGCGGCGTGTTGGCCAGGCACGAGATGTTGGGCGAGTACAGCCTCGAAGCCGACACGCTGACCACCGGAGAAGCGCCGACCTGGCTGTTCACGGGCAATGACACGAATGTCGAGCGCGTATTCGGCGGTGTAAACGCCGAGCCCTACGTGAAGGATGCGTTTCATCGCTACGTCGTTGACGGCGATGAGGGCGCGGTGAATCCAGGGCAGGTCGGCACGAAGGCCGCCGCGCTGTACCATGTCACGATTCCCGCTGGCGGCAGCAAGACCTTCAAGTTGCGGTTACGCGCGACGGGCGCACGTGAACAGCCCGCGTTCGACGCCGCGTTCGACGACACGTTTGCTCTGCGTGTAAGCGAAGCCGATGAGTTCTATGCCGCGCGGATTCCGCACGACCTCAGTGCGGACGAACAGAGCGTCGCGCGACAGGCCTATGCTGGGCTCCTCTGGTCGAAGCAGTACTACCACTACGCCGTTGGCGAATGGCAGGAAGGCGATCCAGCGCAGCCCGCACCTCCTCAAGAGCGGAAGACTGGCCGCAACAGTGACTGGCGACATCTGTACAACTCCGATGTCATCTCCATGCCCGACGCGTGGGAGTATCCGTGGTACGCCGCATGGGATCTTGCCTTTCATGCACTCCCGTTGGCCCGCATCGACACCACCTTCGCGAAGGAGCAGCTCCTCTTGCTGCTGCGAGAGTGGTACATGCACCCGAGCGGTCAGATTCCCGCATACGAGTTTGCCTTCGGCGACGTGAATCCCCCCGTGCATGCGTGGGCCGTGTGGCGCGTGTACAAAATGAGCGGAGCACGCGACGAACGCGATGTGCTCTTCCTCGAGCGGGCGTTTCACAAGCTCATGCTCAATTTCACCTGGTGGGTGAATCGAAAAGATCCCGAGGGCAACAACATTTTCGCTGGTGGGTTCCTCGGCCTCGACAACATCGGTGTCTTTGATCGGTCGCAGCCCCTGCCCACCGGCGGGCACCTGCATCAAGCCGACGGCACGGCATGGATGGCTTTCTACTGCTCGACCATGCTGTCGATGTCGCTAGAACTCGCGCGACGGAATCCCGCGTACGACGATGTCGCGTCCAAATTTTTCGAACACTTCGTAGCGATTGCGGACGCCATGAACACAGTCGGTGGCCACGGACTCTGGGACGAAGAGGACGGTTTCTACTACGATCAGCTGCACCTCGACGAGGGAAACATCCCGCTCAAGGTGCGCTCCATGGTCGGACTGATTCCGTTATTCGCCTGCGAAATCCTGGAGGAAGACTTGGTCCGCGAGTTACCGGCATTCTCCAAACGCATGCGGTGGTTCATAGACAACCGGCCCGAGCTCGCGAAGCACATCACGTACATGGCCGAAGCCACGGAAAACGGTGGCACGCACGATCATCGACTGCTCGCGATTCCATCGCGCGAGCGCCTAGAGCGCGTGTTGCGCTATGTGCTCGATGAACATGAGTTCCTGTCTCCATATGGCATCCGGTCGGTCTCCAAAGTGCACGACAAGGAACCCTATGTCTTTCGCGCAGAAGGCCAGGATTATCGCGTCGCGTACGATCCGGCGGAGTCAAGCAGCGGATTGTTCGGCGGTAACTCGAACTGGCGGGGCCCCATCTGGTTTCCGCTGAACTTCCTGCTCATCGAAGCCTTGGAACGCTATGCACACTTTTATGGAGAAAGTATGCGAGTGGAATGTCCCGTTGGTTCGGGCACGATGATGACGCTGGACGAAGTGGCGAAGGAATTGGCGTCGCGGTTAACGCGCATCTTTTTGCCGGGGTCCGATGGTCAGCGCCCAGTGCACGCCAACGAGCCGCTGTACGCGAGCGGAGCTGCTTGGTCGGAGCTCGTGCTCTTCTACGAGTATTTTCACGGTGACAGTGGCCGCGGAGTCGGTGCCAGTCACCAGACTGGGTGGACGTCGCTGATCACATTGTGTCTCGAGACAGTGGCCAAGAGTCGGCGAGCACCCGCCGCGCACACACACTTCAAGAGCGTCGGCATGCTGGCTCAGGGGAGCGTCGTATGAACCACGCCGCAGAATGGCTCGAGACCGACGCACTCGGCGGGTACGCCATGGGTCGGGCCGACGGAATCCGAACGCGACGTTACCACGCGCTTTTGACCGTCTCGCGCACGCCGCCAACCGAACGTATGACACTCGTCAACGGCATCGACGCGTGGGTGGAAACGGAGGACGGTACCTACGCGATCAGCAGTCAGCGGTACACCCCGGACGTCACGCATCCTGACGGCGCCGGGAGATTGATATCGTTCTCGACTGAGCCATGGCCCACGTGGCGATTCAGTCTGCCGAACGGACTCGAAGTGACGCAGGAGCTTATCATGGCGCACGGCTCGCCGCTCGTCGCGCTCTCGTGGACACTCTCGAACCCGGCAATCGCGACGCTCATTGTGCGTCCGCTACTCTCTGTCCGGGATACGCATCACTGCACGCGCGAGAACGGCGCCTTCAACTTCGCCTCACCCGTGGCTGGGCAGCGTATCGACTGGCATCCCTACGAAGGCCTGCCGACGGTGAGCGCGGTCACGAACGGCGAATTCACGCCGGATGCGACGTGGTACCGCAACTTTCAATACGACGAAGAGCGTGCGCGCGGACTCGACTTCGTCGAAGATCTGGCGTCGCCAGGATACATGCGATTTGCTCTCGGCGACGAGCGCGCCGTGTTGGCGTTCGGCAGCGACACAGCTGGTGCATCGCGTCTACTCGACCAGCCTGCGCTGACCCTATGGGAACGTCTCTCCAGAGCAGAGCGAGATCGTCGCGCGACGTTTCGCACACCGCTGCACCGCGCGGCCGATATGTATCTCGTGCGGCGCGGAACAGATGACGGTCGGACCATTGTCGCGGGGTATCCGTGGTTCGCGGACTGGGGGCGCGACACCTTCATTGCACTCCGCGGGATCTGTATCGCCGGCGACCGACTGCCAGACGCACGCGCCATCCTGTTGGAGTGGGCAGAGCATGTCAGCGAGGGGATGCTTCCAAACTTTTTCCCAGAAGGTGGATCGTCGGCCGAGTATAACTCCGTTGACGCGTCGCTCTGGTACGTGATCGCCGTTCATGATTACCTGCGTGCCAGTGCGGCGCGCACGCAAACGAATGCTGCGGATGAACCCGCACTCGGCCGGGCCGTCACGGCAATCGTCGCGGGCTACGCAAACGGTACGCGTTTCGGTATTCGCGCAGACGATGACGGCCTGCTGGCCGCGGGTGTCCACGGTGTGCAGCTCACGTGGATGGACGCCAAGGTCGGTGACTGGGTGGTCACGCCACGCATTGGAAAGCCCGTGGAAATTCAGGCGTTGTGGATCAACGCGTTGCGCGTTGCCGCGCGCTGGGAACCGCAATGGCTTGAGCTCGCTGAAAAAGCGCAGAAATCATTCATGGCCCAATTCTGGGATGAGGATGTTGGCGTACTCTGTGACGTCGTTGATGTTGATCACACGTCGGGCGTTGTCGATCGTTCTGTACGCCCCAATCAGCTGTTCGCTGTTGGTGGTCTGCCGTGGACGTTGCTGGATGACGAGCAGGCGCTCCGCGTGGTCCAGCATTGCGAATCGCAGCTGTGGACATCGGCTGGCCTGCGCTCGCTCTCACCCAACGAGGAGGCGTATGTCGGTCACTACGGCGGTGATACCCTTCAACGCGACGGATCGTACCATCAAGGCACCGTTTGGCCTTGGCTCGCAGGCGCATTTATCGATGCCTGGGTACGTGTGCACGGCAGTACGAATGCGGCCAAGCACGAAGCGCGCGAGCGCTTTCTTACGCCGCTTCTTGCGCACTACGAGCATTCGGCGCCGGGCCATTTAGGCGAAATCGCAGACGGTGATGCTCCGCACGTGCCAAACGGATGTCCGTTCCAAGCGTGGTCTGTCGGCGAAGCTCTGCGTCTGATCGATGCGCTGCAAGAGACCGCAGTGCCGCAAAAAGTCGAACCAAAAGCACGGCGCCGCGCGTAATGCGACGTCGGTTCGCCACGAGCTGCTCACGCCAATGACCGGGTTGTTTCCACAGGTGCATTGGCGTGAGTACGCCATTGAGGGCTGGGCCCTCGGCTGCTTCATGCTGTCTGCGTGCGTCTTTGGCACGCTTGTTTTTCATCCGGCGTCGCCGGTGCAAGGTGTCGTGGCTTCACCTTGGATGCAGCGAGCGATCATGGGAGTCATGATGGGTTCGACGCTCGTCGCCTTGGTGTATTCGCCATGGGGGCGACGTTCGGGTGCACATATGAATCCCGCATTTACGCTCACGTTTCTTCGACTCGGCAAAATCGCGCCGGTCGACGCCGCTGGATACATCATCGCGCAGTTTCTCGGCGGCGGCCTCGGCGTGTGGGTCGCGCATCGACTAATCGGCATGCGACTGGAGCATCCGAGTGTCCACTACGTCGTCACGCGACCCGGTAGTGCTGGCCTCACTGGCGCATTTTTCGGCGAGTTTACGATCAGCTTTCTGCAAATGCTACTGGTACTGAATGTCGCGGGGTCGGCGCGATGGGCGCGCTTCACCGGGCTGTGCGCGGCGCTCGCGGTGGCGACGTACATCACCGTCGAATCGCCCATCTCGGGGATGAGTATGAATCCCGCGCGCAGCGTGGCATCGGCACTGTCGGCCGGAGATTGGGACGCGATGTGGCTCTATTTCGCCGCGCCTCTGCTGGCGATGGGTTTTGCCGCCGTCGTGTACACGCGACTGCAGCGAAGCGCGACGGTACCCTGCGGCAAGGTCGTGCACGCCACCCCGTGCATTTTCTGCGACTACGACGAATTGCGTGCAAGCCGTCGTCGCTAGCCGCGCGGAAAGGCCGTGACCACGGGCCGACTCGGCAAGGCCCAATCCGCCCCGGGAACCCTTTCTCTGCGTCCGTCATTACAGCCGCCGAACAGCGGCCCGAGTCAATCACAATATCCTGCGGCGCATGACCCACGATACACACTTCGACGTCATTATCATCGGCAGCGGAGCAGGCGGCGGCACGCTTGCACACGCACTTGCGCCGACTGGTAAGAGAATCCTACTGGTTGAGCGCGGCGGTTACGTCCCGCGTGAGCCTGAGAATTGGAACACGCTCGAGGTCAACAAGAAAGGACGATACGGCACCAAAGAAGAATGGCGCGACGTTGATGGAGCGCCGTTGCATCCGCATACGAACTATTGCGTTGGCGGCAACACTAAGTTCTACGGCGCGTCGCTCTTTCGATTGCGGCGCGAGGACTTCGGCGAACTGCGTCACTACGGCGGGACCTCGCCCGCGTGGCCGATCGACTACGACGCGCTTGAGCCGTATTACACACAAGCAGAACGTCTGTACGAAGTGCACGGCGAACGAGGCGCCGATCCGACTGAGCCAAACGCGTCGGCGCCGTACCCGTTTCCGGCCGTCAGTCATGAGCTGCGGATCCAGCAGCTCGCCGATCACTTCGCGGCGCTTGGCCTCAAGCCCTTTCATACACCGTTAGGCGTTCGCCTCAACGAAAGCGATCCGCACCGCAGCTTGTGCATCCGCTGCGCCACGTGCGACGGGCATCCGTGTCTCGTCAATGCGAAGAGCGATTCGCAGTGCGTGTGCGTGGACCCCGCACTGGAGTACGCGAACGTGTCGTTGTTGATGCACGCAAAGGTTACGCGACTTGAAACGTCAGCGTCCGGGCGCGAAGTGCGCAGCGTCGTCGTCGAGCGAGATGGGAAGGTCGAACGCTATTCCGCCGACATCGTCGTGCTGAGCGCGGGCGCCATCAACTCCGCCGCGGTGCTGCTGCGTTCGACCAGTGATCGTCATCCGCGTGGACTCGCCAATGCGTCGGATGTTGTGGGGCGACACTACATGGGGCATGTGAACTCCGTGCTCATGTCCATCTCCAAGTGTCCCAATCCGACCGTGTTCCAGAAAACGCTTTCGCTGAATGATTTTTACTTCGGGTCAGATGACTGGCAGTTTCCGATGGGACACATCTCGTTCGTCGGAAAACTAGATGCCGCCACGTTGTCTGCGGGCGCCCCGGCGATCGCACCAAAATGGACGCTCGAGCTGATGGCGAAGCATTCGCTCGACTTCTGGCTCACCTCCGAAGATCTCCCGGATCCGGCAAATCGGGTGACGCTCGACCGGGACGGCAACATCGTGCTCGCGTACAAGCCAAATAACGAAGAGGGGCATCGGCGTCTTCGCAAGAAGCTCGAGGAGCTGATGCGTCGTCAGCCACCGTGTCCTGTGCATGGCACCGAGTGTCATGAAGGATTGTTCGCCCGCAGTCTGTTCTTGGGGCAGCGCATTCCGCTGGCCGGCGTCGCGCATCAAAACGGAACTATTCGTTTCGGCACTGACCCCGTCACCTCGGCACTGAACGCCAACTGCCAAGCGCACGATGTCGACAATCTCTACGTCGTGGATGCGTCGTTTTTCCCTTCCAGCGGAGCGGTAAATCCGGCGCTCACCGTGATGGCAAATGCTCTCCGCGTGGGAGAGCATCTGCGCCAGCGGCTTGGTGTTCCCAGTAGCGCGCCCGTGCAACACAACCGCGTGGCAGCGTCGGAGTTGGTAACGTGAGTCTCGTGACGCGTGTGATTTTTCGACGTGGCGGCACGACGCTATGCGCACTGGTGTTCAACGCCGCCCTCGGTATAGTGGACGCGCAGGTGGCACCACCGAGCGGCACCATGCTGCGCGCTAACGCATCGAATCGCGTGGAGTCGGTGGGCGTCGAGTCAGTGCCCGTTGTGGGGATGACGGTGACAGACATGGATCGATCGATCGCGTTTTATCGCGATGTTCTGACGTTTCGGGTGACGTCGGACAGCGAAGTGAGTGGCGACGCCTTCGAACGTTTGTCTGGTGTGTTTGGAGCACGCGCGCGCATCGTGCAGCTGCGTCTTGCCGACGAGTCGATCGAACTGACGCAATATCTCACACCCCGTGGTCGGCCCATTCCCGTCGATTCGCGGAGTAACGATGCATGGTTCCAGCACGTCGCCATCATCGTGACCGACATGGACGCGACGTATCGTCAACTTCGTGCGCTGCATGTCGAACACGCGTCGACCGGTCCACAGCGACTTCCAGATTCGAATCCGAATGCCGGCGGCATTCAGGCGTTCTATTTCAAAGACCCTGACGCGCACGTGCTCGAAGTCTTGCAGTTTCCGCGCGAGAAGGGGTTGGCCAAGTGGCATCGCAACGCCGGTGACACGCTCTTCCTCGGCATTGATCACACCGCGATCGTGTCGAAGGATACAGACGTTAGCATTGCGTTTTATCGCGACGTGCTTGGCATGAAGATCGCCGGCACGAGCGAGAATTTCGGGACCGAACAAGAACACCTGAACAACGTGTTCGGCGCGCGGCTTCGGATCACCGCGTTGCGCGCCGCCAGCGGACCCGGGATTGAATTACTCGAATACCTGTCGCCGAGAGACGGTCGCCTGTACCCGTCCGACGAACGGGCCAACGATGTTGGCCATTGGGAGACGACGCTGACGGTGAGCAATGCGTCGCGAGCTGCAGAAGGACTGCGCCGCGCCGGACGTCCGCTCCTGAGTTCGGGCGTCATCACGTTCCTTGGAGCATTCCCCGGTATCGGGAAAGCCTTCCTCGTTCGCGACCCCGATGGCCACGTGCTGCGCCTCGTCGAGCCGCGCTGATCCACACACTCGCGCCACCGCTGTTCTGTTGCGTTCCGTCGCGCTTTTTCTCGCATGTATATCGGAGTCGATACCTATGTTGCGTCTCGCCACACTCGCGATTGCGTCTGCCGTCCTCGTCGCCGCACCAGCGCGAGCGCAAGTAGCGACGCGTCACGCGCTCACCATCGACGGCGCTCGTCGTGTGATCGCCGCGGCGGTGCTCGAAGCTCGTCGGTTGAATACCACAGGCGTCATCGCGGTCGTCGACGATGGAGGAAATCTGATGGCGCTCGAACGGATCGATAACACGTTCGCCGCCGGCGCAAATATTTCCATCGGAAAGGCGCGCACAGCAGTCCTGTTCAAACGTCCTACCAAGTTCTTTGAGGAGCTCATCAAAAACGGGCGCACCGCGATGGTGGCGCTCAATGACTTCACCCCGCTGCAGGGTGGCATTCCGATTGTCGTGGACGGGGAGATTGTCGGTGGTGTCGGCGTAAGCGGTGCAGCAAGTGCGCAGCAAGACGAAGAGCTGGCCATCGCCGGCGCCGGAACGTTCGGCGCGCCGACCACGATGGCTGGTGGCGCCGCAAACACGCCGCGCGCTTCCGATGCCAACGCGGTGCACGTGTGGACGCGCGACCAGGTGGATGCTGCCTTTGCCAAAGGGGCCGTGCTGTACGACGGCGAAGGGTCGCGGAATTACATGGTGCACGCCAGCCGCCGTGAGGGCCCGGGAATGGCAGAAGTGCACGCGCGCGACACCGACATCATTTACGTGATCGGAGGCAGCGCTCGTTTCGTGACTGGCGGTACGGTGGTCGACGGAAAGACGACGGCGACTGACGAGGTTCGCGGCGTACGCATCGACAATGGCGTTTCGCGACAGATCGCCAAGGGCGACGTCCTCATCGTTCCAAACGGGACACCGCATTGGTTCGAATCGGTGAAAGGGCCGCTCACCTACTACGTCGTCAAGGTGCGCTAACCGCATGACATTCGCCCGTACGCCCGACCGACCTTTGTCTCCGCGCCGCACAGCACTGCAGCTCGCGGCCGCGGTCGCCACGTTGCTACTCAGCGCTGTAGCGGCGGCAAAGGCGCAAGTCACACAGGATGCACCCCTCGGACGCCCCGATGCCATCGTCGACCTTCGCACGACGGAAGGTGCCATGTTAGTGGGCGCTAACTGGCGTTATCGTGACGCGACAATCGTGCCGGTCGCACATCGCGCAGTTGGACCGGATCTCAAGCCGTCCGGTGCGCCAAACCGAACATTTGACATATCGCCAAAGGCCGGCGCGGCAGCTTTCGACGACAAACGGTGGCCGACGATTCCCGCTACCTCGCTCGAAGCGCGGCGCTCGAATGGCCGACTCTCCTTTGGTTGGTACCGGTTCGCGGTGACCGTTCCGCAGCAGGTAGGTACGCTCGACCCGAGTGGTGCCACCGTCGTCTTCGAAGTTGTCGTGGACGACTACTCGGAGATTTGGGTCGATGGGCAACTGACTCCGACACTCGGCATGACCGGCGGCGGGGCGATTCGCGGATGGAACGCACCAAATCGCGTGGTTCTGACCCGCGACGCGCGACCTGGCCAGACCTTCCAAATTGCCATTTTTGGCGCCAACGGACCGCTATCCGATCCGCCTCCGAACTATATCTGGATCCGTTCCGCGACTCTCGATTTCCATCGCCGCGTGCCCGCGACGGAACGGAGCCAGAGTATTGGTCAGATCGAACGCATAAGTTCGGCGGTGAACGCTATCGTCCCGCTCGATGCAGTGATTGAGAAGGTGGCGGGTGGCTTTGAATTCACCGAGGGTCCGATCTGGCACCCGGACGGCTACCTCCTCTTCAGCGATCCGAACGCCAACACGATTTACCGATACACGGTAGACGGGCAGGTATCGGTGTATCGACCAAAAAGCGGCTACGCTGGAGTCGACATCGGCGACTATCACCAACCTGGATCCAACGGGCTCACACTCGACACGGCTGGGCGCCTGATCATCGATGAGCACGGTCGCCGCCGTGTGACTCGTCTCGAGAAAAACGGACTGATCACTGTCCTCGCGGACCGTTTCGGTGGGAAAAAACTCAACAGCCCAAACGATCTGGTCTACAAATCGGATGGCGCGCTGTTCTTCACTGATCCGCCGTTCGGCCTTCCAAAAGTTTTTGACGATCCGCGCAAGGAGCTCCCGATTTCCGGCGTGTTTCGGCTCGCAGAAGGAAACGTGTCCCTGGTCATCAGCGATCTCACTGGCCCGAATGGCATCGCCTTCTCCCCTGACGAACGCTGGCTGTATGTGAGCAACTGGGACGTCAAGCGGAAGGTCATCATGAAGTACCCCGTTCGAAAAGACGGCTCGATAGGCACGGGGGAAATGTTTGTTGACGCGACGACGTCACATCCCGGCGAACAGGCGTGGGACGGTCTCAAGGTCGATCGCGACGGGAACGTCTACGCGGCGGGACCGGGAGGCATTTGGGTGCTCTCGCCGGACGGCACTCATCTCGGCACGATCAGCCCGCCTGAAACACCGGCGAATATGGCCTGGGGAGCGGCTGACGGTCGAACACTCTACATGACCGCGCGAACCGGACTGTATCGCATCCGTCTCAACATTCCGGGCGTGCGCCCCGCGTCAACGACCAACGAAATGAGAAAGACACCATGACGGATACGCAGAAGGAAACGTTCGGCGCTGCCGCCGTGTCGACGACCACGATGCAGGCGGTCGCGGTGATGCCAGGGAAACCGGACAGCATACACCTTCGCACGGTCACGCGGCCCACGGTTGATGACGTGCCGGACGGTCGCGGTGTCCTGGTTCGCGTGCTACGCGTCGGCGTCGATGGCACCGACAAAGAGATCAACGCCGCCGAATACGGCAACGCACCAATCGGCGACGACTTTCTGATCATCGGACACGAGAGCTTCGGCGTGGTCGAGGCAGTCGGACCGAACGTCACGGAGTTGAGCGTAGGGGACTACGTCGTTGCTTCGGTGCGCCGACCGGGGAGTAGCGTGTACGACCAGATCGGCCTGCAGGACATGACCACCGATGACACGTACTTCGAGCGCGGGATCAACCTGCGGCACGGTTTTCTGGCCGAATATTTTGCCGACAGCGTCGATTACATGGTGAAAGTGCCGCGTGAACTGCGCGGCGCCGGGGTGCTAATGGAACCCACCAGTGTGGCCGAGAAGGCGATCGCGCAGGCGTTTGAGATTCAGCGTCGGCTTCGGGTCTGGCGTCCTCGGCGCGCGCTCGTGATCGGCACCGGCACGCTCGGTCTCCTCTCAGCGGCGATCTTGCGTCAACGCGGCATGGACGTGGTGGCCATGGGGCGCTCGAAGCGACCGTACCTCAACGCCGACCTGCTCGAGGAGTTGGGAGTTACGTATTGCTCGAGCGCCGATGCAGGGGTGCGCGAGCTCTCGGCGCGACACGGCCCGTTCGACGTGATCATCGAGGGGACAGGTTTCTCGCCGTTGGTCTTTGAAGCGATGGAGGTGCTCGCAAAAAATGGTGTGCTCGTCATGGTGAGCGTGACGGGAGGCGAGCGCGTCGTCGAGATACCGGCCGATCGGATCAATTTGGGTTTCGTGCTGGGCAACAAGGTCGCGGTGGGGAGTGTGAATGCGAGCCTCGCCGACTTTGAGCGCGGCGTACAGGATCTCTCTCAAATCGAACTGTCGCATCCGGGCTGGCTGACGCGACTGCTGACACATCGTGTGGCGGGGCTGGATCGCTACCGCGAGTTGATCGACACGCTTACCACCGGCGTGGGGGCGATCAAAGTGTTTTGTGAGGTCGCTCCTCTGCCGTAAGGATTTCGACGTGTCAGTAAACGACGGGCACTGTCCGCTCTGTGGACGCATGGAACGCCCCGACGTGCTCGCCGAGGCAGGATGGCTCGACACGGACACATCGGCGCGCGTACGGTCGCGCAATCCGAATTGGCAAACGCACGACGGCGCATGTCCGGCCTGCGTGCAGGCGGCGCTCTTATCGTTGCTCTTAGAGCGAGGGGAGCGTGTGCTTGGGCGCGCCATCCAGGATGTGTGGCCGTTCGACCCCGAGTCGGCGTTTGGCGCGCTCCCGACTCCGCTGCGCATGCGGGCAGATCCGCGCTTTACTGGCGCTGGAGTGACCATTGCGGTTATCGATGCCGCTTTCTACCCGCACGACGATCTCGTGCGCCCTGTGAACCGCATTCGCGCGTGGGTTGATGCGTCGCACGACTCGCTGGACACTCGATATTTCTCCGCCGACGCGGTCCCCAGTTGGCCCGGAAGTGATGCGGGATCGCCGGCACAGTGGCATGGGCTTATGACAAGCGCCGCGCTCGCCGGGAATGGGTGGCTCAGCCACGGTCTCTATCGCGGACTCGCCTCGGATGCATCGTTAGTGCTCGTCCAGGTGCAAGGCAGCGACGACCATCGAATCGGCAGCACACGACTCGCGCGGGCGCTGCGATGGATACTGAGTCACCACCGAGAATTGCGGATCACGGTCGTGAACGCGTCGTTAGGTGTGGCCGCCGATTCGCCGGATGCAGTGGACGAGGTTGAGGGCCTCATTGCGGCACTGGTGGCGGAGGGCGTGTCCGTACTGGTCGCGTCGGGCAATGACGGCCAACGTTCGCTGGCGCTCCCCGCCACGGCGCCGTCCGCGATAACAGTAGGTGGATTGGACGACGGTAATAGCGCAGACCCGCGAGGGGCGATGCTGTGGCACAGCAATTTCGGGTTAGGTTCGGACGGCCGGGCGAAACCTGAATTGGTGGCACCCAGCATTTGGATCGTCGCGCCGATCATCCCGCATAGCACGCTCGCGCAGGAGGCGCGGCTGTTGTTCGAGCGACGCGCGATGGGTGATGTCACCGTTGAACCGCGTATCGCCGAATTGCGCTTAGTCACGCCGCACTATCAGCATGTCGAAGGGACCAGCTTTGCGTCTCCCATCGTATGCGGCGTTGTGGCTTGCATGCGCGAAGCGCATACCACACTCGTGGCCTCAGCGACGTGCGCCCTGCTGCAACGGGCCTGCCACACGGTCGCTGGGGCGTCGCGTGATCGACAGGGCGCCGGGGCGATCGATGCTGGACACGCGATTGCGGCGGTGCTTGCCGTCGCCGCCGAGGCAACGGAGGGAGCCGTCCGTTCCCCGCAAACCGACGAGCATCCGCCGTCGGTATGGCTGCGGGACTTTCGCGCCTTCTCTGTTCGTCTCGTGGGAAGCTGGGATCAATGGGAACAACCGGGTACCTCGGCGATCCGTGTGAGCCCGGGAATGTGGCGGGTATCAACCGGCCCGCTCCAGCCCGGCATCTATTTCTACAAGCTGGTGCTCGATGACACGCGCTGGATTGCGGACCCGTCCAACCCGGAGCGCACGAGCGACGGGTTCGGTGGGTGGAACAGCGTTCTGCATGTGTCCGCGAGCATCAGCGTGAAGGTGACGGCGTGAGCAACACCAAAGATCCGTTGCGCGTGCTGATTTTGGGTGGAGGGTTTGGCGGGCTGACAGTCGCGCGCGAGCTCGAAAGGCGATTGGGAGACGACGACTCGGTACAGATCACACTTGTGAATCGGGAGAATTATTTCCTCTTTACACCGATGCTGCACGAGGTGGCCGCGTCTGATCTGGATCTCTCGACGATCGTGAATCCGTTGCGCAAGATGTTGCGCAGGACGTCGCTCTTCACCGGTCTCGTAGAATCGATCGATACGGTCGCGCGCACGGTGCACGTGACACATGCGGATGGCAACCACGCACACGATCTTCGATACGATCATCTCGTCGTCGCGCTCGGTGCGGTCACCAATTTTTACGACATCGCGGGGCTGCACGGTCGAGCCGCGACCATGAAGACGTTGGGCGATGCGATCGGCGTTCGTAACCAGCTCATCGGGCATCTCGAAGAGGCGGACTTCGAGTGCAGTGGCCCTGTCCGCGGACCGTTGCTCACCGTGCTCGTGGCGGGTGGTGGATTTGCAGGCGTCGAGACAGTTGCAGCGATACACGATTTCATGCACGTGGCACTTCGGTTCTACGGCAATCTTTCGAAGTCCGACGTGCGAGTGATTATCGTGCACCCCGGCGCGTATCTGTTGCCGGAGCTTGGCGAGACGCTCGGGCGCTACACGATGGAACAGCTCCGCGCGCGCGGCGTCGAAGTCATTCTCAACACCAAGGTCGCGGCGGTCGACGGCGATTGCGTTCACCTGACGAACGGCGACACGATTGAGACCCGAAACCTGATCTGGACCGCAGGTACGTCGGCGAACCCCGTGATCGACGGGCTCCCGTGTTCGAAAGCGCGCGGGCGGCTGGCCGTCGATCCCACGCTTCAGGTGCCAAGTCACCCTGGCATCTGGGCGCTTGGCGACTGCGCGTCGATTCCCACGCCGGAGGGCGGCATTTTTCCGCCCACGGCGCAGCACGCGCTCCGACAAGGAAAGCAGCTGGCCGCCAACATCATGGCGACCATCCGCAACGAACCGTTAGCGCCGTTTCGCTTCAAAACCATCGGCCTGCTCGCCTCGATTGGTCAGCGCACTGGGGTCGCGAACATTTTCGGTGTGAATTTCTCTGGGTTCGTGGCTTGGTGGCTGTGGCGCACTGTTTATCTCGCAAAGCTTCCCCGCCTCGAAAAAAAGGTGCGGGTGGCACTGCAGTGGACGCTCGACATCGTCTTTTCAAAAGACATCACGCAGTTCGCGACGCGTCACGCGCCGACCATCTCGCGCGCTGACGCGGAGGCGCGCGTCACGTCCGGGAACCATTTCCGGCCAGTTGGCACTATCGCAAACGGCGCGCCACACGAAGCCTTGCCGTCACACACATAGGACATCGCCACATGCGCAAAATTCTGGTTGTCGGAGCGGTTGTGGTGGGAGCGGGTCTTTGGTTCGCCTTCCGTCCGGAGCGGTTGTTCATCAACGCCAAGGTGAACGAAACGCTCGGTTCGCTCCAGAGCGACGCGTCGGCGATGTCGACCGTGGCGACGGGGACATTCCATGGCGTACATCACGACACCAAAGGGATGGCCACCATTCTGCGTCTCGCCGACGGGAAGCGTGTGTTGCGTCTCTCCGATTTCGAGACGTCAAACGGTCCCGATGTCCGCGTCTATCTCGTCGCGGCCAGCGACGCGGCGGACAACGACGCCGTCACCAATGCGGGCTTCATCGAGGTCGGGGCGCTCAAGGGAAACATTGGCGATCAGAACTATGACGTGCCCGCATCGATCGATCTGACCAAGTATCGCACCGTCACCATTTGGTGCCGTCGATTCGGCGTGAATTTCGGTAGCGCGCCACTCAGTGGAAGCTAGTGCAATCCCTGAGCACTCCACCGCTGCTCGATCACTGACGCTACTCACTCACCTCAAGAGGAACTGCTACTCATGTCCGCCCTGAAAAACGCGCTGCTTCTGACGCTTCTCGCCCCTGCATCGTTGCTTGCGCAGTACGCCACTGGTCGCGAAGTGCAATTTACGGTGCGCGTCGAGAACGTTTCCACGCCGATGACGCTCAAGTTGTCGAATGGCACGACCGCTCCGGCTCCAACCGCGCCGATTCTTTGGACCGTGACGGACGCGGGCAATCCACTCTTCACGGTCGGCAAAAAAGATCGCGGTCAAGGTCTGGAGCAGCTTGCTGAAGATGGTAATCCCGGCGTCCTCGCCGACTGGATCAAGGCCAATCTGAAGAGTGTTGCATACAGCGGCGTTGTCACCGTGCCAGTTGGCGACACGAAACCAGGCCCGATCCTGCCAGGCAAAGCGTACGAGTTCAGCTTCCCTGCGGCTCCGGGACAGCACTTGACGATGGCGATGATGTTCGGACAGTCGAACGACCTCTTTTACGCGCCCGGCGCCAGCGCCATTTCGCTGTTCGATAAAGCGGGAAAGCCGATGACCATGGACGTGACAAAGTCGCTGCAGTTGTGGGATGCCGGCACCGAAGTGAATGAGGAACCAGGACTCGGCCCCAATCAGGCACCGCGCCAGCCAGCACCCAACACCGGTCCGGCGGAGAATGGTGTCGTGCGCCTCGTGAAAGATCGTTTTCAATATCCGGCGGTGACGGACGTGATTCGTGTCACCATCAAGCCCACCCCAACGAAGCCGCCCGCACATTAGCACGCACACTAGCACGCACACTAGCACTCACCCAAGCGTCACCCATGTACCCGGTCTAAAGTGTCACCGATGTACCCGACTCTACATCCGAGCTAACGCGTTTCGCGAACGCAGTAACGTCTCGCCTTTCGCCCCCGTTCCCGCGCTGTCTGCGGCGACGGGGGCGAAAGCGCGGCGCGAAGGGTTGCTGTTGTAGAGTCGGGGTGAACGATTGTAACAGCACGGAACCAGTGGGAGATCCTCCTTTTGACGGAGGAACTAAGCAGACTCAATTCGATATGTAGCGCGACACTTCGCTCCGATCGACGAGTTATCACCCACTCCAAGTTCTGTGAACATCGATTCTAGGCCAGAACACAACGATGTGGGCAAGGCCGATGAGCCAACAGACTTTCTCTTTGAGCAAGCGCTTGCGGAGCTTCTTTCGCGGGCATACGGCTACGCGCTTCGGCTCACTCGCAATCGATGTGACGCGGAAGATCTTGTGCAAGAAGCAGCCCTGTTGGCGTGCCAAGGCCGGAACGGCTTTCAGGTGGGCACGAACTTTAAGGCATGGTTCTTCCGCATCGTGACCACCTGCTTCTGGGGAAAACACCGAACGGCGTGCCGTCGTCCTGCGACGATCGACTTGGACGATACGCCCGCGCTGCAGTTGTATCTGCGATCGTCGGAGGCTGGGCTTCAGGTCGACGGCACGAATCCTGCTCAGACCCTACTTGATCGAATCGGAACCGAACGGATCGCTAACGCGCTAGCTTCACTCCCGGTAGAATTCGGGGTCGTCTGCACGTTATTTTTCATGGAGGACTTCTCGTATCAGGAGATCGCTGACGTCCTTTCGATTCCGGTCGGTACCGTTCGCTCACGCTTGCATCGCGGGCGGAAGATGCTGCAGAAAGTACTGTGGCTCGCGGCGGAGGATGCAGGAATTGTCAGCATTTCTCGCGGAGATTCGAGTTGCCTGTCCTCAGTCGCTTTACCTGTGAAGAGGCCTTTCGTCGACTTGACGATTACCTTGATGGCGAGCTCACCGGGCCTACCCTAGCGCTCGTCGTCCAGCATCTCGAGCTGTGTGATCGGTGCGCACGTGAATTTGACTTCGAGGGCAGCGTCATTGAGGGCATTCGTTCTAAGCTGCGCCAGGTCGACCTACCCGCGGAGGTATTGGAGCGCTTTGCGACGTTCGTCAAAAACGGTGTTCGCTCAAGCGCTGCCGTCGGCGGGAGTTAGGGCTCAGCGTTCCGAGGGTCGATGTCGTTGGCCTGCAGCAGCGAGATTATGGCGGGCGTGACGCCGCATTGCATGAGGAACGCTTCGGGGAGGGCGGCCGAGCAGGCCATAAGCGTCCAGAGATCGATCGACGAGCTATCGAGGTGGCGTAACTCCTCCAAACCGATCGCGTCGGCAAGCCCGGTCACCCGGGCAACTAACGTCTTGGACCAGAGCGAGCGTGCAAGGTTAGCGCCTTCAAAATGGCAGCCGTTCAGGTTGGCTAGCGTGAGGTCTGCCCCGCGAAGATCAACTCGCGTGAGGTTGCACCCCGTCAGGTTTGCGCCAACCAGCGAGACGTGGGAGAGCGACGCTCCAGTCAGGTTGGAGAACGATAAGTCGGCACTGCTAAGGTCGGCGCCGGTGAAATCACTGCCCGCCAGATCGCAGCGCATGAAGTTGGTGCGATGCAAAACGGCGTTGGTGAATTCGCATCCGGAAAGATTGGAATGTTTCAGCGTGGCGCGCGTGCAATCTGCGCCCGTGAATCGCATCTGAGCGGCGCCTTTCGTCGCACGGTTGACCGCCTGGAGCCGCGCGTCGTCTAAGGTAGCCTCTTCGAAATTCGCGCCGACGCAATCGCTCAGCGTCAGGTCGGCATTGGTCAGCGTGGCGCCAGCGAGTCGAACACGACGAAGATCAGCGTTGCAGAGATCGGCATTTCTCAAGTTCGTCTTCGACAGGTCGGCATCGCTCAAGGAGGCGAATGCGAGTCCCGCGCCGGAGAGATCGGCTGTGGAGAGCGATTCCCGCGCGAACTCCGCCAAGACTCTCCCGCCGTCGATGGTGCGCACGACTACCATTGACTCCCGTCCCGTCGGCTGAGCTGAGTGATTGTTACAAAAGTGATGGCCATCGAAAGGTAGACGAAGGTCGCGCGTGACGGCGGTGCAAGCGTCGAGACGAAGTATGGACGTGCAAGAAATCGCGGGGACGGAGTAGTCGTGTCGGCGCACACCCACCAACGTCGACTTGCGCGCGACCCGATCCCGAGAAGCGACGATTCCGATTCGATCCGATCCGACCAGCTCCAACCCGACTCGTTCCGACTCGACCGGAACCGCGCACCGCCGCCGCGACGACGCGTGAATTGTGCGTCCTGCTTAAGGGCACGCCAAGGGCAATTCCGATAACGGGCCTATCCAATTTGCCTTTGGCGACTCCGGCTTAGAATAGGATCCACGGCCGATCAAGACTTCGCTCGGAAAAGAGGCACACGACATCGGAGGTAGACTCCAAAGCGTGCATAAGGCGCTTGTACCACTCATCGCCGAAGTCGATACCGTCGGACCCCTTCTTGTCGGAGGAACGAAACGTCTTGATCATGCCGGCACTGACACTCTTTAGAAGCTTGCTGAAGGCTTCCGCGAGTGCGGCGTCACGCCCGTCGTGGCTGATGAAGACGAGCGGCGACCCCGCCGCGATTGGAGCACTCACGGCTTGGACATTCGTATTGTCGGTCTCCGACACTCTCATCTCCGCAAAAAAGGTTGATGCCACCTAACGCCAGCTTCTGTTGCGAGCGGACCGCCCGATCCTTCGCGCCACGCGGATGGTTGGTCCGCTCGGCAACAGCAAGCACCGTTAGGCGCGCGCCACGCAGACGTTGCGTCGAAACAGCCCGTCGCGCAACAGAACGGTGACGGTCCGCACCCGAGTCGGACGTATGCTCGGCGCTCCCCGGTCCCGGAGCGCGCATGCCCGACGCGGCATCGGCGGCGCGTGGCGTCTACAAGCCCCGGCGCCCGAAGGCATCGCCGCTCGTTCGGGTGGTGTCCGATCATCTGCAGCGGCTGCAGACGGTCTACGATGACCGCTTCGCCCGCGAGTACGGCCCCTGGCGGCCCGTCGTCGCCCAGGTGGCGGACACGTTCCTCGCGTGCGGCGTGCTCGACCACGGGTTCGCGCGCATCCGCTGCGATGCCTGCACGCACGAGTACCTGCTCGCGTTCTCGTGCACGTGCCGCTACTGCTGCCCGAGTTGCCCTGCCCAAGCGCCTCGCGATCTGGACCCAGTGGCTGGACACTGCGCTCCTCGCGCCGGTGCCGCACCGGCAGGTGGTGCTCACCATCCCGAAACGGCTCCGCGCCTACTGTCTGTACCGGCGGCGCCTGCTCGGCGAGATCGCCCGCGTCGCGGCGCGCACCGTCACCGCCGCCATCCGCACCCTGACGGGCGAGCGCGACCTCGCCGTCGGTATCGTGGCGTGCCTGCAGACGCATGGGTCGCGGGCCAACTGGCATCCGCACCGGCACCTCCTCGTCACCGACGGCGGCTTTCGGCGAGATGGGACGTTCGTCACGTGGCCCGTGCATGACACCGTCCGGTTGACCGAGGCGTTCCGCCGCGCCGTGCTCCGGCTGTTCGTGCGCCTCGAGCTGTTCGATGCGGAGCCGGCCGCCGGGATGTTGGCCTGGCCGCACTCCGGGTTCCACGTGCACACCGCCGTGTGGGTGTCGGAGGACGATCGCGCGTTCGCGACGCGCCTCGCACGGTATTGTGCCCGCAACCCCGTCGCGCGGGAACGGCTCACCTACCACCGAGCCGCCAGGGTGGTGATGTACCGGTCGGACACGTCGGACGGCCCGACGGCGGGCACCGAGACGGTGGACCCGCTCGAGTGCTTGGCCCGCGTGTTGGTCCACGTCCCCGACCAAGGCCACGTCACGACGCGGTATGACGGCTGGTATGCGAACCGCCCGCGGGGCATGCGGGGGACGGCGGCACCCACCGCCGCGGACGGGCCGCCCGCGATCGTGCCCGCCCCGCGGGTGGCACCGACCGAAGCCACCCGC
>JBBQDB010000015.1:0-41251 GCA_038319245.1 Gemmatimonadales bacterium
CCTCTGCCGCGCGCTGACCTCGGTGGCGCTCCTGCCGCTCGCCTTTGCCGTGCGCGCCCAGCGCGTCCCCGCTCCCGACGCCGATCCGCGCATCGAGAAGCTCGTCGCCGCCGTCTCCGAGCAGCGACTGCGCGACCTCGACACCAAGCTGGTCTCGTTCGGCACTCGCTCGACACTCTCCGACGCCACCAGTACCACGCGCGGTATCGGCGCGGCACGCCAGTGGATCTTTGATGAGCTCAAGCGCTCGAGCCCGCGCTTGCAGGTGTCGTTCGATACGCACCAAATCGCGCAGCAGGGACGCATCACACGGGACGTCGAACTGCGCAACGTCATGGCCATTCTGCCGGGGCGTTCGGCGCGCCGTATCTATATCACCGGCCACTACGACACGGTCAATCTCGGCTCCGGCGGACAGGCCGCACTCAACGCGGGTTCCCCCAACCCGCAAGGCGCGCGCAACGATACTGACAACAACGATGCGGCGGGTGCGAATGACGACGGCAGCGGCACCGTGCTCACGATGGAGTTGGCACGCGTTTTCGCCGAAAGCGGCGTGCAGTTCGATGCGACGCTCGTCTTCATGTGCTGGGCTGGCGAAGAGCAGGGGCTCATCGGCTCGATGGCACATGCGCAGAAGCTCGCGGCCGACAAGGTCGTGGTTGACGCCAACTTCAACAACGACATCGTCGGCAACAGCATGGGTGGCAATGGCCAGATCGATGCGAAGAGCGTGCGCATCTACTCGCTCGGCCCAGAAGACAACATGTCGCGCTCGCTCGCGCGCTACATCGAGCGCGTGGCCGCCGTGTACGTGCCGTCGCATCGCATCCGGCTGATGGCGCGGGAGGACCGATTCGGGCGCGGCAGCGATCACTCGAGCTTCACCGCCAACGGCGTTCCGGCCATCGTGTTCCGCGAGGCCAACGAGAACTTCAACCGCCAGCATAATGCGAACGATCTGCTCGAAGGGGTCGACTTCCGCTATCTCGCGCAGAACGCTCGTGTGAACGCCGCGAGCGCGGCCTCGCTCGCGCTCGCCCCGCAAGCGCCGCGCGTCGACAATGATCGCGGCGCGGCGCGTATCACGCGCAACCCGTCGGGCTACGACACCAACCTGCAGTGGACGGCCGTGCCGGACGCGGTGGCGTATCGCCTCTACTGGCGCGACACGTGGAGCAATTCGTGGGAGCACGCGCAGACGGTCGGCAACGTGACGCAATTCGTGCTGGCGGGACTTTCCATCGACGATTGGGTGTTCGGCGTGTCGGCGATCGGCGCCGACGGCAGCGAGAGTCTGGTGCGCGCGTACGTGTCGGCGACGCGTCGCATGAATGAGGTGAAGCTCGTCAAGCCCTAACCGCCGCCGTTCGCGCTCGTTCGGCATGGCCGCACTATTTCGCGGCCAACTCCAGCAGGCGAATCCGCATGCGATCGAGCGCGCGCGGCGCGTAGTAACGACCATCGGCCACGACCGCCACGACGCTGCGCGTATTGGCGATGTCCACCAGCGGATTTTTGGCCAGCACGACCAGGTCAGCCACCTTGCCGGCGGCGACGGTGCCCCACGTGTCGGACTTGCCGAAGTAGCGCGCGGGGTTGAACGTGGCGGTTTGCAGGGCCTGCAGTGGCGTCAGGCCGGCGCGCACAAAGAGTTGCAGCTCGCGATGCAGACTCGCGCCCGGGACCAGGTCGTATCCGGCGGGTGCATCGGTGCCGGCGAGGAACGGAATCTTCGCGTCGTAGAGCTGCTTGATCAGCGCGAGGCGTCGTGTGGCGCGCAGTCCGGTCGCCAGTGCCGCCGAATCGCTTGCGGCGGCCTGGGTCGCGGCCGTCTTGAGCCATCCGTCGACCGCGGACCGCAGCCAGTAGGGCAGCCCCGGATCGGACGCGACATCGGCGGGCGTGCCGACACTATTGACCACCGTGGGGCACTGCCAGACTTGATGCTGGGCAAGTGCCGCAATGAGCGTCGTGTTGGTATCGGTCACGCTGATCAGGTGCTCGAAGCTGCGCTGGTTGGCCTGCACGGCTTCGAGGCCCGTTATCTCGCGCGGCACATGTCCCTCAAACCGAATGCCGACGCGCGCCGCTTCGTCGGCGAGTGCAAAGTACGCATCCTTGGGCACGAGCGTTTGCGTCTTGATCATGTCCACGCCGCGCGCCTTGAGCATGCGCACCGCTGCGCGTGCCTCGTCGCCGGTGGTGACCTTGATCGCGGCGACATAGCGGGAGGTGGGCCCGTCGATCATCGGCCCGGACACCATCATGCGCGGGCCGACCAACTGGTGCGCCGCGACGCTGTCGCGTGCAGCGAGCGTCGCGTCGAGATTGCTGCCGAGGTCGCGCACGCCCGTCACCCCGTTGACGATGAACAGCGGGAACATGACCTCGCTGGTGCTGTGAAACTTCGACGTGTCGTTCGTGAAGTACGCGTGCACGTGCATATCCCAGAGCCCCGGGATCACGTACATGCCTGTGCCGTCGAGGGTGGCAGTGGCGTGCGTCGTAGCGGTCGCCCGTTCGATGCGCGCGATCCTGGTTCCTTCGATGACGATCGACCGACCCGACTGCAGCCGCCCGTTCCTCACGTCGACGATGGTGACGTTGTCGATGGTGACGGTCTGCGCGTCGGCATGGGCCGCCCGTGTGAGCAAGACCGCAAGCAGAACCAGCACGGTCGACAGCATAGGTCGCAAGCGCATGTGTGGCTGTGAGAATATGAGGGTACACGATGCCGACGCGACGGCCGATCGCTGGTGCGTCGCGATGGGCCGTAGCGCCAAAAGGAATAACGGGGGCAACAACTGGGGCAACAACTGTCTTCGCAGCACTACGCGCAACCGCACCCACAACAACGCCCACCACGACCCCGCAACAATAGCACGACCACGGCTCCGCGCATTACACTCCGGCATGCGACTGTCCTCCTCGCGCCGCTGCGCGTCCGTCCTCGCGTCCGTCTTCGCCCTTGTCGCGGCACCGAGCGCCCAGACGATCGGTGCGCAAGCGATGCCTGCGGTACCACCCGCGCGCTCCGTCGCCGCACCCGACGACAGTCTGCGCGACTTCGCGAAACTCGTGGGCGAGCTCTCCGAAGCCGGTGGCTATTTCGACACAGACAACCTCATCTCGAACGAACGCAGCTATCTGCACGTGATGGGTGCGCTCGATCGGCTCAAGGTGCGCGGCGGCGCGTACATCGGCGTCGGTCCCGATCAGAATTTCTCGTACATCGCGCGCATTCGTCCACGCATCGCGTTTATGGTCGACATTCGTCGCGACAATCTGCTGCAGCATTTGCTGTTCAAGGCGCTCTTCGCCCACAGTCGCAATCGGGCCGAGTATCTGGCACTCTGGACGGGGCGTCCGGTCGTCGCAGAAATCGCGCGTTATACCGAGCGGTCCGTCGAACAGCTCGTCGCGTGGATCGACAGCACGCGCGCGACGCCGACCAGCACCCGCGACGCCGTCTCAATTGTACAACGCGATGTGCAGTCGTATGGAATTCCGTTGTCGGCGTCCGACCTTGCTACCATCGAACGTTTTCACACCGCGTTCATCACTGCGGGGCTGTCGCTGCGGTTTACGTCAACCGGACGCGCACCGCGCGAATATTACCCGACGCTGCGCCAGCTTATTCTCGAGCGTGACCTCAGCGGACAGCTTGCCAGCTATCTCGCGAGGGAGTCGGATTTTCAGTTCGTAAAGTCACTTGAGCGGCGCAACCTCGTCGTACCGGTGGTTGGGGACTTGGGTGGTGCGCACGCACTTCCCGCCATCGCCCAACTGCTCACGCAGCGGGGCGATCGCATCTCGGCGATCTATGCCTCCAACGCCGAGGACTATGTCATGCGCGACGGCGGTTTTGCACGATACGCCAAGTCGATTTTGGCGATGCCCCGCGATGCACGCAGCGTCTTCATCCGCAGCTGGTTTGGCGGCGAAGGCTCGCATCCGGAAAACGTGCCTGGATTTTTCAGCACACAGCTGCTGCAAACGCTCGATGATTTTTCCGCGGATATGGCCGCCGGTGGTTATCGCGCCTATTACGAACTGACGCGCAAACACGTCATTCCACTTCGTTAGCCGGCAACGAGCCTGATCGTGCTGCGCGACGGTACGGGGCACAGAAACGCTCTCTTTACACCGCGTGCGTCGGTCGTAGCTTCGCTCATATGCGAATCTCTCGATCGGTTCTGTTGCTTGCCGCGCCAGTGGTCTCGGGTTGCGCGTCACATCGCGCGACGCCGCTTGCCGCGGCGATTCCCGTAGTCGCGGGAAAGCCGCGGGAAGTGTTTGCGCTCAAGGCCATCGATGTGACGGTGGGCACCGGAGCCGAAGCCGCACCGCGCAAGTGCATTTATGCGCACTATACCGGGTGGCTGACTAACGGCACCAAGTTCGATTCGTCGCGCGACACCATGCCGAACGGCAAGCCCAAGTCACCGATCGCGTTCGCGCAAGGCGCGCGCGGCGTCATTGCCGGATGGGACGCTGGCTTTGAGGGGATGAAAGTCGGGGCCTCACGCCGTCTACTCATCCCGTACCAGCTCGCGTACGGTGCGCTCGGTCGTCCGCCGGCGATTCCACCCAAGTCCGAACTCATCTTCGACGTGGAGTTGATGGCGGTCGCTGACACCCTCCCGCGAACGGAGCCGGTCGTGCGAGGGCAACCCGCGACGCCGCCCCGTTGTCCAACCTGGGCAGTTGTCAGCGGCAGGCCGTAGCATCAGTTCGAGGTCTCGACTAGACGCATGGCCGAACCGGCAGCATGGGACTGGGCGGCGCCACGAGCCGAGACGGCAACGAAGAGGCTGACACGGGACGCATGATTTGATCGTTTGTATGGGTACAGGGGTAGTACGCAAAGTCTTTCGAGCGCGGAGTGGCAATGCAGACGGAAACGCAGATTGGGATGCCGATCGCGGGTGAGATTGTGATGCATGCTGTCATCGACGGCGTGCCGCACTTCGACTCGTCCGCGCATCGACAGCGTGTGCGCGTCAACGACTCGGCCGCACGGCGAAGCCGTTGGCGTGGCATGTCACTGCTGGTGGCGTTCATCGCAGCGCTGATGTCGGTCACAACTATCGCCAGTGCGCAGGGCTGGACGCTTGTTGGCTCCGTGAAGGACGAACTCGGGCAGCCGATTGAAGGCGCCGAGATTCTCGTCGGCAGCATGGATGCACGTGCGCGCAGCGATATAGACGGCCGATTCCGTATTTCCGGCGTCACGCTCGGACTCACTTTTGTCGGCGCGCGACGAATCGGATTTCTCCCGGTTGCCGACCTGATCCAGTTTTCACCGTCGGATTCTATCGAACTGGTGCTGGATCGCGTCGCGCAGCGTATGGACACGCTCAAAGTCATGGCGCGCGCGGAGGCCATGTTTCAGAGCGATATGCGTCGGTATGCGTCGGCCGCGGATGCCGCACGCACCGGCAACGTCATCACTGAGCGCGATATCGCCGAGCGTCGCACACCGTTCACCTCGGACCTCGTATTGATTCGTCCTGGATTCCGCGTGGTCGGCGACGGCGCCAACGCGCGCGTCCTCAGCACGCGAAGTCGCTGTGCAGCATCGATCGTGCTCGACGGTAATCCGATGCAGGGCGTCGCGATCAACGATATCGCGCCATCGTCCATCAAACTCATGGTCCTGTATCCAGGGCTGTCGTCGTTGCCGGCTGAGTTGCAATCGATTCGCATCAATCCGGCGTGCGGCGTCATTTCGATTTACTCACGCTGAACGGCGGCGCACGAGGACGCTACTTCGTCGACAGCCACTCCCACACGAGGCGTGAGCAATCGGCGATCAGTGTGGCGGCGACTTTTTCGTCCGGGATGTTTCGTGTGAGTATCGCGAGCGCATACGGTGAACGGCCTGCCGGATAGACGATACCGGCGTCGTGCAACGTGTTTGTGATGCTGCCGGTCTTGTGAGCGACCCGCGTCCCCGTCGGAAGTCCGGCGGGGATTTCGTCGTTGAACGCCTGCGCTTCGAGAATGGCGAGCATCTCGCGCGTCGCACTCGGTCGTGCCACCTTGCCCGCGTGCAGGGCGGCAAAGAGTGCAACGAGATCGTGCGCCGTCGTCGTGTTGTTGAGCCCCGCCCGGAACGCGACGTTGTCTTCCACGCCGCGCCGGACCAGCATCTGCGTCGCACCGAGCGAGCGGGTCAGCGCCGTGATGCGGGTCGCGTCAAGCTGGTCGATGAGCGCATTGGTCGCGAGGTTGCTCGAGTGCGTGATCATGCGATCGGCCAGATCGCGTAGCGACACCTGCTGCCCGACGAGCGCGTAGACGCTGCTGTCGCTGTCATCGGCGGGATTGAGCGTGTACAGCGACCCATCAACGATCGAGTGGAATTCGTTCTTGAGCGCGATGCGCTGGTCGGCCTTGAGTCTGCCGGCCTTAAATTCCTGATAGAGCGCGAAGAGCACCGGCACTTTCATCGTGCTCGCGGCGTGGAAGACCGTGTCGGCGTTGATGGCGAGCATGCGCGATGTTGCAGGGGTGCGGCCCAACTCCCGAACCGCGATGCCGACTTGCGCGCCCGGGACCAACGCGATGCGATCAAGTAGGCGTTGACGCACGTCACTGGCGCGGTGAGTTCGCTCTGACCGTTGCGGTGATCGAACGGAGGAGCCCTGCGCGTATGCGATCGTTGGCGTAAGGAGGGCGAATGCGAATACGAGTGTGAATGCGAACGCCACGTCGGATGCGAAGTGCATACGGATACGCGACATGATCGCAGCACACCGCCGAAGGAACAGGGTCATCGTTGCACTCCAGCAAGTCTTGGCGATTGATTGTGCGCGGTGGCGGGCACGGCATCACTGCTCACGCAATTTTGCACTCTGAACGCAAAGGCAGACAGGCGCGAAGCGAAATGCACGGTCCCGCTGCAGATTCATGTACGGCTGTTTTTCGCTTACTCGCACCATTCGCCGCATGACGCCATCATCCATCGCCATTCGCGAGGCCACGATCGCCGACGCGCCACACGTTGCGTCGTTGCTCGCGGAACTCGGCTACCCCACGCCAGTTGGCGTAATGGCGGCCAGACTGGAAGCGTTCGTCGCCGCGGGCGAGGTGGCGCTGCTGGCGTTTGACGGCGCGGATGCGCTGGGGTTCATGTCACTCCACCTGACGCCCGTGTTGCACCGACCGACGGCAGTCGGCCGCATCACCGCGATGGTGGTAACGGAGCAGTCACGCGGACAGCGGATCGGGCAACTGTTGGTTGAAGCCGGTGAACGCCTGCTGGCAGCACGTGGGTGCGCACTAGTCGAAGTGACGAGCAATCGAAAGCGGACGGACGCGCACCGGTTTTATGAACGGCTCGACTACGAAGGCATCAGCATCAAATTCGTCAAATCGCTCTAGTGCGCATCGTGACGCTTCGGTGCGATTTGCTGCAGTGCTTTGCCGTACGTTGCCACGCGCCTTCGACAATTCTGCACAACCCCATCCTGTACTATGGCACAATCTGAGTCAGCTCGACTCGATGCATTCAGCGACGGCGTCTTCGCCATCGCGATCACCTTGCTCATTCTCGAAATCAAGGTTCCGTCAGCGGAGGAGATTCACACACTGCATGGCCTGTGGCCGGCGCTCGCGCATCGCTGGCCCAGCCTCCTTGGCTATGTCATGAGCTTCGTCACCATCGGGCTGATGTGGGCCAACCATCACACACTTTTTCGAGTCATTCGCAAGATCGATCGCACGGTGATCCTGGCAAATATTCTGCTGTTGATGGCGATTTCATTTCTGCCGTTTCCAACGGCCGTGTTAGCGGAAAATCTGCCGGATGTCGAGACCCGCACGGCGGCGACTGTATTCTACGGGTTCAGCGTATTCGTTATTGCGCTGGGGTACAACGCCGTGCGATGGTCGGCATGTCGCGAGCGGCTCGTGGGTCGCGAGCGTGAGTCGGACGAAGCGCTTGTTCTCCAGCGTCGGCGCATTAGTCGCGCCTATGCAATTAGTCCAGCAGGTTACCTGTTGGCGACGGGGATGGCGTACGTCAACGTCTGGGCCAGTCTCGCCATTCACGTCGGCCTCGCGCTGATGTTCGCATTCACGGATAGTCCTGAGTAGGGGCTGCCGTTTCCGTTCGTCCCAAGCGAAACCCGGGAGCACTGTCGCGCCGTAGGGTACGATGCCAGACCCACTCTTCAGGAGCCAACGTCCGTGTCGATGCCCAGGCGCTACAGCGAAGACGAAATCGCCCTCATTCTTGCACAGGCCGGCGCCGCACAGGAGCGCGCGCAGGATGCGACCTCGGCCGCCCTCTCCAGCGGCGACGGTGACGGATTGACGCTCGTACAGCTGCAGGAGATTGGTGCAGAAGTCGGTATCAGTCCGCTCTACGTCGAGCGCGCTGCCGAAGCGGTTGAGCGGGGCGTGCTCGTGCCGACGCAGCAGCGACGTTGGCTCGGTCTGCCTGTTGGCGTCTCGCGCACGATCGATTTTGGCCGCAGCGTCTCCGACGATGAATGGGATCGCATCGTCGTCTCGTTGCGCGAGACCTTCGAGGCCAAAGGGCGCCTTCAGCGCGAAGGCTCATTCCGGCAGTGGACTAACGGTAATTTGCAGGCCTTGCTCGAGCCGACGGTGACCGGCCATCGTCTCCGCCTGAGCACGCGCAAGGGTGATGTCGCGAGTCGCGTCTTGCTCGGCGGCGGAATGGTCACGATGGCGGTATCCATGTGGATGGTGGGCATCATGCGCGGCAACCTGAGTGCCGCGACACTCATCACGCCCACGATTCTCGGGCTTCTGGGCGCGAGCTTTATCGTCTCCATGGGCGTGCAGCTGCCGCGATGGGCCCGCACCCGCGCAGCGCAGATGGAATCGCTGTCCGCGCGGATGCTCGACCTGAGCCGCACACTGCCCGGTGCCCGCTAAAGCCTTGTCGTCGTTATTTCGGGTGTACCGAGGTCGTCCCTTGACCCCGTTCATCGTCTATTGCTAGCATCTGCAGTGCGAATGCACCCCGACCTCATTCTGTCGCCCGTATCGTTTCCGCCTGCACGGCCACAACCCACATCGCGTGCGATTCAGCTCAGGACAAGCCTTTCGTGACCAGCGAAATCACGCCATCACGATCTTCGGCATGTCTGGCGTCGGAAAGACGACGATAGCAAGCCTGATGCAGGAGCACGACTGGTTCCATTACTCCGTGGACTATCGTATTGGCACGCGCTACATGGGCGAGCGCATCGTCGACAACTTCAAGCGCGAAGCGATGAAGGTTCCGTTTCTGCGCCAGCTGCTTCGCTCCGACTCCATCGATATTCGCTCGAACCTCACGTTCAACAATCTCAGCCCACTCTCCACCTACCTCGGGAAGCCGGGCAACGAGGCGGACGGCGGGCTCGCGTTTGACGAGTACCGTCGCCGTCAGGCACAGCATCGCGAGGCGGAAGTCCGTGCGCTACTCGACGTGCCGGAGTTCATCGAACGCGCCGGCGACATCTACGGTTATTCGCACTTCATCTGCGATTCAGGTGGGAGCTTGTGCGAGGTCGTTGACCCGTATGACGCGAACGATCCCGTGCTCACGTCGCTCGCTGCCAGCACCGTGTTGGTGTATATCGCCGGCAACGCCGAGCACACACGTGAGCTGGTAGAACGCTTTCGTCGGCATCCCAAACCGATGTACTACGAGCCCGCGTTTCTCGCGACCAAATGGGCGGAGTACAAGGTGCTGCACGGGGTGACGGACGACGCTGCCGTCGACCCCGATGATTTCGCCGTGTGGGGCTTTGAGGAGCTGCTTCATCATCGCATCCCCAAGTATCAAGCGATCGCGCAGCGCTACGGGTACACCATTCGTATGGAAGACATTCCGCGTATCACGTCCGAAGCCGACTTTCTGGATCTGCTCGCCGAGCGAATGGACGAACAGCAGTAGCCCTGTTGCTCAGGGCAGCGTCGCGAATGTCACCACGTCGACTTATGAGCGCATGCGATGCGCCATCAGCTCTTGAGCTGCATGATGCCCGTGGCCCAGTCTTCCAAGTGATGCACGCGCACGATCTGACCGTTCTCTACCTCGTGGATATCGGTCGTGTCGATCTTGAAGGACTTGCTGCCATCCAGCGCCATTCCCATGAAGTTGCCCTTGGGTGAGCCCGTAGCGACGGCACGCACGACGACCTTTTTGCCGTCAACGCCGATCACCAAGTCTTGAGGGGCCCACACCAAGTCAGGAATGAGCTTCCAAAAACCGGCGACTTGCTGGATCAAAGTGGCTTTGTCTTTCGTACCCTGGCTGTTGATGGACTGAAAATTGTCGGCCAGGATTTTTTTCAGTACGGCCTCGCTCGTCGTCTCGCTGTTGACGGTAAGTGCCTGATGGTAGAACGGGGCAACAATGGCCTGCACTTCGTCTTTGGTCATGTAGATCTCCGGGGTAGGGTGCAGCGTGTGCGTGCGTCGGGCGTGATCAGTCGCTCACGATCTCCGTGAAATTCGCCGACATGGTCGTCATGTCGATCATCTGCATGAATCGCTGCGACAAGTCGCTCTTGTCCGACTTCCCGGCCTGCTTGGCCGTATCGACATCGGTGTAGCGCAGCACCAGCACCCACTCGCCCTCGGCCGACCGCGTGGCCTCACGGCGCGTGAGCCCGGGCAGCCTCGGCGCGACCTCTCGCTGGAAGCGCTCGTTCAACGCGCGAAACTCCGCGTCGTCGACCCCTGCAGCGAGACGGAACCGAACGATCTGAATGACGGCCATGCACTCTCCGAGTGTGTTGTGGCGTGGGAAATCACGACGCGTTTGCGACGCGACGAGCAGCCTGCGCGTTCTCGTCGTCGACGAACTCACGCGCGAACTGCGTGAGCCGATGGCCGGCTTTGCGGTGAGAGACGGGGAGCAAGCGTGCGGCGCTCGACGGCGCACCTGACAACGCCGAAGCTAGAAAACCCCTATGATTGCGGCGAGGTCACGCCGGGACTACTTATGGTCAATATGCGACAATCGAGAAAAGGCCTCACTGACGTCGTCTTTGCCCCGGACCAGCCGCTCGGGGTGCAGGTCCTGACGCTGCACGCATTGCTGTCTCGGCCAGACGCGCGGGTGCCCGCACGTCCGCATCGCGTCGCATTCCATCACCTGCTCGTGGTCACTCGCGGCCACGGGACTCATATGGTGGACTTTGTCCAGCATCGCCTCCGGCCCGGTCTCGTACTGCACGTGGCCCCGGGACAGGTGCACCAGTTCGGCCACGAAGCCGAGCTCGACGCCTGGCTGGTCGTCTTTCAGCCCGACTTTGTGCGACGAACTCCGCCGGTCATGGCTGCACCATTGCAACCGTCGCCGCAGCGCCTGGCGCTGGTCACGGCGATGGTCGAGGCGCTGGCGCACGAGGTCGCGGCCTTTGACGGCAGCGAGCGTGCACGAGTCCTGTTGCACAGCCTCGTCGAGTCGCTGGGGAGCGCAGTCGACGTCGGCGCACCGGCTCCCGACGGCGCGGCGCTGCTGGACCGGTTCCGCGGCGCGCTCCAGCAGCGCTTTCGCGAGACCCACGACGTGGCGGCATACGCGGACATTCTCTGCTGCTCGACGCGGACCCTGACTCGGCACTGTGAGCGATGGGCCGGCCGACCAGCCAAACGATTCATCGACGAGCGCGTGGTGCTCGAAGCGAAGCGGCTTCTTGCGCACGGCGATCAGAGCGTCGCCGCAATCGCGATCGAGCTCGGCTTCGCCGAGCCTACGCAATTCGTGAAGTACTTCCGTCGACTAACCGGCGACACCCCGGCGAGCTTCCGCGCGATCTTTCGGTCGGCCACGCCGTCGCCACCTGCGGCGATTGGCGCTCATCGAAGGCAGTCTGGCCTGTAACGGACAACGCACGAACCAGCCAAGCCGTCCTCCGGCGACGTTGGTATCGCCCATCTGCGTATCGCCCATCTGCGTATCGCCCATCGGCGTAACGCCCAATTGAGCGCGACGTGCAGGCGCCGATAACGCACCGCTGCCAACGCGCACGCTACTTCTTGCGACGGACGACCTCCACGGCCTGCATGCCGTCGCCTTCCTGGATGCGGTCGACGATGTCCATGCCGCTGATCACGCGCGCGAACACGGTGTAATCGTGATCGAGACGGAAGTTGTCGACGGTGTTGAAGTACAGTTGTCCATCGCCCGTATCTCGGCCGCGAGTGGAGATGCCGAGCGAGCCGCGTGCGTTGCGCGCCATGCCGACCTCGTCGCGCATGAAGCCTGCGCTGATGCCGTCGTATTCATCCGCGCCCGGACTGCCGCCTTGCACGACAAAGTTTGGCACAATGCGATGGTACGTTAAACCCGTGAATTTACCGGCCTCGGCGAGTTTCACGAATGTCGCGACGGCGAGTGGCGCATCGTCGGTGAGCAGCTCGAGCGTGATGGTGCCTAACCCTCGCATGCGAATGCGCACGGTGGCACCCTCAAGCGCCTGCAGCAGTGAATCCGCTGGTAAGGGTTCGACCGGGAAGTCGGCGACGCTGGGAATGTTGATCGGATCACCTGTTTCACGAAGCCGCTGCGTGAGGGCGACGATCGGATCGCGATATGTAGACTGCTTCGTGGCCGTCAGCCGCTGAATCGTGGAGAGGACTTGCGACGCGACTTGCTTGAGCTCGGGCGCATTCTTGAGCTGCGAGGCCGCGGCAACGAGAAGCCCGGCGTGTCCACTGTTCAATGCGCGCATCGCGTCATCCGTGTTGTGCATCGCCGCAATTGCAACGTTCGGCGCTGGGTCACGCGCGAGCAGCTCGAGCTGCGCGCTGTCCTTCAGCAGTTTCGCAGCGACCGCGGCATAGCTTCGCTCCTGCCACGTGCGTGATTGCACCAACGTCGGAAGCGCGATCGTTGCGCGCGCCGGTGCCACCTTGGCCATCGCGACGATCGCGTGCGCACGCACGCGCCATGTTGTCCCGTCCCCGAGTGCCGTATCGAGCAGGGCCAGCGCCGCGGGCGTACGGCACGACTGCTCGCCGAGTACGTCGATGGCCGTGAGCATGACCATCTCGCTGCGGTCGCGTATCGCGGCGGCGGCGCGTTCACAGGTACCGGCGACACGCAGTGCCTGGTAGCGCACCATCGGTGACGTATCGTCGAGCCACTGCTTTGATGCGATCACGGCAAGACGACGCACTTGCTCATGCGGGTCACGAAGCGCGACGGCCAGCGTGGACGAATCGCGATCACCGGCGGCCGTGAGGGCGAGCAGCGCCAGTTCGCGAAATGCTTCGCCGCGATTGTCGCGTAGCGCTTTGCGGAGCGCGGCGATCGTTGGCGCGGACAGCGAACCGCCGCGTCCTTGTTTGCGCATGAGTGACTCGAGGCCGCGAACGGCACCCAGTCGTACGATCGTGTCCGGTTCGGCCAGCCCCGCAACGAGCGACGCTTCGGCGCCGGCTGTGATCGGGGTGACGCGCCCCATCGTTTCGTAAACGACGGCTCGCACCGTCGCGCTCTTCTCGTGAGCGAGTAGCGACGCATAGCTGAACGGCGCATTGATTTGGCCAAGCGCGTTGATCGCCTCACGGCGAACGTTCGCGTCCGTAGCGTTGAGCAGCGGCAGGACGCTGTCGCGTAACGTCGCGCGCTCAAAGCGTCCCAATGCACGCACGGCTTTGCGCTGTAGGGCAGGGTTAGCGCTTCTAGTACCCGCCATCAAGACGGACACGTCGTTACTTCGCGCGTATTCGGCTTCGAGGAGTTGGCGCGCGGATGGCGCGTCGGTTGCAGCGGTAGCGAGAGACTGCGCCAATGCAGAACGGCTTGCCACCGTTGCCAGCATCGTCATCGTGGTGAGCGTTGTCCGCGCAACACGCACGCATGCACGCGGTGAGGCGATCGCACTGCGTCCCCGGTCGGGCGACGCGGCACTGGCACTGTGAGCGGAACCGGCAGTGGCGCTCGATGATGGCGTGGTCGGCTGTTGCGAACGTGCTGACCGCATCGACGTCTCCAGGAGGTGGGTAGCGGTGGTACAAGGTCCCGACCGCTTGCGAGCGACAGGTCAGGCTCCGCGGAATATGCGCGCGTGCGTCACGGAACGAGCGTGGCCGTGCGCCAGCGGATGCTCCCACGAGACGTCGCGATGGAATATCCGAGCCGGTTGACGTGCTCCTCAAGGCTTTCGGAGACACGGCGACCCGGTTGTCATCCCGGCCACGAAGGGGTTCCTTCTCGTTCTCGAGCCGCTTTGACGTTCTATTCGGTTTGTCAACGCGCTGCCGTTGCACGCAAACGCTTCCATCGCTTGCCCGAGGCCCAATGCTCCGCCAAACCTTCACCGTCACGTCAGTCTTAAGCGCGCTCGCCGCACTGAGCGCAGTCCCCGCGCGCGCTGTACTCGCGCAAACCAACAACAAGCCGACCGTTGCGCAGTTCCTGTCGCCCGCCTCGCCGCTGACGCTCACCTCGGCCCACGCGGCCGATCGTGTGGCGTGGATGGCCTACGACCGCGGCATGCGCAACGTGTATACGGCGGCGGCGCCGAGTTTCGCGCCCGTGCAGCTGACCAAATTCCTCGAAGACGATGGCACCGATCTCACCGACGCGACGATCTCCGACAACGGATCGGTGATTGTCTTCGTGCGTGGCTCGGCACCCAATCGCTTTGGGTGGGTCGCGAACCCACGGCACGACGCCGGTGGTGCTGAACGCGCGATCTGGGCGGTGAAATCGAGCGGTGGCCCTGCGTGGCGCGTGGCCGAAGGGACCAATCCCGAGCTGTCGCCCGATGGGAAGTACGTGCTGTATGTGAAGGACAATCAGATCTATCGCGCGCGCGTAATGGGCGGAGCACCGCGTTCCGCGATGGATACCGGCGGCGTGCCGTTCATTCGCGAATGGGGACGTAACGGCCAACCGCACTGGTCACCCGACGGCAAAAAAATCGCGTACGTGAGCGATCGTGAGAATCATGCCCTGCTCGCCGTGTACGACATGGCGTCACGCAAAGTCACGTACATCAGCCCGAGCGTGGACTGCGACGGCGGACCGACGTGGTCACCGGACAGCAAGCGCATCGCCTTTTATCGTCGTCCGGGTACGCCGTTCGGATTGCAGGCGCAGATCGGGCAGGGTGGGATCGGCAATCCGCCGGGCCCCGCGTCGAGTGCTGCCACAGCGTTGGCCGGAGCGCCGCGTGGCGCGCCAGCGAGCGGCTGCGGTGGCGGATTCGGTGGTGGTGGTGGTCGTGGCGGTGCACCCGTCGCCGGCGGTGACAGCACGGCGCGTGGCGGCAATCCGATGCGTCGCTCTCCCGGCTTTTACCAGAGCGCCTTTGCGGGCGGCTACACGCTGTCGCTAATGGTGGCTGATGCGACGACCGGCGAAGCGAAGGAGACGTGGCACAATGCGCCGCGCGACAGCGTGTTCACGAGCTTGGCCAGCATGACGTGGCAGGGTGACCACGTTGTCTTCCCGGTCAACGTGCCCAAGGACGACTTCGAGCGCTGGTATTCGCTCGCGGTGAGCGGCGGAGCGCCGGTGCGTCTGACCACGACCGACGGCATTATCGAAGACGCAACCTCGGTCTCGTTTTCGCGCGATGGCAAGACGATGTATTACTGCACGAACGCGTCCGACATCGAGCGTCGGCACATCTGGGCCGTCCCAACGGCCGGTGGCGCTGCGCCCGTGCGCATTTCCATGGGTAACGGCATCGAGACGTATCCGCAGCCATTGGCGTCGGGGAAGAGCGTTGCGGTGATCTACTTCGACGCGAAGACGCCGGCGTCGATTGCGCTCGTACCGACACAAGGTGCGAATCCGACGATCGTCTTCCCGAAGCTTGGCAAGGATTTCCCGAGCGCCGCGCACGTGCAGCCGGAGATTGTGATCACGAAGGCCGCCGATGGACTGGAGATTCACAATCAGCTGTTCATGCCGAAGGACATGAAGCCTGGCGAAAAGCGACCGGCGATGGTGTTCGTGCACGGTGGTCCGCAGCGGCAGATGATGCCCGGCTATCACTATATGCAGTTCTATCACTGGGCGTATGCGTATAACCAATGGCTCGCGAGTCAGGGCTACGTGGTGCTCTCGATCAACTACCGGAGCGGCGTCGGTTACGGCAAGAGCTTTCGCAATGCGGAAAAGACACAGGCGCGCGGTAACAGCGAGTATCAGGACGTGCTGGCCGGTGCCAAGTATCTGCAAGGGCGCGCCGATGTGGACGTGTCGCGCATCGGCATCTGGGGCTTGAGTTACGGTGGTTTGCTCACCTCACAGGCACTGGCGCGGAACTCCGACATCTTTGTCGCGGGCGCCGACCTCGCGGGTGTGCATCTCTATGGCAACGTGATCGATACCGCGAGTCTCGCGTTCAAGTCGAGCGCGATCAGTGCGATTGACTCGTGGAAATCGCCGGTGTTTCTCGTGCACGGGGACGACGATCGCAACGTTGACTTCGCGCAGACCGTAGGACTGGTACAGTTGCTGCGCGCGCGGAAGATCTATCACGAACTGCTGGTCATCCCCGACGACCTGCACGAGTCGATGCTACACAAAAACTGGGTGGATACGTTCGACAAGATGGGCGTCTTTCTCAAGCGCTTCGTATGGGACAAACAGTCGGTGCCGGCGACGAATTAGTTTTCGCCAATATCCATGCGCCGCCGACGAGCAATTCGGTCGTGCGGCGCTCCGCCTCTAGAGGCCATCTGGCCGGAGCATTCATGCAGTTGGTTCGATTCGTACCCGTCGTGCTGCTGTCGACGATCGTCGCACTCCCGCAGCGTCTCTGCGCGCAGTCTGTGCCCAAGGCCAACGTCTACGGCAATCCGCAGCGCGTCGCGCCGTCGCCCACGCACGCGGCCATCGATGTCCACGATCTGCAGGTGCGGCTCTATCAGTTCGCCGACGATTCGATGCAGGGGCGTCAGGTTGGTCGTGTGGGCAATCAGAAGGGCACCGACTATATCGCCAGCGAAGTGAAGCGCATGGGGCTCGTGCCCGCCGGTGACAACGGCACGTATTTTCAGGTGCTGCCGTACCATGTGCGGAAATTCACGAGCCATTCGCGTTTAACCTTCGATGGCAATCCATTGACGTTCAACACGGATTTCGTGCCCGTGCCAGGTGCGCGTGCGCCGCGCGCGGTCACCAACGCCGATGTGATTTATGGTGGCGTCATGGGTGATTCAGCGACGTATGTTCCGGCCAAGCAGACTATCGGCAAGTTCGTCGTGATGGCGCCGGCCGCACGCGCGGCGGGAGGTCCACCGGCCGGCGGTCGAGGTGGTCCTGGTGGTTTTCAGCAGCAGGCTGCCCCGTATCCGAATGCGGTCGCCATTGCGATGGTCGACCTCGACGCACTCACGCCAGCGCAACGCACGGCCATCAACGAGCCGACGGTGTCGAGCAACGGCGCAGGTGCACGTGGTGGTCGCGGCGGTGCCGCAGGCTCGGGTGATGTTGACTCGTTGCAGCTGCTCAAGAATCAGCTTGCGGCGCTGTCGCCACAGGCGAGTCTCCGCCTCACGCGCGATGCGGCCGCGCAGCTCTTCAAGGGCAAGCCGATCGACGCGCTGAGCCCTGGCGCGACGGGCGGCACGGTCACCGCCTCGCTCGACTTCGTCGAAATTCCGACCGAGTGGGCGCGCAACGTCGTCGCGATTTTGCCGGGCAGTGATCCAAAGCTCAAGTATCAGTACGTCGCCATCGGTGCGCACAACGATCACGTTGGCTTCGCGACGCCCGCCGACAAGGATTCGATTCGCGCGTACAACATCGCCAAGAATCGCTACCTGTTGGCGAACGGCATGAACCAGCTCAAGGCCGCAGGGGCGATGACCGCCGATGGCTGGAAGGTCAACATGGATAGCATTCGGAAGATCTATCCGAAGGCGCGTGTTGATTCGATCAACAACGGCGCTGACGACGATGGCTCGGGGTCAATGGGTGTGCTCGAAATCGCCGAAGCGATGGCCGCCATGCCGGTCAAGCCGAAGCGGTCGACGCTGTTCGTCTGGCACGCGGGTGAAGAGGCCGGACTCGTTGGCTCCGCGTTTTTCGTCGCCAATCCCACCGTGCCGCTCGATTCCGTCGTCACGCAGATCAACATCGACATGATCGGTCGTGGTCGCGCCGAAGATTTGCCCGGTGGCGGACCGGATTACGTGGGCGTTGTCGGATCCTTCTTCGACTCGAAAGACTTGGGCGAAACGGTACAGGCGGTCAACAAAAAGCAGAGCAAGCCGCTCGATCTCGACTACAAGTTTGACAAGCCGATCGATTGGGGTGGATACAACAACATTTACGCGCGCAGCGATCACTACAACTACGCCAAATCCGGTGTGCCGATCGCGTTCTTCTTCACCGGTCTACACGGTGATTATCATCAGCGCAGCGACGAACCCGAGTTTATCGACTATCCGCACTATGCGAAGATCGCCAACTACATCAAGGAGTTGGTCGTCGAAGTGGGGAACGGTCCGCGTCCGCGTTTGAACGGCACGCAACCCGCCAAGCCGCGTACGATTACACCGTAGCAGCTGCGAAGCGCCACGCGCGGTGTGGCGACGCTGTGCCGACGCAACAGAACACCGACATCACGACAACGGCGCGCCGCGGAATTCCGAAGCGCGCCGTTTGCGCGTCACCTCACGCAGAAATTCAGCGCGCGCGACGACTGCTCAATCGTGTGTAGAAAATGTGCGAGTTCATCCCGGGGTTCGTGGTTCCCAGGCTCGCGTTCGACAAATGATGCATCGTATAGCCCAATGCGAGCCGCGATGACGACGTCGCATCCCACTGGACCGACACGCCGGGTGACACGGTGAAGTTGCCCTGTGTTGCGCGCCCATACGGCACGACGTTCGTGAACCACGCGACGCCCGACGTCACCTGCACCACGGCCGACCAACGCGCACTCATCGGCAGCTCGGCTTGCGCGCTGAGCGGCGAGATGCCAAAACCGGTCGCATCGTGCTCGTGATATCGCGCATATAGTACCGGGTCCGCCGCCTGTGCATCGCGCAGCCACAGCGGGACCCGGTTGGACGGCGCTTCACTCCGCGCGAGCATCAACGGTAAAATCTCCGTCACCCAGCTGAAGCGCGCGCCGTTCCACACGAACAGGTCGTGCGTCCACTGGAGTCCGATCATGCGCAGTGACCCGTGCAGATTCTCGTTCGCGTTGGCGCTATACGTCCCCACCGAACCACCAACCCAGATACTGTACGTGTTCACTGGGGGTAGACGATGCACGACGCTGCCTCCCACGCGGTCGCGCGGCGCGGTGGTGACGGCTGGCGCATCGAGCGGGCCAGCACTCTGCGCGTGCGCTGCCGACGCTCCTGTACTCGCGACGCAGGCAAGCGCGATGACGAGCGGCGTGAGATGATCGGCCCAACGGCGGACGGTCCATCGATTCACGGTCCATCGATTCACGGTCCATCGATTCACGACGTGCCGAACAACGAGCGCTACCAACGGGTGGGGCACGATTGAGTCTCCATCGCGATGAACGACGCCAGCCTCGTCTCCGCGACGGGGGGCCTCAGGAAAGAGACGCAATCTCAGCCGTAAACGGCACAGATGCAAAGGCCGCGTACCCCTGACGAACAACAACGGGCGCCGCCACGTGGCGACGCCCGTCCATTGCAGTCAATGCATCAACGCAATCAGAACGTCGTGCCAAGCGTCAGGAAAAGCTGGCGCGGCGCGCCGGTGAGCAGCGTCTGGTTATCACCAAAGGCGCCGTAGCCGTTGGAGCCCATCGTCGCGATGTAGCGCTTGTCAAACACGTTATTCATGTTGAGCTGCACGTCGAGGGAGCGGAGGGCGCCGACCTTGCCCAAGCTGTAGCGCGCCGACAAATCCGACGTGAAGTAGCCCGGCACTTTGCCCGCGCCGTCGCCCGCGACCTTGAGGTCGTTCGTGTAGTTGAAGAACCGCTCGCTCACGTAGCGTCCGCTCAAGCCGACCGAGAACTTGGTCTTCGTGTACGACAGCGTGGCGTTGCCGAGCAAGTTCGGAGCATCCTGCACGTGCTTGTCCTTCGTGTTCACGACCGACTTCGGGTCGTTCTGGTTGGAGAGATAATTCTCGCCAAACTTCGAGCTGTTGAACGAGCCAGAAGCGTAGACACGGAACCCTTGTCCCAGATCGTCGCTGATCACGGCTTCCACACCCGACGTCTTCACACTGCCAACGTTGCCGAAGCCAGTCGCGCAGGTCACCGTCGCCGGGCATAACGCGATGCCGAGTAAGCGGTTTTTGTAGTCAATGTTGTAGGCGGTGATGCCCGCTTCGAGCGAGCCACGACGGGTGCGTGCACCCAACTCGATCGTAGTTGCCTTCTCCGGCTTGGCGGTCTGGTTGAAGTACGCGAACGTGCTCGGGTTGGCGTTGTACACGCCGCCAGCCGGGCTGTACGGAAACTGATTGACGTTCTGCGACACATTGGCGAACACTTCGCTCGTCAGGTCAACCTGGAACACGGCGCCAACCTGCGGCAGGATCCCACCGTTGGTCGGAGCGGAGAGCGAAGGACGCGTCGGATCTGCGAAGATCGGCGCGAGTTTGCCGTTCACCGGCGTGTTACCGTTGTTCACGAAATTGGCGTCCACATGCAGGTATTTCGCGCCGTACGTCAACGTCAGCTTGTCGTCCATGAGCCGGCTGGTGTTCTGCGCATACAACGTCATGGTCTTGATATTCGCGGTGCGGTCGAAGTCGAGACGCAACACGTTGTTGAAATCCACTTCAGGACCCGCCGTGTAGTTCACCAGGCGCCAACGCGGACGACGACCGTTCGTTTCATTCGACTCGTACCAGCCACCGACTTCAAAGTTGTTCTTCACGTCGCCGGCATCAAACGTTGCCGACAGCTTACCCGTAAGACCGGCGCGATTGGTGTGGTACTGACTCTGGCGAAACATGATTGGATCGGGGCTATAGGACGCACCATAGCTGGGCGCGTGCCAGTCACCGCCCCCACGATTCATGTGGAAATACGGCTGCAGTTCAAGCCGGATCGCGTCGGTGAGATGCAAGTCGCCCTTGAGGTACGCCAGCTGATCCATGCGCGCGCCCTGCGCCGAGCTGAAATACGAGGCATCGACCAATTGAGCATTCGTCGCGAACTGCTTGGCCGTCGACCAATTGGTGAGGTAATCGAAGTTCGGGCCAAAGCCAACGCCTGGGTCCTGCTCAGTCTTGTTGAAGACGCTGAGCGAGAGGTCCATGTAGTCGCTTTCTTTGCGATTGGCGTAGTCGTAGAAAAACGTGAACTTGTTTGCACCGGCAAAGAAATTCACCTTCGCGTTGATCTGTTCGTGCCACGTCTGGCCCGATCCACCCAGAAAGCCATTCTGCCCGAAGAGTAGCGACGTTTCACCCGGGAACGTGGAGTAGCGCGTGCCGCCACCCTTCCACTTATCGGTATCAAAGCGCGAGATGGAGATGAACGCGTTGATGCCGTTCTCGCCCATCTGCTTGAGCCCAAGATCGTAGCGCAATGTGGTGCGACGCGCGGAATTCTGACCGCCCATCTGCTGCACAAAAAACTGCTGCCGCGCCGACGGATCGGCGGTGTTGTACTGCACGACGCCACCAAGGTTGTTACCAGACGCCGTGCCCAATGCACCGCTACCTTGGGCAACCGAGGTCGACGCAAGATTCGACGCGTCGACGGCGCGACCGATGCCTAAGCCGTTGTAGTTGCCGTACGACATGTCGCCGAGCGGCACGCCATCCATCGTCTGCCCAATCTGCGCCGTTTGGAAGCCGCGAATGGTGATGCGATTGGCCCACTCGTACATGCCGAAACCGTCAACGCCTTGGACGTTCACGCCGGGCAACTTTTCGATGACCTTGAGCGCGCTCGTACCCGGCGCGACTCGCTTGAGTTCGGTGGAGTCGACGGCGGCCGCAGCGCGCGCGCTGCCACGTCCCGTCACACCACCGATGATGACCTTACCGAGCGTTTGCGCGCTATCGCGCGCGGTCGGCTTCTTCTCCTGCGCGCCGACGAGCGCCGGCAACAGGAAGATCAGGGCCGCGGAAGAGAACGCGGTAAACGGACGAAGGGTGCGCATGAGCAAAATCGGTCTGGAGGGGACAATCGGTCACGAGGGAACCACCGTGATGATGTTCTGGCCAGGTCGTGAAGCGGTCGCGGACTGGTCTCGGCGACGTCACGGACCCGTCTCCGGCAGAACACGACCCGCTGCCCACCTGCCCAGTGGCCGTGACATATTGGTGATGGACACCGACTTCACGATTCTGCAGGCGAGACGCGATATGGCCGACGACGAGACACCAACCGCAGTACCCGACACCGCGCAGCTGCCGCCGACGAGCGAGAGTCACGTCGAGCTGCCGCGCGCGAGCGAATTCGAACTGACGCGACTGGACCGTGCGCGGTACGAATTGCTGCGCGTGCATCGTGCGTTGCTCGAAACCGAGCGCGCGCGCTACGAAAAAATTCGTGGGCGCATCGCCAACAACAGCGCTTTCCTGCAGTTGGTGATCAACGATCCGTGGTTTGACTGGCTGCGGCCCATGGCGCAGTTCGTGCTCCTCATCGACGAGCGCACCAGCGACAAGAAGTCCCCGCTCGGCAGTGACGAGGCGCGCGCACTGTTTGACCGAGCGCGTGCCCTGCTTCGGGCAGACGCCGAGGGCGATGCCTTTCAGCGACTGTTCGCGGAATCGGTGCAGAGTTCGCCGGAGCTGGCCGTGTTGGCCCGTCAGGTCGCGACCAGTCTCGGCGGATAGCGACCAGTCCCGACCGCTGGACGCGGGCGATACCGTCGCACATCGTCACGGCAATGCCCAGACGCGCAGGACGAGCTCGGACCGGATGCAGGCGGTGCATCACTGCTCTCGCGGTGGCGGCGGTCGCCATTGGGACGACAGCGTGCGGACGCGCAGGTCCGGCGCCAGCGCGGGTGTCGGTGGCCGTCCAGCAGGAGTCGAATGCTGAGCAGTTCGACCGGCTCTGGGAGCGATTCCAGGCGATCTATCCGTCGTTTGGGTACAAGGGCGTCGATTGGCGGGCGCAGCGGGTGGCGTACCGATCGCGCGCCATTCGCGCCCGTTCGCAGGACGAGTTCATTGCCGTGGCGCGTGAAATGTTGGCGCCGCTGCATGACTTGCATGTGTGGTTCATCGACCCGCGGGGAGAAGTTGTCCCGACGTACCATCCCACCAAAGTCGCCAACTTCGATCGCCTGCGATGGGAGCGCGCGATGCGCGAGGCTGGCGTGGCGTGGCGCGGCGCGAGCACCGTCGAAGCCGTGGTCGGCGGCTACCCATATCTCTTCATTGGTTCGTGGAAGACCCCGACCGATGCGGCGACCCTCGACGCGGCGTTATCTCGCGTGCGCGACGCGTCGGGGCTCATTCTCGACGTGCGGATGAACGGCGGCGGCACCGACGCGACCGCGTTGGCGATGCTCTCGCGTTTTATCGTGCAGCCACTTGTTGCGTCGTACGTGCAGGTGCGCAACGGACCGGCAGTGACCGATCTCGATGTGCCGGAAGCGCGACTCGTGCAGCCGCGCGGCGCGTGGCAATTCACCAAGCCGATTGTAGTCATCGCCGGTCGTGCAGGCTTTAGCGCGACGGAAAGCTTCGTCGCCGCGATGCGGACGTTGCCGAACGTCATTGTCATTGGCGACACCACAGGCGGCGCATCAGGCAACCCAGCCACGTTCAGCCTTGGCAACGGGTGGCAGTTCACGGTACCGCGCTGGCTCGAGTACGGGCCCGATCATCAACCGATCGAGGGGCGTGGGGTTGCACCACAGATGCCGATTGCCTGGACGCCGACGCGATGGGACGGCGATCGCGATCCGCTCATCGATGCGGCGGTCGGGCTCTTAGGAGAGCTCAACGGCGTGTATCGCGTTGCGCCCGATCCAGAGGCAATGCCGTCGGGTGGGCGCGTTCCGCCGCTCGATTCCGTCGCGCGGAGTCGTCGCAGTAGCGGTGTCCGCGGCGCGTCGCGTTGAGTCGTGTGGCACTCTCCACGCCACTGGTGATTGCATTCGTGGTGAACATTGACGGACATTCGAAGACGTGCCTACGACGACGTACCAAACCATGCGCCTGAGCAGACGACAATGCTCGACGTAACATTGCCGAACATGCCAGTGTGGGACGATGGCGCATGGACACCGCTGCCCGCGCTCGATGGCGACGTGCAGGCGGATACGTGTGTGATTGGCTTAGGCGGCTCGGGTCTCACGGTGGTCGACGAGCTGCTGTCGCGCGGAGAAAGCGTGGTAGCGCTGGACGCGTCGGACGTGGCTGCCGGTGCGGCCGGGCGGAATGGCGGATTTCTCCTCGCGGGCGCGTACGATTTTTATCACGACGCCGTTCGTCTGCACGGCAGAGCACGAGCGCGCGCGATCTACGATGCCACGCTTGGAGAAATCGCGCGCATTGCTGACGAGGCACCGGGCACCGTGCACATGGTTGGCTCGCGGCGTTTGTCGGCGACGATCGCCGAGAATGCGGATTGTCGCGCGCAGCTGACGGCGATGCGAACCGACGGTCTCGCCTGTGACTGGTACGACGGACCGGACGGGATCGGCCTATCGCTTCCCGCGGACGCGTCGTTCAACCCACTACGGCGATGCCGCATTCTCGCGTTACGCGCAATCGAGCGAGGCGCGCGACTGTTTGCCCGCACGCCGGTCGTCGCGCTGCGTCCGGGGCGAGTGGAAACGGCGACGGGACACGTGGCCTGCAAGCGGATCATCGTCGCCGTCGATGGTAAGCTGGAGTTGCTGCTTCCGGAGCTGGCGGGGCGGGTGCGCACGGCGCGTCTGCAGATGCTGGCCACCGCACCTACCACCGAACGCATCGTGCCGTGCCCGTCGTACTATCGCGAAGGCTACGAATACTGGCAGCAGTTGCCGGACGGCTGCATCGCCATCGGCGGCTTTCGCGATCGAGCCGGTGAGAGCGAGTGGACGGTCGACACGACGCCGGGCGATCTGGTACAGACGATGCTCGAGACCTTTCTGCGGGAACGGCTCGGCGTGCAGGCACCGATCACACATCGATGGGCGGCGAGCGCGGCGTTCTCGCAGACCGGGCTCCCCGTCCTCGAACAAGTGCGCGATGGCATCTGGGCGATCGGTGGGTACAGCGGGACCGGAAACGTGATCGGCGCACTCTGCGGACGTGCCGTGGTCGCGCTCGCCTTGGACGCGAATGACGAACCCGCCCGACTGCTGGTCGGAGCTTCTGGGCGGTAGATTGCAGAGTCGGACCTGACCGCCGTTCGGCGAGACGCGTCCGCTCCCCTCCACTCGGACGGGAATTCCCCGTCGCTCCTGCCTCGTGTTCTGTCGTTCACTGTGGGTCTCCAGCGTCGCGTTGATACTCCTCGCGCCCGCGACGCCGCTGCTGGCGCAGAGCAAGGCGCCCGCGAAGTCGTCCACCGCGGTCGGCAAGGCTCCGGCGGTTCCGGCGTCGCCGAGTGGGAAGGCAATGTCGCCCAACGGCATGCCGGCCGCGCCTGACAGCGTGGTTGGCCCGAAGGTGCCCGAGACATTCGAAGGCGTGTTCGCGGCTCGCGATATGCGCGCGCAAGACGCGCTCGATTATCTGCGGTGCATGCAAGCCACGGTAACAGCGTTGCAGTCCGGTGCGTTGGGTCAGGTGCCGCGTGCGTGGTCGATCACTTGCGTGCAGCAGGGCGTCGAGTGGCGCGGGGTTTTTGGTGAACTGATGGACGAGGCACCGGGCATTCGCGTGCATCTGCAGTACGCGTTGCGAAAAAACGCGTCGGGGAGCAACGGGATGTTGGTGCGCGACGCGATTGATACCGCGCGAGTGAACGGAACGGCGCGTGCGCTGTTGCGTGGTCTCGCTGCACCGCTTCCGCAGGGCGGACAGGTGGAGTTTGTCCCGGTCGCGCTCGCGCAGACCGGCTTCACTGAAGTGTGGTTTTTGCCCGTGCCGGGTAATCCGTCCCGCGTCGTCGTCGGTGGTGATTCACTGATCCAGATGAGCAGCGACGGTATGCGCGAGCTCGGGCACAGTCGCAGTACGCCAGCGTTGCGGCAGTTTGCGATTGCGCCGACGTCACCGACGTATACGCTGGATAGCAAGGAAGACCGTGTGCCGCTGCTCAGTGAACTGGTGATCGCGCGTATGGCCCTTGGCATGGTGCCGGAAGTGCACGTACGCACCAATCAGTACGATTCCATCCTGACGCGGTCATCGAGTGCATGGAAGCATGTCAAGCGATAGCCTGCCGCACCCTCGTTGGTTCCCCGTGATTCTGCCTGCGTGATCTTCTCTCTGCGACCGCTGCTCATGGCCTCCTTGCTCGCGCTCTCAGCGCATGCCCCACAGTCTGGCACACCCGTGAATGGGATCGCGCCGTGCCCCGACACGCCGAACTGCGTCTCCACTGAAGCGGAGCGTGAATCGCAGCGGGTGCCGACCGTTGCGTTTACCGATGCGCCTGACGTTGCGCAGGCGAGAGCCAAAGCGGCACTGCTCGCTGAACCGCGCAGCACGATTGTCTCGGAGCGAGCCGGCGCGCTGCGTGGCGAGTGCCGCAGTCTGATCTTTCGCTTCGTTGACGACGTCGACATCGTCGTCGATTCTGCGGCGCATGTCTTTCGCTTTCGCTCCGCCTCACGAGTTGGGAAAAGCGACATGGGCGTGAATCGCAAGCGCGTTGCTCGTATCGCGGCGCGGCTTCGGCTGCCCGCGACCTGAGCGTCAATGCCGATGCCTGCTGCGCTCATCCTGCGCCCGGCGATCGCCGCCGACGTACCGCTCATCCGCGAGCTGATCGAAGGATTGGCGAGCTACGAACAGTTGCGGCACGAGTGTGTCGCAACCGACGCGCTGTTGCACGCGGCGCTCTTCGGTGCGCGTCCATATGCAGAAGTCATCATCGCTGAATACGACGGAGCCGCCGCTGGTTTTGCGCTTTTCTTTCTCAATTTCTCGACGTTCCTTGCACGACCGGGCATCTATCTCGAAGATCTCTTTGTGGTGCCGGCATATCGCGGACGTGGCGTAGGCAAAGCGCTGCTGCGACAGCTGGCGCAAGTGGCGATGGAGCGTGAGTGCGGGCGGCTCGAGTGGTCCGTGCTGAACTGGAACGTGGATGCGATCGGATTCTATGAACAGTTGGGCGCGCGACCGCAGGATGAATGGACCGTCTACCGCGTCACAGGGGATGCCCTGACGCAGCTTGCAACCGGAGAAGCAACATCATGAGTGCAGATAACGAATCGGATACGCCGCAGCTGACGACGCGACGGAATGTGCTGCGTCTGCTTGCCGCTGGTGTAGCCGGTGGAACGTTGTTGCCGTCCATTATGTCCGCGTCCACGACGCGCCGTGTGTTTGATGATGCTTCGTCGCGACGGATCGGCCGCATCGGACTGCAGCTGTACACCGTACGCACTTCGTTGTCCAAAGACATCGAAGGCACGATCGCCGCGATCGCTGCGGCCGGCATCACGGAACTCGAGTTTGCCGGCTACTACGAGAAGGATCCGACGTGGTGGAAGGCGCTGATGACGAAGCACGGACTCACCGCACCGTCGGCGCACATGGCGTTGCCCAAGACGGATGTGGAGTGGGGGCCGATGTTCGATACCGCGAACGCCATGGGGCATAAGATCGTCATCATGCCGTTTCTGAATCCCGATCAGCGCAAGACGAGCGATGACTGGAAGAAGATTGCCGCGCGACTGAACATCGCTGCGACCAAAGCGAAGGCAGCGGGACTGCAGTTCGGCTATCACAACCACGACTTCGAGTTCGCTCCGATCGACGGCACCACCGGCTACGAGATCATCACGTCGCAGACGGACACGTCGCTCGTCAAGCTCGAGATGGATCTGTATTGGACGATCAAAGCGGGGCAGGATCCGTTGGCGTTGATGGGCAAGATGCCGGGCCGCGTTGTAGCCGTGCATGTAAAGGACATGGGGCCGCCGCCGGAGCGTGCCTGGGCCGATGTCGGCAGTGGCAGCATTGATTTCAAAACGATTCTTACGAAGGCGCGCACGATGGGCTTGCAGTACTGGTTCATCGAACACGACATGCCGAAAGATCCGCTGGCGAGCATCAAGGCCAGTGCGACCGCGATGAAGGCGTTCTAGCATGATGCATGGTCGGTGTCGTGGTGCAGTGCGCCGTGCGATCCTGCTTGGCGCAACATCCAGTGCGATGTCGGTGATCGCTGCAACGGTTGACGCACAATCCATCGCGAGGCCGCGCGGCACGTCGACCACGGCATCGCCAGCGGTACAGCGACTTGGTGCAGAAGCCGTGGCTCGGACGATTCTGGCCGAGATTGTGGCGATCAACACCACGGCCAGCACGGGCGCGAGCACGCCAGCCGCAAAGAAGTTGGCCGCTCGGTTTATCGCGGCGGGCTTTCCTGCCGCCGATGTGATGGTGATGGGTCGCGGTCCCAAGAGTCAGAATGTGATCGTGCGCTGGCGCGGAAAGTCTCGCGCGAAGCCGATTGTGTTCAACGCGCATCTCGACGTTGTCGAAGCGCCGCGGCTCGATTGGGCCACCGACCCGTTCGTGCTCACGGAAAGGGACGGTTATCTCTACGGACGCGGCGTGCTCGATGACAAGGGGCCGGCCGCTGCAATTGCCGCAGCATTCATCGTCGCGAAGCAGCGCGGACTCGTGCCGGAGCGCGATCTTGTGCTTGCGCTCACCACCGGCGAAGAGAGCGATTTCGAGAACGGTGCAATCTGGTTACTCGAGAAGCAACGTAAGCTCGTGGACGCCGAGTACGTGCTGAATCTCGACGCGGGCGGGGCAGACCTGCACAACGGAAAGGCCGAGGCGTTCGGCATCGAAGCGGCGGAAAAGGTCTACCTGGACCTCGACATGATTGCTCGCGGCGCAGGCGGACACAGCTCCGTCCCGCCCATCCAAACTCCGATCGATCGGCTCGCGCGCGCACTGACGAAAGTCGGGCAGTTCAATTTCCCGATCGCCGTCAATTCCGTGATGCGCAGCTACCTTGAAAAGCGCGCTCCGCTCACCGGTGGCGAAACGGGTGCCGCGATGGCGGCGCTCGCGCGCGATCCATCGGACGCAACCGCCGCCGAAACGTTGGTCAAAGACCGTCGCATGAACTCGCTGCTCCGGACGACCTGCGTCGCGACAATTTTGCGAGGCGGAACGGCACCGAACGCGATCCCGCAGGAAGTCGCCGCGAATGTGAACTGTCGCGTGCTCCCGGGTACGCCGCAGGACGAGGTGATCGCAGCATTACGCGCCGCAGTGTCCGACAGCGCCATCGTATTCGTCGTGACCAACCCGATGCATCCAAGCGGTCCGTCCATGCCGTCGCCCGCATTCACAGCCATGATCGAGCGCGTGCTGTCCGCCGAACATCCGGGCATTCCCGTTATTCCGTACATGGAGACGGGTGCGACGGATGGCCTGTGGTTCCGGAACGCGGGCATCCCCGTCTTCGCCGTGAATGGGTTCTTCGTCGATGAGGCGGACTCCCAACGCATGCACGGCCGCGATGAGCGCATTCCCGTACGGGCCTTCGGAGAATTGGTGCGCTACACCGAACGACTGCTGGCCGAGGTCGCTGCGACGAAGTAGCTTCGCACCGATCGCTCCCTCCCTCCTGGTGCGTCCCGATGATTCTGCGAAGCAAACTCCCCGACATCGTCATTCCCGACACGCCGCTTGTGGCGTACGTGATGCAGCATGCCGAACGGCTGCACGACAAGACCGCCATTGTTTGTGGCGTCAGCGGTCGATCGTACACCTACGGTGCGCTGGCTGATGGGATTCGGCGCGTTGCCGCTGGCTTGCACGCGCAAGGGATTCGTAAAGGCGATGTGGTCGGCTTGGTAAGTCCAAACATCCCCGAGTTCGCGATCGTCTTCTTCGCGGTTGTGCAGATTGGAGCGATTTGCTCCACTGTGAATCCGATCGCGACCGCCGAAGAAATCGGTGCGCAGTTTGCCGACTCGGAAGCGGTCTGTCTCTTCACGGTGCCCGCGCTCGTGGAGAAGTGTCAGGCTGCGTCACGGCTCGCGTCCACGGTGCGGGATATCTACGTCATCGGCGACGCCGACCAGGACGGTATCATTCCGTTCACGTCGCTCTGGATGCACGGCGACGTACCGCCCGATGTCGAGATCGATCCCGCAAACGACGTGGCAGCCCTGCCGTACTCAAGCGGAACGTCGGGTATCCCCAAAGGCGTGATGCTGACGCACCGGAACATCGTGGCGAATCTCGCCCAGATGACCGCGTCAGGGTTCCTGACAGCGGACGATACGTTGGTGGGTGTATTGCCGTTTTTTCACATCTACGGCATGTCGGTCATCATGGCGGGCGCGTTCGTGCTCGGTGCGAAGATTGTCTCCATGCCGCGCTTCGAGCTCGAACCGTTCCTGCAGATCTTACAGGAACACAAGGTCACGATCGCGAATGTCGTTCCGCCCATCCTCTTGGCGTTAGCCAAGCATCCGGTGGTGAGTAAGTACGATCTTCGTTCGTTGCGTCGGATTTTCTCCGGTGCCGCGCCGTTGGGCGGCGATCTCGCACGACTGTGCGCGACGCGTCTGCACGTGACCGTGCGACAGGGGTACGGGCTCACCGAAACGAGTCCGGTGACGCACTCGCATCCGATGGAAAGCGACATCGAGAAGCTTGAGTCGGTTGGTCCGCCGCTCGTCAATACGGAATGCCGCTTGGTGAGCGCCGAGTCCGATGAAGACGTGCGTCCTGGCGAGCGCGGCGAGTTGTGGATTCGTGGACCACAGGTGATGAAGGGGTACTTCAACAAGCCTGAAGCAACCTCGATGTGCATGACACCAGATGGTTGGTTCAAGACCGGTGATGTGGCGGTGATGGACGAGCTGGGGTGGTTCACAATCGTCGATCGCGTCAAGGAGCTGATTAAGTACAAGGGGTTACAGGTCGCGCCGGCCGAGCTCGAAGCGATTTTGCTGTCGCACCCCGACATCGTGGACGCGGCGGTGATCCCCGTGCCCGATGACGAAGCGGGGGAGATTCCAAAAGCCTTCGTGGTCGTACGCGAACCGCTCACCGTCGATGCCGTCATGAAGTTCGTGGCGGAGCGCGTATCGCCGTACAAGAAGGTGCGCCAGGTCGAGTTCGTGGAAGTCATCCCAAAGTCGGCGTCTGGAAAAATTCTGCGACGCCTCCTCGTCGAGCGCGAACGTCAACGCGTTGCGACTGCGTAGCGACGCGTGCAGGTAACCACGCTACAACGCGCGCGGGGCGGCGCCGTTACGCGGTCGCTCGTGACGACGATCGTGCGTGTGTTTGTGCGTGTGATGGTCCATGTGATTGTTCGTGCGCTACGGCGCGGGGCAATCGGCGCTGCGGTGCTGCTGACGATCGTGTCGGGCACGCTGCACGCCCAACGCCGTTTCACGCCGCTGCAGCGCTGCACGGCCGCACAGCGCGCTACCGGTTGTCTGATCGTGCTCGGCTCCGGTATGCCGGTACCCGACCCGGCGCGCGCGGGCCCTGCGTACGCGGTCGTGTTTAACGAACGCACGTTTGTTTTCGATGCGGGGAGCGGCGTGATGCGACGCATCGCGGCGGCAGGACTGCCCATCGACGGTGTCACGCGACTCTTCCTCACGCACCTGCACAGCGATCATACGCTGGGCCTGCCCGATGTGATGCTCACCACGTGGGTGATGGGGCGCAAGTCGGCAATGGAGATCGTTGGCCCGCCCGGTACATCGCGGATGACCGATGCCTTGCTCACCGCGTGGTCGGAAGACATACGCGTTCGCACCGACGGACTTGAGCTCGGACAACGCGACGGGCAACGCGTGCGTGTCAGCGAAACAGCGGGCGGCGTCGTGTACGACAGCGCCGGCGTACAGATCACCGCGGTGAGGGTGCCGCACGGCGATTGGGAGACATCACTCGCTTACGTGATCGAAACACCGACGCGCAAGCTTGTGCTCTCGGGTGATACGGCGCCGTCCGAGGCGCTCTTCACCGCAGCACAGGGCGCCGATGTGCTGGTACACGAAGCGTATCCTGCGGTGCGACTGCATCCCGAGAATCGACCGGGCGGCGACGAGTGGCCGCACTACATGCAGACGTTCCATACGAGCGACGTCGAGATCGGCAGACTCGCTGCGGCGCACAGCATCAAGCGCGTGGTACTCAGCCACGTCGTGTGGATGGGCGGCACGCCCGCTGAGTTGTTGGCGGGCGTACGTCGTGGTGGCTATGTGGGGCCGGTGCATGTCGCGCGCGACCTTGAGGTCTATTAACTGCGCAGACGATGGGTCGCGCAACGCGAGAAGAATTAGAACAACTGTAACTGCGTGATTCGCGTCCAGCAGTTTGTTGTTGTTGTGTTGGTGTGGCCCTACGCCATTGCGGATTCAACGAACTCCGGCGCCATCAACCCGCGCAACGAGCGACCGTGCGGATCCTGCGTCGCACGCACTTTGTTCACGAGCTCAAGCGCGCTCTCCGTACACGGTACCAGCGTGCGCTCAGTCGTTCCGAGTGGCGTCACACGTTGCCCCCACTTCACCAACAGCGAGCAGTAGGTCAGTCCGCCACCGAACGCCGGCATCAAAATGGTGGCGCCTGGCTTCACGCGCCCCGCTTCCAGCGCTTCAACCAGTGCGACGGGCACTGTGGCGGCGCTCATGTTGCCGTACTTGTGCACCGTGACAATGACTTTCTCCATCGGGATCTGCGCGTACTTCGCGACCGATTCGATGATGCGGAGATTTGCCTGATGTGGAACCACGAGATCAATCTGCTCCGCCGTCAGTCCATTCTCGCGCAGCACGCGCTCTGATGCCGATGCCATCGCGTGCACGGCGCGTTTGAAGATCACCTGACCGTCAAAGTCCCACAGCGTATCGCCAAAGCTGACATCAAGGCCGGCGTACATACATCCGAAACCGCGCACGCGTAAACTCTGCCGCGATTCGGCGTCGCATCCCAGAACGGCACCGATCATGCCTTCTTCGTTATCGCTCGCCTGCAGCACCACTGCGGCGGCGCCGTCACCAAACAACACGGCCACATTGCGATCGCTCCAGTCCATGTAGCGGCTGATCAACTCGACGCCGATCACAATCGCGTTACGAACCATGCCACTCTTGATCATCGCGGTTGCGGTGGCCAGTCCGTAGCAGAAGCTGGTACATGCGGTGTTCAGATCGATCGACGCGGCCTTGGTGGCGCCGAGTGCAAGTTGAACACCCGATGCACTGTTGGGCACCAGTTCATCGTTGCTCACGCCACCATAGATGATCAGATCGACGTCGGCGGCATCGAGGCCGGCGCAGGCCAGCGCACGCGCCGATGCGACGGTGGAGAGCTCGATCGCACTGACGTGTGAGATGCGCCGTTCACGCATACCCGTGCGCGACACGATCCATTCGTCGGAGGTCTCAAGAAACGTGGAGAGATCGTCGTTGGTGAGGACGGCCGGGGGCATACAGGCGCCCCATCCGGTGATCGCGGCATGGGTCATGCGAACTCGTGGCGGGAAGTCGTGGCAGGCGAACGACGCCGTAGTATCGCATACTGGCGAGCCATACACGAGTGGTGCCCGTGCTGTGACACAGGCGGTGGCCGAGCGTCGACGCAGGCGCCAACTTACCGGACCATGACTTTCGACCTCGCCTCCCGCTTCATCGAACGCTCACGGCATTACCTCGCCGTCGAGTATCCTGCCAAGATATCGCTGGCCGTGCGCGCTATGCCCGCGGATCGGCTCTGGTGGCGTCCATATCCGTCAGCCAATAGTGCCGGAAATTTGTTGCTGCATCTGAGTGGCAACGTGCGGCAATGGATTGTCAGTGGCATCGGTCAAGCACCCGATGTCCGCCATCGTGACGCGGAGTTTTCCGCCGTCGATGGTGCCGATGTCGAAACGCTGCTGCGCGGATTGAACGCCGCATGCCACGATGCGGACGCGGTGCTTGCGACGCTCACGGCCGATTCGCTCACAGAATCGCGCACGATACAGGGGCGAGAGACGAGCGTGTTCGCCGCGGTGTATCATGTCGTCGAACATTTTTCGGGGCATACGGGCCAATTGATTCTGTTGGCGAAGATGTTTACGCCGAATGCAGTGCGCTTCTATGACGATGCGGACGGACTTGCGCGGCCGCTGTTTCTCCCTGAAGGCGCACATGACGTGGACTGATCGCGCGCGTGCAGTGAAAAACCCGCTGCTGTCTGAACTCGCGATTCGATGAGCACCGTTTCCGAACGACTGTCCGCCGCACTCGCGGACCGCTACCGCATTGAGCGCGAAATCGGCGAAGGCGGAATGGCGACGGTGTTCCTCGCGATCGATGCACGGCACGAGCGTCGGGTCGCGATCAAAGTGCTGCACCCCGAGCTGTCGGCGATGCTGGGCCCGGACCGGTTTCTGAGCGAAATCAAGCTCACGGCCAGTTTGCAGCATCCCAACATCCTGCCGCTTTTTGATTCCGGCGTGGCCGATGGCCTGTTGTACTACGTGATGCCATTCGTGGAAGGCGAAACGTTACGCGGCCGGTTGGAACGCGAGCGCCAACTCCCGATCGCAGACTCGGTACGCCTGGCGACGGAAATCGCGGATGCGCTCCAGTACGCGCACGAACGCGGCATCGTGCATCGCGATATAAAGCCAGAGAATGTGCTGCTGCAAAGTGGTCGCGCCGTTGTTGCCGACTTCGGAATTGCTCTCGCCGTGCAAAGCGCCGGCGGCAGTCGGATGACGCAGACCGGCATGTCACTTGGCACGCCGCAGTACATGGCGCCGGAACAAGCGATGGGTGAACGCAATGTCGATGCGCGCGCCGATCTCTATGCGCTGGGTGCGGTGACGTACGAAATGCTCGCTGGTGAGCCGCCCTTCACTGGCCCGACCGCGCAAGCGATTGTCGCGAAGGTGATGACGGAGCGTTCCCGGCCACTGCGTGCCGTGCGAGACACGGTGCCAGAGAGTGTGGAGCGCGCGGTTTCGGTGGCTCTCGAGAAGTTGCCTGCCGACCGATTTGCGACGGCGAACGAATTCGCAGCTGCGCTGACAAGCATGACGACGTCGGCGGCAACGCGCGGCATCGGTACGACGACGAACCCGGCGGGTAGCCGTCAACAGCGTGCGCCGTGGAGTGCCGTTGGCATCGGTGCGGTAGCGCTGGTTGCGCTTGCGGCGGGACTTGCCATCGGTGCTACGGTGATGACATCTCGGGCGAAGTCATCGGCCAACGATGCCGCGTTACAGATCCGTTTCGCCGTCGCGCCTCCAGATTCCGTCGGTCTTCGCCTCATCTGCTGTGGTCAGCTCTTTGCTATTTCCCCGAACGGCAGATGGCTTGTCTACCAAGGGAGCCCTTCGGTAAACGATGGGAAATCGAACGCGGCGCACGACCATGTCTTGTACCTGCGCGATTTGACAGACCTGAGTGTCCGACGATTGCCGAGCAGCACCAATGCCACAGCGATCTTCTTTTCTCCCGCTAGCGACGAGGTTGGATTCTTTGTCGATCGCCAAATGCGTAGGCTATCGCTGTCCGGTACCGAAGCACAGGCGATCACCACAATCCCCGATGGCTTCATCGGTGGAGCATCGTGGGCAAGCGATGGTAGGATCGTGTTTGGTGTCAGCGGTCGTATGCTGACTGTCCAGGCGAACGGCGGTACGCCAACGGCGCTCTTCCCGGCGGATACCAACGGATTGCAGTTCACCGGTCCGCAGTTCGTGACGGAACACAACGTGTTGCTATACAGCCTGTCGTCGTTTGCCAAGCTGCCCCTCGTGCATTGGCGGTCGCTCGCGAGCGGCAAAACACATGTCGTCGCGGCCGGCACGACCCCACGGTACCTCGCCGCAGCGAAGGCGTTGCTGCTCGTTCGATCGGATGGGTCGCTGATTCGGTATCCCTTCGATATCGCGACTGGCGATACCACGGGGCCCGGCGAGCGATTGGCGGGCGGCATCGTGACGCGGTCACCAATTCTCGCGCACGCCGAGTATAGCGTATCCGCGACAGGCACGTTGGTGACAGCGACACGTCGCGAGGTGTTCGGCGCATCCGGACTATCGCTGGTGGAGATTCGTGATACCCCGAAGTCGGTGCCGATCATGCCGGATTTTATCGGCTACGCCGAGCCGACATTTTCGCCCAGCGGTGATCGCATCGCGGTGAATGTCATGCGCGCGCAAAACGGATACGTGTGGTACATGTACGATGTCGCGCGCCAAGCCAGTACACGTATCCGCGCCGATAGCGGGAGCGGCAACGGAAAGCTCGCGTGGAACAGCACCGGCGACTCGCTGTTGATGCTTTCCGCAGCGAATACGTTGACAATCGTACCGGCAGACGGCAGCGCAGCACCGCGACAGTTGTTCACCCTGGGCAACTGGTCGATATCCTCGGAGCGCTTGTCCGCGTGGGGACCGTGGTTGGTCATGACGGGCGTGCGGCCCGGAGGGACTCAAGTCCCTGACATCGTTGTCGTCCATCGCGATTCGCTCGGTCTCATGCGACCGTACATATCCACGCCATTCGCCGAAGCCGAACCGGCCATCGCTCCCAACGGACAGTACCTCGCGTACGCATCGAGCGAGAACGGACGCGACGACATTTTCGTGAGTGCGTTCCCAACCGCGGGCGCTCGCGTCCTGGTGTCGCCCGAAGGCGGCTTTCGCGCGCGATGGAGTCGCGACTCTCGAACGATTTACTTCGCTCGCGGAAACGACCTCTACGCTGTGCCGTTCACCCCAGGACCGGCGGGTGCACCACCAACGATTGGGAGACCGACGCTTTTGTACGGTCGCGACCCGTGGGGACAGGTCGATATTGCGCCCGACGGGAAAAGCGCGGTTTTCGTCGACCGCGCACGCGAAGGGGTGCCAACGTCCCTCATCGTCCGTCTGAACGCTGTACATTAGCTCACGACTCCCCATCGACGTTCCCACCACCGCACTTCCCATGACATCCTCCCGACTCGGCGTAGGCTTCATCGGTTCCGGCTTTAACGCTCGCTTTCACATGCTCGGCTGGAAGGGCGTGCGTGATGCAGACATTCTCGGTGTGTGGAGTCCTAACGCCAAGAATGCCGCATCTGCTGCCAAGTACGCGCGCGAACTCGACGTTGGCGAATGCAAGCCGTACAAGAGCATCACCGACATGGTCGCCGACCCCGCCATCGACGCGATCTGGCTCAATGGACCGAATCACGCGCGCATCGAAAACGTCGAAGAGATCTGTGACGCCGTCACGTCAGGGAAGGGGACGCTCAAGGGCATTGCCTGCGAAAAGCCGCTCGGACGCGGCGTGGCCGAAGCGTCATATATTCTCAAGCTCGTCGAGAAAGCCGGCATCATGCACGGCTATCTCGAGAATCAGTATTTCGCACCGCAGGTCGCGCTGGGGCATCACCTGATGTGGAAGCGCGGTGCGGCAGCCACTGGCCGACCGTATCTCGCGCGCGCCGCCGAAGAGCACAGCGGACCGCATATGCCGTGGTTTTGGAACGGCGCGAATCAGGGCGGTGGTGTGCTGAGCGACATGATGTGTCACTCGTTGTTGGTCTGTCGTCAGCTACTCACGCCACCGGGCGAATCGTTGCGCACACTCAAGGTCAAGCGCATCACCGGCCACATCGCCTCGCTCAAATGGTCGCGCAAGGAGTACGCCGCGATCCTCAAAAAGACGATGGGCGTGGATTACACCAAGACGCCGTCCGAAGACTACGCCAGTGTCAACGTCGAGTTCGAAACGCCGGACGGTCGCATCGCGATCGGCGAGGCGACGACGAGCTGGAGCTTCATCGGACCCGGCCTGCGCCTGAGCGCGGAGTTGCTCGGTCCGGAGTACAGCATGAAGTGGAACTCGCTCGAATCAGGACTCGATCTGTTTTTCTCGCGCGAGGTGAAGGGAAAGGCTGGAGAAGATCTGGTTGAAAAGCAAAACGCTGAAGTCGGACAGATGCCGGTGATTGCGAGTGAAGCGGTTGCGTATGGCTACGAAGCGGAAGATCGCCACTTCGTGCGCGCATTCATGGGTAAAGAGAAGTGCGCGCTCACGTGGCACGATGGGCTCGACGTCGTGGAGATGTTGATGGCGGCGTATATGAGCGCGGAGTCCGAGAAGACTGTGCAATTCCCGCCGCGCGGATTGGGCAAGTTCATGCCCGCCGTTGCGCAGGGCACGTGGAAGCCGCGGTAATACGTTCGGCTTGTGAGATGTGAAACGCGCCGACGCAACACTGCGTCGGCGCGTTTTCTATTGTCCACTCGTCAGCCGAACTAAGGCACGGTATTCGACGGCGTCTTCCGAAAATTTACGTCGAGCGCCTGCAACCGCTGCTCCTCGCGTTTCATACGGGCGGTGAAGTCTCCGTAATCCTTGCGCGACTTCGCACTCCACAGCACTTCCGACATCGCGCTGAGTCGCGGAAAGAGCATGTACTCGACGTCCTTCGGCGTCTGCAGGTACTCGGTCCACACCTGCGCTTGTGCGCCGAGTATGTGCTTCGCTTCGTCGGCCGTAAGCGCTGCAGGAATCGGTTCGTACGAATAGACCGTATCCATCGGTAAAAATCCGCCGATCGCCAACGGCTCGGATTTTCTGTTGAGCGACTGATAATGATCGAAGTACGTATGACTACCCGGCGTCATCACCACGTCGTGCCCCGCCTTCGCGGCCGCGATTCCGCCCTCGGTACCACGCCACGACATCACCGTCGCATTCTCGGCGAGTCCGCCCTCGAGAATCTCATCCCAACCAACGAGTCGGCGACCCTGCTTCGTCAGATACGTGTCCATCTGCCGAATGAACCAGCTCTGCAACTCGTGTTCGTCTTTGAGACCGAGCTGTTTGATGCGCGCCTGAATTTGCGGACTGGCCTTCCACTGCGTCTTTACGGCTTCGTCGCCGCCGATGTGCACGTACTGGCCCGGAAAGAGCGTTAGCACTTCACTGAGCACATCCTGCATGAATGCAATCGTGCTGTCGTCAGCATTCAGAATGAACTCACTCACGCCCCACACGCCGAAGACGCTGACGGTTGTATCGGGGCGCACGCCAAGTTGCGGATACGCCGCGATCGCGGCCTGCGCGTGCCCTGGCATTTCGATTTCCGGCACAACGGTGACGAAGCGTTCTGCCGCATACGCCACGATCTCGCGCACATCCTCCTGCGTATAGAAACCACAGTGCGGTTTTCCGTCGAATACCCGCTTGGCCGGATCGGCGACGTACGACCCAACGAGCGTTTCTGTGCGACAGGACCCGACATCCGTCAACCGCGGATACTTCAGGATCTCGATTCGCCATCCCTGGTCTTCGGTGAGATGCCAGTGAAAGCGATTGAGTTTGTGCATCGCCAGCAGGTCGATGTACTTCTTGACGAACTCCTTCGGCATGAAGTGGCGGCCAGCATCGAGATGCGCACCACGCCAGGAAAATCGTGGCGCATCTACGATGTGCACCGCCGGCACCGTCCACGCAACGCGTTTAACCAGCGCTGTGCGCAATACCGCTGGCGGGAGTAGCTGTCGTACCGACTGCAGGCCATAAAACGCGCCAGCCGCATCGGACGCACGAATCACGATCGATTTCGGCGTGATGTCGAGCGCGTACGCTTCCCGGCCGCGTGCGGCGAGCGTCTTATCGTGCACGAGGCGAATCGTGTTGGTGGGCGATGACGTAGCGCCGCGCTGCACCGTCAGATCGAATCCCGTCGCGTCGGCAATGTCTCGCGCAAGCCGATGGCCGACGTCGATGAAGGGATCGTCGGCACGAATAATCGTTGTCCGACGAATCGTGAACTGGCCGTCGCGTGCAGACAGCACCTCCGGACGCGGGATCACTGAATAGCGCGACGGATCGACCGCTTGCGCCCGCAGCGTCTGCGCGAGCCCACCGACGCTCAGGACTGCGGTCACTACCAGCGCGACGATACGCGTCCTATGTGACATCGCGTTGTGGGCACGTCGCGAAATATCGAAACAGCCGCGCGTCACCCGCCGCTCAGCGCCATCATGACGTCGCGCACGATCAGCGGATCGGTGCCGTTCGCGTGTACTTCACGAACGCCGGAGCGCCGGACGACGTCGCGCACGTTATGTGCGCGCACGCCACCACCCGCAAGAATTGTGAGCTTGTCGCCCGCTTGCTGCTGCAACGCCTGCAGCGCGTCGACGCCCGCCAGCGCTGACACGGCCTGCCCAGAGGTCAGTACGTAGTCCACGCCAAGCATCAATAACGCGTCCAGCGCAGCTGTGGCATCCGGTGTGACATCGAAGGCGCGATGGAACGTCACCTTGAGTGGTCGTGCGAGCTGCATTACCTCGGCCATACGTTGTACATCGATCGTGTGATCGCTGTGCAGGATACCGATGACGATGCCGTCCGCGCCTAACGCACGCGCGGCGACAATGTCGTTCTTCATGACGTCCAGGTCGTCGGACGAATAATTGAAATCTCCCGTGTGCGCACGAATCATCACATGCAGCGGTACGTAGATCTCATCTCGACAGCGCGCGATCAGTCCGAGTGACGGCGTCGTACCACCGGCGCCAGCGCCGCAGAGTTCAATGCGACCGGCGCCCAACTCCTGCGCATGACGTGCCGACGCCACCGAGTCGCAGCAGGCTTCGAACAGCGTCGCAGGTGAACTGATTGTCAAAGTCATCGCTCGTTCTCCGTCTTAGTGCGCGGGGATCGCGGTGCCGATACTCGGTGCTGGCCGGAACAGGAGCAGGAAAATCACGAACACAGCAACCGCGCCGATCGACGGCACGATCCAGACCGCCGGCCAGTCGTGCGTCACCGCGCCACCGCTGGTGGCTGCACCGACATAGCGATCGACGACACCGCCGGACACTGACGCGCCGACGAAGTAGCCAACACCGTTTGTCACGAGATTCAGAAACCCCTGTGCCGCCGCGCGCACTTTCGGGCCAGCGATTTCGTCGGTGTAGATCTGGCCGGCAACGAAGAAGAAGTCGTAGCACACGCCGTGCAGCAGAATGCCACCGTAGATCAACCACATCCCAGCGCCAGCGTCGCCGCGACTAAACGCGAAGTAGCGGAGCGCCCAGGCCAACATACCGACGAGCATGATCCACTTAATGCCAAGCTTTCGAAGCGCGAACGGCAGCAGCAACATGAAGCCGATTTCGGACCCTTGCCCGAACGACATGACACCGGCGGCGTTCGGCACGCCGATCTCGTTCATAAAGTTGTTCGCGAACGCGTAGTAAAACTGCAGCGGAAT
>JBBQDB010000016.1:0-40171 GCA_038319245.1 Gemmatimonadales bacterium
GGGGCAGGTCTCAAAGGGAATCGCCGGGGAGCTTCCGCCCCTCGGGGTGCCGGAAATGCACAGGGTACAGCAGCACAACCGCGATCGGGGTGCCGCGCCGACGCGCGGCCTTGAAGCGCAACTGCCCAGCGCCGGCAACGGCCGCCGAGTCGAACGAGGGTTCGCCCGAGCGCTCCGCGACGCGGGTGCTGTCGGGAATAACCGTGCCGCTGGAGTCGACGTACAAACGCAGCATCACGTTGCCCTGTACACGACGCTGGTACAGTGAGACAGGATACCGAAACGGCAGCTCGGGATTGCTCATCAGTGGCAATTCATCCGGCTGCGCACTCCGAAACCAAGTGCCGTCGCCCGGTCGCATCGTTCGTCCTTGCTCGGAACACGCCGACACACCGAGGTACAACGTCAGGCACGTCAGGAGAAAAACCCAACGGGTCCGGCCTGCCTCACGCACCGCCAAGCTGATCCGCGCGTCCAAGCCACGTACCGTTCGACGCTGCAGACGGTTGGACTGTCTGCCCGTTGTCTCACGCATGATCCAATCTACACGTCAGCCGGTTCATTGGCGTTTCGCTCGCTATTTCGCTCTGTGATATCATCCGACATGTCATCCTTCCGTCCTGTGCCAATGTCCGAACGCTCGCTCGTCCCGCCCACCTCGCGTGTGCCCCGCACCACGCGATGGTCGCGCGCGACGCGCACGGTCCTGGCTGTGCTTGCTGTTTCGGTAGCCGCGTGCGCCAAGAGCACCACGGATGCCACGCAGACGCCAGCCGCTATCCGCGCAGCGAGCGGCACACTGCAAACCGGAACCGTGGGCACGGCGTTGACGGTGCCGCTCAGCGTGGTCGTGACAGACGCCGCCGGCAAAGCAATTGCCGGCGCGGTGGTACAGTGGGACGCGAGCGCCGGTTCCGGCACGACAAACCCGTCGGCGTCGGAAACGGATGCAAAGGGTGCAGCGACAGCCATCTGGACGGTCGGCACCACGGCAGGCACGCAGCGCGTGACGGCGAATGTCAGCGGCGTCGCGCCGGTCACGTTCATCGCAACCGTCATAGCCGGCCCAGCAATCTCGGTCATCGCCACGCCGGAGCAAGCCTTTTTGGGCATCGGCGATACGCTCCGCATCCGTGCGGCCGCGCGCGATCAGTACGGCAACGACATCACGGGGCAAGCCCTGACCTTTACCTCCATCGACGCCACGATTGCCTCGGTCAGCACCGCAGGGCTGGTATCCGCGATCGGGCTCGGCAACACACGCATCATCGCTGCAGCCTCAGGCAAAGCCGACACGATTCCGATCACGGTGCTCGCGGCCGGCGCGTCGGCGTGTGGCACAACCGCGCCGCGCGAACTGGCACTCGGTGAAGTGTTCATTCCGTCTTCCGGAGCCACCAGCGCGAATACGTGCATCTCCGCACCAGTCGGCGTGAACGGCGAGTACGCGCTGACGATGATTTCGACGGCCGTCTCGTTCGGCACGGTCACGCCGCTCGAGGTATACGCGCTCGGAAACACTGCACCAACCGTCGCCGCAATCTCGGCAGGGTTGTCGGCGGTCTTTCCATCCGCGCAGAACGTGCCGATGACTGTTTTCGATGCGCCGCCCACGGCCACGCTCAGCGCACCGCAGCGGGCAGAGTTCGCACGTCGCACGACCGAACGTGAAGAGCTACGGCCGCTGGTGAATGCCGCACGCGATTGGCAAGCCGCGCGGCAGGCATCGTTGATCAAGTCGGTGGTGATCGACGCGAAGGTGGGCGACATCATCAAGCTCAACGCCAACGCCAATCAGGGATGCTCCAATCCGGATACCCGGATTGGGCGCGTGGCCGCCGTCGGTACGCGCGGCATCGTGGTGGCCGACACGGCGAATCCAACCGGTGGCTACACCGACACGGAATACGCCGGCGTCGCCGCGACGTTCGACACGTTGATCTTTCCGATGGATACGACCGCATTCGGTGCGCCGTCGAATATCAGCCAGTACGGCAAGATCATCCTGTTCTTCACGCGCAACGTCAACGCGCTTACACCAGCGAACGCCGGCTATACCATCGGCGGATTTTTCTTCGCGCGCGATCTGTATCCCAAGACGACGACTGGGCTGCTGCTGGCGTGCCCGTCATCGAACGTGCAGGAGATGTTCTACCTGCTCGCGCCCGATCCGAACGGCACCGTTAACGGCAACAAGCGCACCAAGGATCAGGTCAGCGTGCTCAATCAGGGCACGATCGCGCACGAGTTCCAGCATCTCATCAACTCGTCGCGTCGCCTGTACGTCAACACGTCCGCGGTGTCGAGTGAAGAGACGTGGCTGGACGAGGGACTCGCGCACACGGCCGAAGAACTGCTCTACTTCCGCATCTCGGGCTATACGTCGCGCCAGAATCTGGGCCTCGCAGATGTCAGCAACACACCGCTGCGTGCAACGACGTTCAGCAACTACGCGTCGCAGAATTTCTCGCGCTTCTACACGTTCATCACGAACACCGAAATCAATTCGCCGTACGCACCAAATGACTCACTCGCGACGCGTGGCGCGACATGGAATTTCCTGCGCTACGCCGCGGGTCGACAAGGCGCGAGCGGTGAAGCGGCGTTCTATCGCTCCGTCGTGAATTCCAACACCTCAGGCATCGCAAATCTCAACAATGCGATTCCCGGTGGCGCGTTCAACGACTATCTGCGCGACTGGACGGTCGCACTCATCGCCGATGATTTCAGCGCCGCCGAACTCGCCGCGCTCGATCCGCGCTACACGATCCCGGCATGGAATTTCCGCAGCATTTATCCCGGTCTTCGCTTCTCCGGCGGCACAGCGCTCGGCACCTATCCGATCAACGCCCGATTACTCGCCAACAACGTGCCGCAGCGCATCACACTCGCCGGCGGCACCAGCAGCTACGTTCGCTTCGGCATTCCGTCCGGCAAGGCAACGCTGCTGACGCTCTCGTCAAACGGCGCTGCGCTGCCAAGCACACTGCGCTTCGCGGTCGTGCGACTCAAGTAGCAAAACAAAACTCGCCGACCAGTGCGTGGTCGGCGAGGAATGTGGACGACGCGAGACGCCAATTTCCTACGAGCGTTTCTTGAGACGAATTTCGTACAACTTGGGCCACAGCTTGCCGGTCACGAAGTAGCGATCCGCCTTTGCATCGTACGCGATGCCATTGAGCACATCTTCCTTGCCGGTGCGATCGAGCATCGGCAGGAGTCCGGCGAGATCAATCCAGCCCGTGACGGTTCCGGTGGTCGGATCGATGCGAGCGATGTTGTCGGTCTGATACACGTTCGCCCAGATCTCGCCCTTCACCCATTCCAGCTCGTTGAGCTGCGTCACTGGCGTCCCGTGATCGGTGACGGTGATGGTCTTGGTGACCGCGAAGGTTTTCGGATCGCGATAACGAATGGCCGCCGTGCCATCGCTCATCACGATTGACGTGCCGTCGGTAGTCAGCCCCCACCCTTCGCCCTCGTACTTGAACTGCTTCTTCGGTGCAAACGTCTTCGCGTCGTACACGAACGCAACGCCCGACTGCCAGGTAATCTCATACAGGTCGTCACCCATGATGACGATCCCTTCGCCGAAGTACGGCTCGCCCACATCACGCTTCCGAATGACGCGTCCGCTCTGCAACTCCACTTCGCGAATGCTCGACTTACCGACGAGCCCCGTACTCTCGAACATGTGCCCGTCCTGCAATAACAATCCCTGCGTGTACGCCTCGGGGTCGTGCGGCCACGAGCCGAGTACTTCGGCAACGTAGGTCGGTGTGCGCGCAGGCGCATCGGCGGCCGCAGCATCCTTGCCCGCATCGGCCGACGCGTCCTTGCTGCACGCACCAAAGGCACCAGCAGTGGCGATGAATCCGACGGAGCCGAGGAGCACGCTGGCCGACGCGGCACGGGAACGACGAAGGAACGACAGGATAGCCATGAGACGCTCGGGCGAAGTAGCTGGGGCGGGAAGAGAAAACTACACCGACAGGCACTAAGACATCACGACCGTGTCCGCTCCACCCACGCGCGCAACTCACCAAACAGCACGATCAAATCCTTCAATTGGTGATTCGCGTTCAACCCACTCGGACTGGGCAACACCCACAACGCACTCGCGCCGAGGCGTTCGGTTTGCAGGCCCAGCACGGCTTTCGGGCGCCCGAACGCCGAGCGATATGCGCCGATACCCAGGAACGCCACTACGCGTGGCCGATGACGCGTCACGAGCGCGGTGAGTCGCTCGCCACCACGCACGTATTCATCGGGTGCAAGTTCGGCCGCGGTGGCGGTAGTGCGCTGCACCATGTTGGTGATGCCGATGCCACGCACGAGTAACTGTTGCTCATCCCACGGCGAAAAGAGCGTGGGCGTCAACCCCGCGCCGTGCAGCGCTGGCCAAAACCGATTGCCGGGGCGGCCGAAATGCCGACTGATCGCCGCCGTGTAGAGCCCGGGGTTGATGCCACAAAATAGTATATCGAGATCATCGGCAATCAGATCCGGCACCGTGCGTGTTACAGCTGCCGCCAACTCGGCTTTCGTCGGCTTGAATGGCGCGCGCGTCGTCACGACGGGGTCAGCGACTTTTTGAGCGCTGCGAGGGCGGTGAGCGCCTGCATGGGCGTCATTTCGTCAGGCTCGAGCGCTGAGACCGCATCGGCAAGCTGTGCGTGCGCTGGGTCAACAGGTGCTGCTGGAATTGCGGTCGCATCGCCAAAGAATCCGAGTTGCGTCATCGGAGCCGACGGCGATGGCTTCATGCGCGGACCGCGTCGCGTTGCGCTCTTGGGTGCGATACATCCTTCGGCGGTAAGTCGCGCCGCCATTTGCGCCCCTTCGCCTTCGAGCAGCGCAAGAACTTCCTTGGCGCGTGCAATCACCGGCGCAGGTAATCCGGCCAAGCGTCCAACCTCGATGCCATATGAGCGATCGGCACCGCCGGGAATGAGCGTGTGCAAAAACAGTACTTGATCACCGACTTCGCGCACGGCGACGGTGAAGTTGCGCACGCCTGGCAGCTCGTTGGCCAGCTGCGTGAGTTCATGATAGTGCGTCGCGAACACCGTCTTGCAGCCAATCGCGTCATGGAGATGTTCGCTCACGCTCCACGCAATCGACACGCCGTCGTACGTGCTCGTGCCGCGACCGATCTCATCGAGGAGCACCAACGACTTCTTTGTGGCAGTGTGCAGAATCGCGCTCGTCTCGCTCATCTCCACCATGAACGTGCTCTGTCCGCGCACGAGATTGTCGCTCGCGCCAACACGCGTAAACAACCGATCTGCAACCGGTAGCGACGCACGACGCGCCGGTACATAGGCGCCGACTTGCGCAAGCAACTGTATGAGACCGATCTGCCGCAGGATCGTGCTCTTACCCGCCATGTTCGGACCGGTAAGCACGATGAGCTGCGCATCTGCTGTCAGCAGCAGATCGTTCGGAATAAACTTTTCGCGTGCCATCATCCGTTCAACGACAGGGTGTCGTCCACCGACAATCTCCATGTCGAATCCGTCGTGCAGCTCGGGGCGTACATAGTGCTCGCGCTCCGCGACTTCGGCGAACGCGCCCAACACATCGAGTGTCGCTACACGACGCGCAACGTCCTGCCAACGACGAATGGCTGCACCCGCTTCGCGTCGCAGCGCTTCAAACAGTTCCCGCTCGCGCGACTCGATGCGCTCGCCGGCTGTCAGTACTTTTTCTTCGTACTCTTTGAGCGCTGGCGTGACATAGCGCTCTGCACCGGTCAGCGTTTGCCGACGCTGATAGTCATCGGGTACGAGATGCTTGTTCGAATTCGAGATCTCGAGGTAGTACCCGAAGACCCGATTGAACCCGACCTTGAGCGAATTGATACCCGTACGCGCGCGTTCGTCATTCTGAATATTTGCGATGGCGTCCTTGCCGCCGTTCCGCAATTCGCGCAATTCATCGAGTTCCGCATCGACGCCCGGCGCAATGGTGTCTTCGTCACCAATCGTCAGCGGTGGCCGCTCAACGAGCATACGCGTCACGCGTTCTGCGCAGTCGGCGCCGTCATCCCAGTCGGTGAGAATCGCGCCAAGCAAACCGCCATGCGCATTTCCCTGACTCGCATGTTCGAGCACCGCGCGCGCTGCACGCGATACGGTGGGCAACCGCGAGAGCGAATCACCCAATGCGCGCAACTCACGCGGCGTTGCACGTCCCGCCGCGGCTTTGCTTGCGAGTCGCTCCACGTCGCGCACGCCATCAAGCGCCTCGCGCAGTGCGGCGCGCCCGACGGCATCGCGTACGAGCACCGTGACCGCGTCAAGTCGCTGTTCGATCGCGTGACGCTCGAGCAGCGGGGCGAGTAGCCACTGTCGTAACAACCGCTGCCCCATCGGCGTGACGGTACGATCGAGCACCGACAGCAACGTGCCCGCGATCTCGCCGCCGCGCAGCGATTCCACGAGTTCGAGGTTGCGACGCGTCATGTCATCGAGCGGCATCACGCCGCCGGGACGTTCGACGATTGGGCGCGCCAAATGCGGCAATCCGCCAGGCTGCAGCTCGCGCAAATAGCGCAGCAACACGCCGGCCGCGCCGACTGCCGCACCATCGCCATTGCCTAAGCCAAAACCATCGAGCCCGCGCACATCGAACTGCCGCGCGAGATCGTCCGCCGCCAGTTGCGCGTCAAACTCCCATCCATCGCGCTCCGTGACCAACGCACCGTCAGCGGCGTTCGTGACCATCGACGTCATCGCGTCATCGGCTCCACGCACCAGCAGAAGTTCACGCGGCGCGAGACGGGCCAGCATCGCCGGCGCATCGTTCAACGATACGAGTGCGAGGCGGAGTTCACCGGTGCTCAAATCTGCGGCGGCCACTCCGATGACGTTTTTATCGCCATCGCGCGCCGTGTCTTTGCCGGTCGCGACCGCACACACATAATTTGCGCGCGCGCCGTCGAGCATATCGTCCGCGAATACTGCGCCTGGTGTGATCGTCTCAACCACTTCTCGGCGCACAATCCCTTTCGCGAGCTTGGGATCTTCGACTTGTTCGCAGACGGCGACGCGATGTCCATGTCCGACGAGTCGCCGCAGATATTCCGCCGCGGCTTTCACCGGAATACCAGCCAACGGCACTTCGCTCGCGCCGCCGTTGTTGCGCGCGGTCAATGTCAGCCCAAGCACGCGCGACGCAACTTCAGCGTCGTCGTAAAACATCTCGTAGAAATCGCCCATCCGGAAAAAGAGGATCGCGTCCTGATGTCGCGCCTTGATCTCCCGGTACTGTTGCATCAGCGGCGTCGCCGCTCCACTCACGGCAAGACCTCGGCGATGAAGCCCTTCTGACCGGCCTTTTTCATGCGGGCGAGCGCTGCATCGGCTTCACCGCGTGTGACGTATGAACCCACGCGCACACGAAATGGCTTTCGTGCGCCATCGACGCGGGCCTTGAAGCCGCGCTTCGCCAACTTTTTTACCACTGCGTCCGCCTGTGCCTTCGTGTCATACGCGGCGACCTGCACGCTGTAGCGCGTGCTCGACGCCTGCTCAGACGACCGCGCGTCCGATTGGTCCGTCGCACGCGACCCGCGATCGCCGACGCCGTTCGTTGTCGCAGCGGCAGGCTTTCCACTGCGGACGTCCTTTCCCGCGTCCGTCGGCAGTGCAGGTATTGCGCCGGGTACTGAGCTGGGTACTGCGCCGGGCGCACCCACGACCGCGAGCTTTGCCTGTTCATTTGCGCAGCGTCGTTGTAGTGCCTGCGCCTGCAAACGAAGTTCGCCGTCAGGTACATCGACCGTGCGCGTGGTAACGAGCGACGCACAGGCGTGCGCGACGTCGCGATCGTCGAAGTAGCTGCGCGACACGCCAAGCATTGCCCGCCAGCGTTCGGGAGCCGCACCATACTCTCGCAGCAATCGCTCGTAATACGTGCGCGCCGCATTCGAGCGGCCGCGCGTTGTTTCCGAGTCGCCAAGCTTGAGCAGGGCTGCCGGCGCGCGCGCGGAGAGTGGTACGTCCAATACGAGACGTTTCCAATCACGTTCCGCGTCAGCCGCTTGTTCACTGAGCGTGGCGCGCCAGAACAATGCTTCGGCAAGGTTGGCGTCTGCGTTGCCGTTCGCATTCAGTGACATGCTCGCCGACGCGACGACCAGTGAATCGAGCAGCGCACGCGCTTCGGCACTGCGCCCGTTACCCGCAAGTCCCCGCGCGCGCTCGATGACGTTTTGCGCGACTGCCGATGGCATGAGTCCGCGCTGCACGGTATCGATGCCCGCCGCTGCGCCGGACTGTGCGTGAAGCAGTTGTGTGCCGAGCAGTGTGCCGAGCATGGCGCCGGCGAAAACCAACGTCGAGAAACGCATCGTATACCGGTTTATGCCGCAGTTGCAATAAGACAGAATCGCATAAGGACTCACGCCGCCCGCCGAGTCTTCGGTCGCAGCGCGCATAACGCGAGCACGAGCGAGCAGAGGACCTGCTCACCGGTCGAGACCGTGCTCTCCTTCAGTGCGATATCGGCTTCGAGCAGCAGCGCCAAGGCGCGCTGACATGCGTCGGCGCTCCACTTGTCGACCACTTTGGTCCACGCCGACGCGGCTTCACCCCACGGGCGGCCCGGATAACCACCGGTTTCTTTGAGGAACGCAAAGAATTCCGCTGGGAGTCGACCCGTTGGCGTGCCTGCATCGCGGCGCGCACGACCGAACGACAGCGCGAATGCCTGCGTGCTGAGCATCATCACCACTTGCACGCCCGTTACCTTCGGCTGCCCGAGCACGAACCCGACGAGTGCGATCGCGCGTGCGGCGTCTTGTGCGGCAACGGCATCGAGCAAATCGGTGACCGTCTCGCCACGACGTACGCCAACGATGGCCGTGACGGCGTCCGCGTCGATCATCGGTTTCGAATCGTCGGTGTGTGCGCCCAGTACGTAGCTCGCGCACTTGTCGAGCTCCGCGGCCAACAGGTGCAGATCGTTGCCGACGGACTGCTGCAGCAGTTGAGTCGCTTCGTCGGTCACGCCGATGTCGAGCACCGAGCTCGCGTGGTGCGCAATCCACTTGCGCACGCGTTCGGGTGAGAGCGACTCGAAATCGAGTGGTGTTGCAAGCGAGGCGAGACTGGCATCGGTCTTGGTGCCAGCGGGGCTGACGAGTAGCAGCAGCGTATCGCTGGCCGGTCGTTTGAGGTACTGATCGAGCTGCTGACGCGCCGCCTTCTTGAGCGCCGCAACGTCACGCACCACCACCGCTCGGCGTTCGGCCAGCATTGGCGGCGTCGCGAGCAAGCTGCCCAGCGTTTCCGCATCGAGCTCGCTGCCGCGCCGGACTTCGCAGTTGAAATCGCGCGTGCTCGGGTCGATGGCCGCGTCGAGCAGCTCGCGAATCGCGCCGTCCTTCAGGTAGTCATCGTCGCCGAACAAGTAATACACCGGCGCGAAGGACCGCGATTGGACCGCGGCTTGGACGATTCGTAGTGGGGACGCTTCGCGGGAGCTCATAGCGAAAAGATAACCGCTCCTCGGTGCATTCCTCGACGCGTGCGTTTGTCGAGACGCTGCCTTCAGCGATTCTCGCTGATGAGTCGGAAGTCGGTGCTGACAAACTGGTTGGGTGCATCCTCGATGATCATAGCGGCGGGCCAAACCGGGTTACCGGTGGACATCGCGCGGATCAACGCTGGCGACACGTACGGTTCAACCGACGCCTCGGCGGGGCGTGACGCAATGACCGGCTGCATCGCGATCATCGGCGGCGTGTTTCCGGCGATTCCGCGCCAGAGCATCGTACCGATCATCGCACCGGCTGCGACTGCTGCGATCGCACGCGGTGAGCGCAGCGGTACGGGCAGCCCACCCGACCATCGCGGTCGGTCCGACATCCCGCGTGACGTCGAGGCAGCGACCGCCTCGTTGCGACATTCGGCGAGCCGCATGCGCAACCGTTCTTGAAACGCCGACGAGGGTTCAATCGACGGCATGCTTCGCGCAATCATCAGCGAACGACGAACCAGCGTGTCATGCGCGGCGCAGGTATCGCACGCCATGATATGCTGCAGCGCCTGCGTCGTGTCGTCGCCGGACAACGTGTCGTCGAGATAGGCCAGGTGCAGTTTGCGAAAGCGTCTGCAATCCATCGGTACAGGGTCGGGGGAAGGTGGGTCGGCTGCGATACGACGGTGCGGCCAGTCGCGTCTCGCGTAAACATACCCTCCCCCGAAAGCACAGTTCCGGCGGCATCGGAACTCCCGACGCCGCCGGAACGATTTGCACCAACACCATGTCACCTACGCCATCAGACCCGCGCTATCGTACCAGCGGCCCGATGATGTCCGCGAACGCGGTGCGCGCCCGGTTCAACCGCGACTTCACGGTGCCGAGATTCACGCCGGTGATTTCAGCGATCTCCTCGTACGACTTGCCCTCGAGCTCCCGCAGCACGAACACTTCGCGGTGATGGCTCGGCAACTTGCCGACCGACTGTTCGACCATCTCGCGCAGGTGCCGCTTGCGATACAGATCGTCTGGACGCGTGTGCACGTCCTCGAACTGGAGCGGCCGATCCTCGTCCTCAAACTTGGCCTTGATGGCCTGAAAGAGCACCAGCGGGTTCCGCGAGCGATTGCGCAGCTCGTTTTTGCCGAGGTTGGACGCGATCGTGTAGATCCAGGTGGAGAACTTCTTCGAGCGGTCAAAGCGTCCGATGTGCCGGTAGACGCGAATGAACACTTCTTGCACCAGGTCTTCCGCGCGGTCGCGGTCTCCGATCGTCCGGTAGACGAAGTTGAGCAGGCGTCCCTGATAACGGTCGACCAGCTCTTCGAAGGCACGCTCCTCGCCGGCGAGAAACGCCGATACCACATCGCCGTCGTCGAGCGTCCGCAGATGTTCGCGAACGGGCGAGACTTTCGGCTGGTGATTCAGGGTCGTGCGAGCCAGATCGGCCATGGTGAAGCCCTCCTCCTGCGGTGACGCGAACCGAGGTTCGCAGCGCGACGATGTCCGGCACCGGGCGATCCGGCATACCATGACGTCGCACGCATCCTCTACTTGCACACGGCGTGCCGCAGGGAACTTTGCGGAACCTTTCCGTGCAAATAGCTACGCCACAGCCACTTAGCTGGATGTATCGCCGATCACCCGAGCGCCGGTTGGTCGGCCAGGCGTATCAGCTTCCCAAATAGAGGACACGCAAAGAGGACAAAACCCTGTCTCAGGACAGGGTGCCGGCTGTCAGGAGAGGCGAAACCCTGCCGCGTACAACAGGGCGAGTGCCGTTTTGGCGTCCTGGATTTCACCCTGCTCAATCATGGACAGTGCCCGAGACAGCTTGGTCGGCACTAATTCCATGAACTCGTCGGCTTCCCGCATAGCCTCGCCAGCGGACAAACCGGTCGCCAGGAAGAGGTGGATCTTCTCGTCGGTGAAGCCGGGCGTCGTGAACATCGTGAACAGATGTTCGACACGCGCTGCGGTGTATCCGGTTTCCTCGTGCAATTCACGTCGGGCACAGTCTTGCGGAGATTCCCCCGCATCCAGCCGTCCGGCCGGGATTTCATACAAATAGCCATCGGCGGCATATCGATACTGCCGGATCAGCACCACCTCGGGGTCATCGGCTTCGGGGTTGAGCAGCGGCACGATCGCGCTGGCCCCCGGGTGGCGGACCATTTCCAACGACCCGATCGACCCATCGGGAAAACGGACCTGATCCACGTCGAGCGAAATCACCCGTCCCGTATACGCTCTCGTGCTCGAGACCTGCCCCAGCCCATCACTCACGCGCGCTTGCTCGTCTTCTTTGATGATTGCTTCGATGCCTTCTTCATACGCGTTGTAACCGTTTTCTTGGCGGTTTTGTTCACGGCCTTTTTGTTCACCGCTTTCTTCGCCTGCTTCCCGGCCTTTTTCGGTTTGGTCGGTCGGCGCACGTCGTCACCAGCGAGCCACTTCTTGATCGTCGGCCGGAGATACACCGGAATTCGTAAGATCGTCCCGCGACACTTTGCCGTCCCACAACGACACGCGTAGTACCGCACGTCGTCTGGCTGGTACTCGTCCTGCCATTCGAAGCGATAGTCGTACGCGAGTTCGGTTTCCGGCGCGATCGGCTTGATCGCGTTGATGTAAATGTGCCCGTCGTCGATCAGCGTTTCACAATTCGGATCGCACGAATGATTGATGAAGCGCGCGTCGGTGCCGCCTTTGCGCGCGTCGAGCACCGTATCATCATCAAGAATGAAGAGGAAGGTATGATGTCGGCCATCGGCGTCGTCGTAGCGGCGGTCCGCCTCTTCGTGCGAGATGCGCTCGCCCAAATATTCGTCGACCCGCTGTCCCTTCCGGATCGCGCTGATCGCGAAGGCGCCGCGCCCCTGAATTTTCGATCGACGCACTTCGTACAACGGTGACTTGACGGTCTGCTTCTTGGCGCTTTTTCCGGGGGTCTTCACTGGTTTCTTCAGCGAGCGCGTAACGGACTTGGACGTTTTGGCTGGCGACACGGAGCGTGGCAGAGGGCGAGTCAGGAAGCAGCGGTAGACGACGTCAATACGGACGACGTCGACAACGTGAGCATGGGCGTATCGGCGTCGGCGGGATCGTACACGGTCACGGGGCCAAGACCAAGCGCAGCCAACGGCTCACGAATCTTGGACGCATCGCCCACGACGACGACCTGCAGTCGCGACGGATCGAGGTGCTGCTGTGCGACGCGCAACACATCGTCGGCGGTCACCGCGCGCACGCGTTCGCGATAGTTGTCGAAGTAGTTCGTCGGCAACCGGAAGATCTCGACGTTGGCCAAGCCACCCGCGACTTCGGCCGTCGTCTCGAAGCGAATCGGAAACACGCCGACCAAATAGTCGGTCGCCAGCGACAACTCCGCGTCCGTCACTTGTTCGCTCCGCATTCGCGCGAACTCGATCTGAATTTCCTTGAGCGCGTCGGCTGTCACAGCCGTCTCCACCGCCGTCGAAATTTCGAACGGACTCGCCGCGCGACGCCAATCGAACGCGGAGTGCGCGCCGTAGGTAAACGCGTGCACTTCGCGCAAGTTGAGATTGAGCCGCGACGAAAAAAGACCGCCGAGGATCGCGTTCATGACCACGATCGGGAAGTAGTCATCGTGCAGGCGTGGCACCGCGACATGCCCAACGCGCACTTCCGATTGCGGGGCGTCGGCTTTGTCGATGATGTGCACGCGCGGCTCACGAAACCGCGGTACATCGAGCGGCTCGGTGACGTCCGGTGCCGTGCCGCCCCAGTCGCCAAAGTACGACGTCACATGGCGTACCGCATCGTCGACCGAAATGTCACCGACGACCATCAGCGCGGTCGCGTTTGGGCGATAATACGACGCATGATACGAAGTGATGCGATCGCGCGAGATGTTGACGATGCTCTGCTCATCGCCACCCGCCAAACGCGCGAACCGTGAACTGATGTCATACAACAATCGCGAAAAAAATACATCGGCCAATCCGCGGGGTTCGGCGCGCAGTTGCGCGAGATCGGCTTGGCGTTCGGCGCGTAACCGGTCGAGTTCATCGTCAGGAAACGCGGGATACCGCAGCACTTCCGCGAGCACCGCAAACGCATCTTCGACACGCGACGCGAGTGACGTGAGCTGTACGATCGCCGAATCCCAATCAGCGCCGGTATCGAGCGTGGTACCCAGCGTTTCGAGTCGTTCGGCGAGCTGCAACGCGTTCATGTCGCGTGTCCCTTCGGCCAAGGCGCGCGTCGTCATCTGCGCGAGTCCTTCGGCGTCGCGCGGATCACGCGTCGCGCCGGCCTCCACGACCGCGAGCATCGTCACCACCGGGTAGGCCGGCACCGGTGACACGATCACGCGCAGCCCATTGGCGAGAATGCGTGTTTCGAACGTAGGGAAATGGTACGGGCGTGGCGCGGAGGCGCCCGGACGCGGCGGTGCGATGTCGGTCATACGTGCGCCTCCAGCACGGCGTCGGCCGATTCTTCGGCTGGGACGAACAACAACAGCGCGCGGTTGTTCGGCCCCAGTCGTTCGCGGGCGAGCGCCGTGACGTCGGCTGCCGTCGTCGCTTGATAGCGCGCTACCTGTTCGTTGGCGAGCGACGCGTCGCCGAAGTACGTCGCGAAGCGCGACAGCTGATCGGCACGTTCGGCCGCCGACTGCAAACTGGTCACGAAGCTCGTTTCGATCAGCGCGCGCGCGCGCGCCACTTCGGCGTCGCTCACGCCGTCGGTGTGCATTTTGTCGAGTTCACCCAACACGGCCGCTTCGAGTGCGTCGGGCGTGACGTCCGGATGCGCAGTGACGTCGACGACGAGCAAGTCGCTCCCCTTGGCCAAATCGTAGGTGAACGCTGTGGCTTGCGACGCAATCCGTTGGCCGCGTACGAGCGACTGCTCAAGTCGGCTCCCGGTGCGCAAACCCAGCACGGCGGCGGCGAGGCTGGCGGCGTAGTAGCCGTCCGAGCCAAAGACGGGGGTACGACAGGCGACAAGCAACCGTGGTAACGCCACCGCGTCGGTGACGACTTCGCGTAGGGTGGTGCCAAAAACAGGTGTCACTGTCATATCGCGCAGCGGCGGGCGAGGCTGTCCGCGTTCAATGCTGCCGAAGTATTCCTCGACCAATCGTACTGCCTCAGTGTGCTCGAAATCACCGGCGATCGTGAGCACGGCGTTGTCTGGGGTGTAGTACGTACGGAAGAAATCGGCGACGTCGTCGAGGGACGCATCGGTCAGATGCTCCATCGATCCGATCAACGAATGATGGAACGGGTGCCCTTCGGGAAAGCACAGCGCCGGAAGTCGCTCCCACCACGTGCCGTACGGTTGGTTATCCACCGACCAGCGCCGTTCATTTTTTACCACGTCGCGTTGCGTGTCGAGCTTCACTTGCGTCAACGCAGGCAGCATCCGTCCCATGCGGTCGGCTTCGAGCCACAACGCGATGGCGAGTTGATTCGACGGCAGCGTTTCGTAGTAATTCGTCCGGTCGAGCCACGTCGAGCCGTTCAGCGTGCCACCGGCCCGCTGTACTACTTCGAAGTGTTCGTTCGCCTCGACGTTGGCCGATCCCTGGAACAACATATGTTCAAAGAGATGGGCGAAGCCGGTTCGCTCCACCCGTTCGTTGGCAGATCCGACATGGTACCACAAATTGACCGCGACGATCGGCGCTGTGTGATCCTCAGAGAGTACCACGTGCAGGCCGTTCGGGAGGGTGTAGCTCTCGACTGGTATGCGCATGATCCAATATTGGTGGGGCGGTCATGAAGGCCGTAACCCCGCCCCCCGAGTTCCCTTTCAAGGTCCGTGTCATGCTTCGCTCCAACTCGCTGCGTGTTCTGCAGCTGAACGCGTCGCGCTGGCGTCATGCGCGCATCAGCGCACGTGTCACGGCGCGTGTCACAACGCGTGTCACCACGCGTCTCGCGACACTGCTGGTCAGCGCATTCACGCTGGCAGCGTGCAGCGATCCGCAGGTCCCGACGACCGCCGCCGCGGTCACGAGCGCCACCGCGAGCGCCGTCGTCGCCAGTACCCTCACGACCATTCCGACGGTCAAAATTCTCGACGCCAAAGGCAAGGGCATCAAGAACGTAATGGTCTACTGGACCGTGACGGCGGGCGGCGGCAAAGTGGTCAACGATTCGATCCGTACCTCGAGCAACGGGGAAGCACTGTCGGGGGGATGGACGCTCGGCACCAAGGCTGGCACACAGACCTTGCAGGCGACGGCCATCGGGATCAGCACGCCGGTCGTCTTCACCGCGCAGGCGGGGGCTGGCCCAGCGTCGCAACTCGTCGCCCTCGGCCCCGATCAACAGCGCGCACCGGTCAACACACCCGTGCCCATTCCACCGTCGGCCCGCGTCGAAGATTCGTACGGTAACCCGGTGGCCGGCACCACGATCATATTCGCCGCCGCGCCTGGCGACGGCACCATCACTGACGGCACCATCGTCTCCAACGCGCAGGGCATTGCGACCGTCACCGCGTGGAAGTTGGGCACGGTCGCGCGGCTACAAACGGCGTTGGCGAGCCTCGGTAGCAATCAGATCGCGTTTCTCGTCAACGCCGTGCCGGGCCCGATCGCCGACATTGTGAAATCAGGCGGCGACAATCAGGAAGGCATCGTCGGTGCCGCACTCTCGGCACCGCCGGGCGTCAAAGTCGTAGACGCGTTCGGCAACGGCATTGGCAATGTGCCGGTCACCTTCGCCGTTGGCCCGGCCTCCGGTACGATCTCCGGCAGCATCGTGCAAACCGATCCGGCCTCGGGACTCGCGTACGTTGGCAGCTGGGTACTCGGCGCGGCGACAACGCAAACGCTGATCGCGACGACGACGCAACTGCCTGGGAAGGCGGTCACGTTCACCGCATCGCTGTCGCTCTCCAACTTCAAAATCGATGTCCGCTTCATTGGCTCAGGCGGGACGGCGCGGCAACGCGAGGCGTTCACCAAGGCCGCGGCAAAATGGCGTCGGATCATTACCGGGCACGTGCACGATGTGCGCGTCACGGCGGCAGCCGGTGCCTGCGGCGATTCAACGCCAGCGCTGAACGAGATCGTCAGTGATCTCGTCGTTTTCGCACGCATCGCCCCGATCGACGGCGTGGGTAAAGTGCTCGCCCAAGCCGGTCCATGCTTCATCAACACGGCGTCGCGTCTGACGCTCGTTGGCGTGATGGAATTCGATGAAGCCGATCTCCCGAGTCTGCTCACCAGTGGCATCATCGACGACGTCGTACTCCACGAAATGGGCCATGTCCTCGGCATCGGCACACTCTGGAATTACCGACGGACGCTGCTCACCGGTTCGGGAAGCTCCGATCCGTTCTTCACGGGGAGCGGCGCTGTCGCGGAATTCCCGAGTATCGGCGGCGCGACCTACTTAGGCACTCCGGTGCCCGTCGAGAACGCCGGCGGCGCCGGCACGCGTGATAGTCATTGGCGCAACACCGTCTTCGGACGAGAACTGATGCAGGGATACGCGGCCGCGGGCGGCATGCCACTCAGTCGCGTCACCGCTGCATCACTCGGTGATCTTGGCTACGTCGTGAACATCGACAATGCCGATCCATTCCGATTAGCCGGTTCACTCGTCAGCGGGTTCTCGAATGGTTTCGGCACGCAGATACTGCTGGACAACGACATCAAGGACATTCCGCTCTACGAGGTCGGACCGAGCGGCGTCCCGATCATGATGCGCGCCTCGATCAAACAAAAACCATAGCCGTCGCACGATCCCGATCGTCACTGTACCGCCGAGCCGATCATCGCTCGGCGGTTTGTGCATGCACGAGCGACGCGATCAGCCTTCGGCGTTGACGCCGAGGCTCCGACCGGTGGCGTGCAGCCACAACAGCACGACGACATCGGTCGGCAGTGCAATTGATTCGCGCAAAATGTATTCGATCGCCACGGACTGATTGAACGAGATCGGACTCGTGCGCGTCGGCGACGAGAGCGGCACCAACCCGTGCAATCGCGCCAACACATCGAGGCGGAGCATGTGAAACGGATCGCTCACCAACAACACGCGTGGGCGCGCAGCACTGCTGTCACCGCTGGCGTGAAGCAGCATTGCGGCCCCATGCATCGACGCGAGCGAAGTGCGCCCAGTCGTCTCCATGAGAATCGCCGACGCCGGCACGCCACGACGAACGACATAGCGCCGACCTGCCGCCGCTTCACTCAACACATCGCCGTCGCGACGTCCGCCCGTGAGCACGATGCGTGGTGCGCGCGCATGCTGCCACAGGTCGAGCGAGTGATCGAGTCGCGCACTGAGCACGCGTGACGGTCGTCCGCTGTACTGCGCGGCGCCAAGCACGATGATGGCGTCGGCCGTCCCTTCTGCGTCGCGCGTGGACCACGCAATGATCGCGATCAGACACACCAACCAGCCCACCGACACGACCGCCAGCGCGCGAACGGCCAACCTGCGCACGGCGACTCCTCGCCTGGCAACTCCTCGTGTGGCGACGCGCGCTGCTTGGCGTGACATGCCGTGGAAGCTAGTGCAGTTTCTCGCCGACACTACACTAGAGGTTCCGTACTTCTCCTGACGCCGGTGCGTCTACCGAGTATCCCGCCTCACGCAACGATGCCGAAAATGCGTCTTGTGCCGCCTGCTCGCCATGCACGAGGTGGACCTTCGGTTGCGTAAGCCCAGACGCGCCGCCGCCATCGCGAACGGCATCGAGCCAATGACGCAACTCGTTCCGATCGCCGTGCGCGCTGTAGCCGTTGAGCACTTCGACGTGGGCCGCGAGCTCCACGTCATCGCCAAGAATTCGCAACGTCGCGCGCCGCTCGACGATGCGACGACCGAGCGTATGTTCGGCCATAAAGCCAACGATGAGAATAGTGTTGCGCGGATCGCTGGCACCGTTGCGCAGGTGATGAAGAATGCGCCCCGACTCTGCCATGCCTGACGCAGCAATGATGATCATCGGACCATTCGCTGAATTGAGCGCTTTCGATTCGTTCACATCGCGCGTGAATTTTACGAGCGGAAAATCGAACAGCTCCGGTGTTGCGCGTACGAGTGATTCGCTTTGGTCGAACACTTCCGGATGCAACTTGAAGACATCGGTTGCGTTGATCGCGAGCGGTGAGTCGACGTAGATGGGGATGTTGGGAATCTTGCCGTCACGTAGCAACTCATGCAGATCGTACAGCACTTCCTGCGTGCGCCCGACGGCGAATGCGGGAATCAGAATGCGCCCGCCACGTGCCGCCGTTTCCCGAACAATCGTGCCGAGCTGCTCGCGCGCACCTTCGACCGATGCATGATCGCGGTTGCCGTATGTCGATTCGCACAGAATCGTATCGGCACCGCCGGTCGGCGGTTCGGGATCGCGAATGATCGGCAGTCCTGCGCGTCCGATGTCTCCCGAAAACACGAGACGTTTCATCGTATCGCCTTCGCGCGCTTCAATCACCACCGATGCCGATCCAAGAATGTGGCCAGCGTCGGTATACATGGCGCGCACACCGTCGGTCACATCGAACCATTTGTGGTAGGGTACGCCGACCATGCATTCCTGTGTGCGCGTAGCGTCGCGCATGGTATAAAGCGGTTCGGCGTGCGGTCGGCCGTGTCGCTCGAGGAATTCGACGTCTTTTTCCTGGATGTGCGCCGAGTCGGCGAGCATGACGGCGCAGAGGTCGCGCGTGGCTGCGGTCGTCCAGATGGTGCGGTTGTAGCCTTGATTGACCAGAAACGGCAGCCGACCCGAATGATCGATATGCGCATGCGAAAGAATGATTGCATCGATCTTGTCGACGGCGATCGGCAGCTTCCGATTCTTGACTTGGCTTTCTGCGCGTGCCCCCTGAAACATTCCACAATCGAGGAGCACAGTGCGCTCGCCGACGCGCAGAATATGACAGGAGCCAGTGACTTCACGCGCTGCACCACTGAATTCAACCTGCATGTCGCCTCCAGAAAGGATGGAGGCGCGAGATCAGGCGCTCAGCAGTCGCTTCTGCGCGTCGAGTTGCGCCTCTAGTCGTCCGCACATCAGATCACACAGCTTGAGGACGCTGCGGTCCGCGAGTCCATAATATACAAACAACCCTTCCTTGCGGCGCCGAACGAAGCCGTGTGTATGCAGCACCTGCAGATGTTTGGACACGTTGGCTTGTCCAAGCCCGGTACGCTCCACGAGCTCGTTCACCGAGAGCTCCTCGACTTGCATGGCCATCAGCAAGTGGAGGCGCGCCGGTTCTGACAACGCCTTGAATCGTTCGGCCACCAGTTCCAGGACATCCATGCTCAGTGTCAGCCGACCCATAGAGTGCTCCTTCTGATTTTGTCATCGTTACCCATTGCACCGGAGCGAACGACATCGTTGCGCTTCAGCCGGTGGTAGGAGTCAGCGACTCTACGCCACTCGTGTGAACAACGATCAGTGATGTGCATGTGCGACATCGCGGTGACTACAACTCCGCATCACGTGCGATATCGCCGGACTGCCGCAGGTCGCGGCGCGCCAGCAGCTTCTGCAACGATTGACGGTGCAGCCCCAACGCCCGTGCGGTACGTGCGATGTTGCCGCCGTTTCGCGCCAACGCGGCGCTGAGAAACATTCGGTCGAACTCGCGCAACGCCCGTTCGCGCGCCTCGACAAAAGGCAAGTCGACCGACTGCTCCATCATGTGCATCGGATACGTCGTGGATCTCGCACGCGGCTGCAGATTCGCCGGCAGATCCTGCGCGGTGATCATCGGACCGTCCGCCATGATCAGCGCGCCTTCGATCACGTTCCGCAACTCGCGCACGTTGCCCGGCCAGTCGTACGCCATGAGTAGCTCCTGCGTCGCGCTATCCGCCTGCCGCACGGGCATGCCGTACCGTTCGGCGAAAACGTGCAGGAAATGATTCGTCAGCAACGGAATGTCCGCCTTTCGCTCACGCAGCGGCGGCAACACGATCGGAATTACTTTCAACCGATAGAGCAGGTCTTCGCGAAACTTCCCTTGCGCGACCATCTCATCGAGCGGACGGTTCGTGGCCGCAATCACGCGCACATCGACATGCGTGCACCGCGTGCCGCCGACGCGCATTACTTCACCGCTTTCGAGCGCGCGCAACACCTTGGCCTGCGCGAGCGGACCGAGGTCGCCGATTTCGTCGAGAAACAGTGTGCCGCCGTTGGCGGATTCGAACAGGCCTGCGTGGTCTTTCACCGCTCCGGTAAACGAACCGCGCGTATGACCGAACAGTTCGCTCTCCACCAACTCCGACGGCAACGCGGAGCAGTTGAGCGCAACGAATGGCTTGTGGCGTCGGCTGCTTTCGTCATGCAGCGCGCGCGCGACCAACTCCTTGCCAGTGCCGCTTTCACCCGTCACGATGGTCGTCACATCCGTACGACCAACGCGGGAGATCAGCTTGAAGCATTCGCGCATACGTGGCGTAGTACCCAGCATGCCGCGAAACTCGGTCGGCTCGCTTCCGACAGGTTCTGTTGCGGCAGCGCGCAACGCGCTCATTGAATCGGCGCGACGCAGGAACGCGAGCGCTTCGTCGGCGCGTACTGGCTTGGTGAGATAGTCGCATGCACCGTGGCTGAACGCTTGGCCGGTCGTCACTGACGATCCCGCGACGGTCAGCATGGCCGTCAGGATACTCGGCTGCTCACGCTGCATCGCGGCCAGCAACGTTAAACCGTCGCCACCCGGAAGCTCCTGATCGGTGATCACCAAATCGATTTCAGCACGAGCGACGCGATCGAGCAGACCGTCGGCACGCCGTGCGTGCATCACATCACGACCGGCGGCTTCGAAGACCTGCTGCAGCACGGCGAGTGTCTCATCATCTTCGGTGACGATCAGCACTCGGCTCAATCCGGCGCGTCCGGCGCGGTCAGCCATCGTGACACCAAGCGGCGACTTATCGCGCTGACGTGCCAGACGTGGCGAAGCCGCCACCGGTCCGAAATCGGGACGCGTTCTGGAACTGTCGGTGGGCTGGTACAGAGCGGCGTGGCTCATGTCCGTGTCCTCATCATGCGCGTGGAAAAACAAAAAAGGCGCGTGGTCGCTCGATGATCTGAGCGAACCTTCGCGCCTTCGACTGCCGAGGACTGATTCCCCGATCGTCAAGGTGGGCCGTCAAGCGGCCCTATGTCTTCGTACCTGTGCAACAGATCGTAACAATGGCGCTGTACGCCGATGCCACTCTACTCCCTAGGAATATGCGAAAGACGCTTCGCTTCGCAAGGGATAGACACGGACAGCTATGCTACAGTTCCATGACAATGTGGAGAGATTCGCACTTTCCCACCGCACTTGGTGTCGTGCGACACCAAAGCCATGTGAACGTGCAATCAACATGCGACTTAGATGTGCGCGACGAGCAGTTCCAGTCGATGACGCAGATCCCCAAGCGCTTTCGATTTGAATTTGGACTTTGTTTCTTCGAGCACCGCGATCGTGTCTTCTACCGCATTTTGCAGCTGCGCGCCGCGCGGGCAATTGATCAGCTGACAGGGGTGCTGCTTGCCGTCGGTCTTACCGGCGAGAGCCTGGCCGAGATGCTCCAGATCTGAGAGGGATCCCATGACATTGCGCAGCGTCATCGCCAGAAACATGTCGATCCCGCTTTTCGCATCGACGTTGGGCTCGGTCGGCACCTGCTCCAGCTGTTTGCGATAGTCGCGGAGCCGCGCTTCGGTGTCCTGCATCGCCTGATAGGAGCGGAACCGCGCCACTGCGCCGGACACGCGCGCCAGCAACGTGGTGAAATCCACCGGCTTCACCAGATAGGCCGTAACCGGCAGCTCAATGCAGGCCACGGCGGAACGCACGGACGGAAAGCCGGTGATAATGATGATTGGCAACCCGCCGCTGAGGTGCGAGACCTGCTGCACCAGGTCCAGGTCGGCGTTGCCGGGCATTTCGAGATCGGTGATCAGCAAATCGAACGATGCGACACTGATGGCTTTCACCGCCGACGGCGCGTCTTCGACGGTTTCGACCGTGAACCCTTCGCGTCGCAGCAGTTCCGCGGTGGAATGAAGAAATGTCGGTTCGTCGTCGGCAATCAGAATGCGACCGCGGCTCATCGGAGAACCCCTGTGTCGATGGGTTGCATAGGAAGTCGGACCTCGAATTCGGTGCCGCCCTGCGGACGATCGTGCACCAAAACACGTCCACCGACCGCAAGCACCGACTGTCGCACCAACGACAACCCGATCCCCATGCCGCCGGTCTTTATGGTGTGGTCCTTCGTACTGAAGAATGGTTCAAAAATGCGCTCGCGAATGAGCTCTGGAATACCCGGACCTTCGTCACAGACGCGAATGACACACTCTTCACCTTCGCGCGCCGCTGACACTTCGACCGTGCCATTCGGCGGCGACGCGTCGAGCGCGTTCTGCACGAGATTGTACAACGTCTGCCGCAACAACGCATCCGGCACCGGAACGAGTGAGGGCGCCTTCGCAACATTGGTGATGATCTTCACCTGGCGCGCACGGTTGACCTGTTCGAGAAAACTGACTGCGTCGCTGATTGCCAGAATAACAGATGAGTGCGCATCGGCGGCCTGATCGGGGCGATACGTCTCGTAGAGTTGCCTAGTAACAGCGGCAATGCGCGCAATCTCCCGCTCGATCGCACCGACAAAGCGAAAATGCGGATGATCGTGCGGAATAGCGCCACGCACCAACAAAAATGCGTTTTGGATGCCCGCGAGCGGATTGTTGATCTCATGCGCCACGCGCGCAGCGAGCTGTCCCATGGTCGTCAGCGCTCCGATCTGACGCAGCGAATCTTCCGCGCGCTTGCGCTCAGTAAGGTCGTGGCCTTCCACCAGCACCTGACTCACCAGGTCACTGTCGTCGCGCACCGGGCGAAGCGAAAAGTCGAGCGTCGCCACCCGTCCGTCGGCCGACGTGGCTTGGACTTCGAAACGTGTCGCATCGCCACCGCGTACCCGATCAAAGCGCTCCTGCATCCGCGCCGGCGTGCCGTCTACCGCGTTCCACCACGAGACGTCGCGAAACGCCGTCCCTTGCATCGCGTCGACCGTAAGCCCGACAAAATCTGCGGCTGCGCGATTGGCTACGAGGATGCTCCCATCCAGATCGAGCAGCAACTGCAGCTGATATGCACTGTCGAACATCGTACGAAAACGACGCTCGCTTTTCTCTTGTTCGGCGTCGGCGCGCGCGCGCTCCGTGATGTCGGCGGAGATGCCCAACAATCGCGCCGCCTGTCCATCAACGGTCCGTTCAATCACGCGACCGCGATCGACGATCGTATGCCAGCTGCCGTCGCCGGCACGCACGCGATACTCGCATTCGAATACTTCGGTGTCGCCTGCAACATGCGCGCGCATCGCACTCGACACGCGCTCCACGTCGTCCGGATGCACGAGCGACGTCCAGCTCGTGGCCAACCCCTTCAAGGCGTCGGGCTCGTAACCCAACGACTTGAGCAGCGCACCGCTGCGATGCGCCCCACCGCGTAACAGGTCGATCTTCCAAACACCGTCGGTGGCGCGCTCGATCGCACGTTGCATGCGCGCCATCCCTTCCACACTCGCATCTTCCCAACTCTTTCGCGCCAGCCAGAGCGTCAACGCCACCAACGCCGCGACCGCCAAGCCAAGCAGCAGCAGGAGTTCAGGAAACGTCGATCGTGGCAGCGTGTGATCGGGCGTGAACGTGAAATCGATCCGCCGATCGCCGAACAGCATGCTGCTGCGATAGACCGGTTCAACCGATTCCGTCGGCGCGCCGGCGATCAGCGAATCTCCAACGAACGCGCGCACATCGAACCCATTGCTGTATTCGCCGATGAAGTCACGCAACAGATTCTGCTCCGACACGAGACTGACGAGTAACGCGGAACCCTGCGCGGTCTTCGGCACCGGCAGTAGCAGGGCGATACCCATCGGGTCGATAGCCCGCACGCGGACCGAATGTTCGGCCGGTTGGCCGGTACGACTCGATACACCAGAATCGACTGCAGCCAAGCGGAGGACGCTCGGCGTCCACGCTTTCATCTGCGCGATCGTCGCGGCAGGGAGCGCCGAATCAGCGGTCGTGCGGATCACGCGTCCTGTCGAGTCGAGCCACACTGTGCGCTCGACGCCAGGCGTTTCTGCCGTCAGACGTTCGATGGACGTGCGCCAGAGCGGCACGTCGGCCGGCGCGTCTTGCACATAGAGACCGACGCGCGCCAACCCGCGATCAATCGCGATGAACTGTCGGCGAATGGCGCGCTGAACTGCGTCCGATGCAATCGACGCACGCGCTGCGGTTTCGGACGCTTCGCGAGCGATCAGTGTCTGCCAGAAGACGACCATCGTCAACGCGCCGCTCGCTCCGACGACCATCGGCAACCATCGCGGTGGCGCCACGCCGACCGCTTCATGTGCCGCGACGTAGCGCATCAACCCAACGCTCAGCGCGATGATGCTCATCAGCGACGTGAGCGACATCTGCGCCACTCGACGTGCGATCTCCGTTTGCAGCATGCCGCCGAGCGTGACGAGGAGCAGCACACCGGACAGCGCGAGCAGCATGGCGCCAATCGCGCCCGCCGCGATCAGTGCACGTGGCGAAACCGGCGAACGCGTGAGTAGCCAGAGCGCCGCGCCGAAAAACAGAAAGACCGTCGCGACAGAAAACGCCACGCCGAATGGCGGGAGCAGCTGCGCCGCGCTCAGGGTGGCCACCACAAACCCGACCGTGGCGACCCCGATCGTCGCGAACGCCGCAAGCTGCGCGACGCGCGTCGAGCCACGCCACAACGCGATCAAGGCGAGCGCGGCCGTCCACACCGGAAGCGCGCTGACAGGACGCGGCGACGGAAAGACAGGGAGTGGTTGCGCCAGCGCCGGCGTACGAAAAAGCGCGGCCAGCAGGACTGGTACTGTCGTCGCTACCGCGATCGCCGCCAACCACGGTACCAGCGGGCCACCGCGGCGCGTCACCTGATCTCGCAACAGCGGCGCACCTCGCGGTAGCACATACGTCACGTTGGGATACCCGAGGTCACGTGTCGCCGAGCCGCAGCCAGCGTCGCACGGTGGGCGGCTCGAAGGTGGCAAGTTTGTCGAGCAAACGTGCTTCATCGGAATCGACCACCAGCCATTCCTGCGGCGTGCCGCGCAAGAAGCCTTCAGACTCCACGTGCGCCATTAACTGCACGAGCGGTTTCCAATACGAGGCGACGTCAAGCAGCGCGACGGGTTTGCGATGCACACCGAGCTGCGCCCACGTCCACGTCTCGAACAACTCCTCGAGCGTCCCCAAACCGCCAGGGAGCGCGATGAAGGCGTCGGCCATCTCGGCGAGCAGTGCTTTGCGTTCGTGCATCGAGTCGACGACCTGCAATGACGTCAGCCCGTGGTGCGCCACTTCGCGTTCGACCAGGGCATGTGGCATCACGCCAACAACTTCACCGCCTGAGGCAAGCGCCGAATCGGCCAGCGCGCCCATCAGTCCAGTGCGTCCACCGCCATACACCAGCGCGATGCCGCGTTCAGCAAGCAGGCGACCCATCGTGCGAGCCGATTCCAGATATTCTGGACGCGCGCCGTCGTTGGACGCACAGTACACACAGATTCGTTCCATAACTCCAAGCTAACGCGAACCGAGCGAACACGAACTATGGCTTGTCTCCGACCAGCACCTGCAATCGGCGAGCTGCACCCCAGAGCACCACGGCCGCGAGCCACGGACCGATGCACGCGATGACCAACATCAGCACGTCGCGAATCGTGTGCGTGCGTGGTGCATTCCATAGCAGTGCTTCGATCAGCGTCAGCGCCGCATCGAACGTGACGGCTATGGCGATCGCCCGCGCCATGTACCATTGGTCGGCTACCCGCGCATGACCTCGCATACGTCGGAGCGCTACCAATGCGCCGAGCAGCACCAGGTCAAACAACACCCACGCGATGTGCACCGCGGGGTGTGGAAACCAGCCCGCGGACGGAGCGAGCGCCATCGCAAGCGTCCACGGAACCAACAACCATGACAGTGCCTGCAGCAACAGCAACGGGCCACGCACCACCGATGCTACACCGAATCGCCACAGCGAGCCGCCAGCGAAGGCACGCAGCGCATCGAACATCGCCACAACGCCATGTTGTTCACGCGGAAACGCGAGGTAAATCGGCTCCCACCCATGCGGCCGCAGCTTGCGCTTGAAGGCGGCAAGACCGACGAAGTTGAACAGGGCGCGGGAAACGCGACGTACGAGGCGCAGCCAGCCATTCACCGCGCCCGACAGCGGTGCCAAGCCGAGCGTCACCCAGCGCACGCCATCGCGATCAAGGGCGCGCATTGTCGCATCCACCAGCAATTCGGCGGTGCCGTTCGGTGCGTGCGGATCACGCAGCAGATGCTCGAACAACCAGCCGCCCCGCGCGGGCACCGGTGCGATCGACAGCAGCGCCACCACAGTCCCGTGCCGTTCGGCGATCCACAGCTGTCGATCATCGGCGTTGTCGAACGGCGCGACATCCACCAGAAAGTGCATTGCCGCCATGGAGCGCGACGCGTGCCACCGCGCAATCAGTCGATCAAGCGGCGTCCGCGCGCTGCCGCTGTATTCCTGCGACTCCAACCTTCGAACCGTTACCGATTTGGCGCGCGCGCGCCGCAATTGTTCGCGCAGCGAACGATGCGCGCCCACGTCGTCACTCCAGCGCGCCGGATCCCAGACGGGCTGTTCACCGATCTGTATGCGACGAAATCGCGGCGACGACGCGAGAATCCCTTCGGTCGCGAAGAAGCAGACCCGACGACCGTGCGCACGGGCCGCGTCGATAAACGTTTCGGCGACGGGAATGCTGTCGTCGCGCGCTGCGATCGGTTCGCCAGCCGCGACCCACGCCGAGCCCGTATCAAAGTACGCGACCACGCCGCGCGCGCCGTCAAACCAATGCCGCAATGCGCGGCCCAGCGCTTGAAACGTCGTCCCGGTGCGACCGAACGCCCGAATAAACTGCAGCGCCCGTGCATCGTCCCGGTCAGACACGCGTGGCTACTCCGTCGTCGGCAGGTCGCGCTCGAAGATGACGGTCATGCGCTGACCGTCCTGCGCCAACCGGCCGGGCGTCCATCCCATGCGGCTGCGTTCGTTGAGGAGGTCGGTGAGCGCATCTTCGTCCTCACGGACGTGGCGCGTCAGCCGGATGATCACCGCCTGATATTCCTTCATGCGGCGAAGGTAGCGTACGCCACCGGCTGCACGCTACCGTTGCACCGTACGTCGTATCGCAAAACTCGCGCAACCGCGCGCCGCGTCCGTCGTCGTTTCTTCGTCTCTTACCCGCACGCCGATGTCCGCCGAGCCGCTCGTCGAATTTCCGATGTTGTCCGTGGTGGACCATCCGTTGGTGCGCCATAAACTCACGCTCCTGCGCGACCGCGGCACTCCGACCAAACAGTTCAAGGAGTTGGTGGACGAAATCGCTATGCTCATGGCCTACGAAGCCACGCGCGATCTCGCACTCGATCCGGTCCCGGTGCATACGCCCCTCGAGCTCACCTCGGGGTGGTCGGTTCGCGGCAAGAAGCTCACGCTGGTCCCGATCCTGCGCGCGGGACTCGGCATGGTCGAAGGGATCCTTCGCCTGATGCCGTCGGCACGCGTCGGGCATATCGGTTTATATCGCGACCACGATACGCTCGAACCGGTGGACTACTACTTCAAGGTGCCGGGCGACGTGAGTGAGCGGGACTTTCTGCTGCTCGATCCGATGTTGGCGACCGGCGGCAGTGCGGCAGCGGCGGTACACTCGCTCAAACGCGCCGGAGCGACCCGCATCCGGTTTCTCTGTCTCGTGGCCGCACCCGAGGGTGTGCGTCGACTGACCCGCGAGCATCCGGACGTTCCCATCCTATCCGCGTGTCTCGACCGCGAACTCAACGCGCAAGGGTACATCTTGCCGGGGTTGGGTGACGCAGGCGATCGCTTGTTCGGCACGCGATAGCAGCTGCAAAAACCGAGTGATCTCGCGGGTAGCGATGTCACTCGGCTGCGGGAACTGCACTGTACCAGCGTTGATCGAGGTCGGTCGAACGACGCTGGACGAATTCGTGCATCAAGCCAGCGTCGTCAGACGAACCACTCGCGCGGCGAGAGGCGCTGCTGCTGCGCTACTTCGAGTACCCACGCCTGCGCGTCCGGCTCGGTGACTTCGTTGGGCACGCGATCATACCAGAGACGCGCTTGCGCATCGTCACCAATGCGACGCCACAACTCACCAATCAGATACGTGATGACCGCGCGTTCCTCGGCACTGACGCCATCAAAGCCGTCCAACGCCTCGGCGAATCGCACCGCGGCCTTGCGACGGAAATACCGCTCGGCCTCCGTGTCCCGCTCATCGACACAGCACCAGGCCGCACGCAGATACAGGTCCGCGAGATAGCGCGGCTCGTTTCCCTGCCACTCCGCCACCTTGGCCGCGTGATCGTACTTGAGCGATCCGGACGGCAGCTCGTGACGCAGGGACACGGCGAGCTGGCTCCACACGCGATTACGAATCGTGTCGCCGAGATCGACCTCCTCGGCGAAATCGCGTTCGACACCCGCGTATCCGCAGTGCGTGCACAAGTGCACGAAGTACGGCAGCGGCTGCATCCCCGCCGCGCGCTCGTGAAAGTCGGTACGTTTGCCACCGAAGGCGTTCGTGGCGACAACCGTCTGCGAACGAAATGCGTTTTCGCAGACCGGGCAGGTGAGGTCGATGAGATTGAGCGTTGTCATGAATCGGCAGCCGGGGACGGGGTCATCGATGAGTCTCGACACCATCCCGCGCAGAGTTGAACGCGCTCGCCTCGCCAACCGAGTTTTGCACATTGCCGTGTGTCTTGTTCGCTCAGCGTGCGGGGGCTATGTTCCCGCGTCTTGCTCGGCGAGTGTGATCGCGCCGGCTTCCCGCGTCAGGGTCGTTGATGTTGATCAATCTCCTTCCTGATTTTCTCGCAGTGCTTGACGCCGCCGATCGCGAAGCGGCGTATCGCGAGTACTTCGAGCGCCATCGTGCGCTCCTCGCTGCGTACTGGGACAACTATGTCCTTGAGCCATCGGGCCCGCATTTCGACGAAGTGATTCGCGCGACGGTCAACGCGAATCGTGATGATTTGCGCGCCTTGATCGAACGCACCGATGTCGTGGCGCTCGTACTGCAGGCCGACCGACGCGTACAGCAGCTGCTCGACCCCGACATGCCGTATGACATCGTGCTGATGGTCGGTGTCGGCGCGGCCAATGCGGGCGAGCTGGTCGTGGGCGGCCGCGGTATCGCTTTTATCTGCCTCGAGCATTTCACCGGCGTCGCCAATAGCGAGACGCAGGGGCTTGGGCTCGATCCCGAACTCATTCCGCTCTGGCTCGCGCACGAACTCACGCACGTGCTGCGTTACACGTCGCCAAGCAGCCGCAGTGAAATGCGCACGCTCATCGACGATGCCGACGGCTATTACTCGTATTGGGAGACGGGGCGCCGCGCATCGTTGCGCGAGTTGCTCGTGAACGAAGGACTCGCCGTACAAGTCTCGCGGGCCGTCAGTCAGGGACACGCCGCGTGGGAATACTTCGGGTTCGCACGCAAGCAGTACGCGCGCATTCGTGAACTCGAGCCGATTCTGCAGCGCGCCGCCAACGGCGACCTCGATCGCGCGGGACTCGGACTACGGTTGCGCTATTTGTCTGGCGGCATGAGCGACGACGCGCGCACACTCGATCGCGTCATCATGCCGGAGCGCGCAGGCTATTTTCTCGGCGCGCGCATGGTAAATCCAGCCATCGAAGCGCGAAGTTTGTCGTGGGCGGTTCGTGCGAGTGCGATCGAACTGGCGATGGCGGGGTTGCCGTTGCCGATGCAAGCGCCGAGGCTGACGATCGTCGGGTAGTTGCTGCAGGACGCTCGCTGCTGCACGGAAAATCTCGCTGCAGGACGCTCGCTGCTGCACGGAAAATCTCGGCGCATCACCGCGCGTCGGTTACTTCCCGATACAAAAGTCCCGGAAGACACGCTCCAACACATCGTCGGTGTCGATCACGCCGATCACGCCACCCAGCGCGTCGCGCGCCGTTTGCAGATGTACTGCGGCGACCGGCGCCGGCAATGCGCCTGACGACCAGTGCGTGAGAAATTCCGCGATCTCGTCGCGCGCCGTCGCCACACCAAACCGATGTCGCTCGCGGGTCAGCATCACATCCGGGTCAGGAGATGCGCTTCCCGCGGTCTCGGACAACATGAGCACATCAAGATGCGCCAGCAGCGCGGACAACCCTGCCCCCGTTTCCGCGCTCACTGCGAACGCACGCACGTCGTCGCTGATCGGCTCGCTGATATGCTCCGACGTATGCGCAGTGGTACGCGCAGTTGAATGCGCAGTGGTATGCGCGGTCGCATCTTCGCTGGCAGACCCGTTCGGCGACGCGCTGGCGGCGCGCGACATCATCGTCACATCGATGGTCGCGAGATCCGACTTGGTGTGCACCGCCACGACGTGTGCACTGGTGTGCGCGCCAATGACCGCGACGGTCGCCGCGATGTCGGCAGTCGACGCACCACACGCGAGTACGACACGGGCGCTGCCCAAGTAGCGCCGACTCACTTCGATGCCGAGCAGTTCGATTTCGTCGGTCGTGTCACGCAAACCGGCCGTGTCCACCAACCGGAGCGGCATCGGCCGACGATCCAGCACCGCCTCGATCGCATCGCGCGTCGTGCCAGCGATCGGGGTCACCAGCGCGCGCGACTCGCCCAGTAACGCGTTAAAAAGCGACGACTTTCCGGCGTTGGGTGGACCGGCAATCACCACCAGCGCGCCATCGCGGAGCAACGCGGCGCGCGGCACCGTCGCCAAAAGCGCGTCCAGTGCGTGGATCAGGGTTGTCGCCGCAAGGCTGATCTTTTCCGGTGCAATGGGCCCGTCATCTTCGCCAGGAAAGTCGATGTCATAGGCGATCAACGCGTCGAGCGCGATCACATCGTTGCGGAGCGCGGCAAAGCGTCGCGACAGTCCGCCGTCGAGTTGTGCCAGCGCCTGACGCTGCATCGCCACGGTCCGCGCATCGATCAAGTCAGCGACGGCTTCGGCCTGCACGAGGTCCATGCGGCCGTTAAGAACCGCGCGACGGGTGAATTCGCCGGGCCACGCGAGTCGTGCACCGGCCGCGACACATGCAGCGAGGACCGACGCCGGCACGACGCGACCGCCATGAGTGCTGAGCTCGAGGACATCTTCGCCGGTATACGAACGCGGACCGGGAAACCATGTCGCCAGCGCGTCGTCGAGTGGCACATCGTCAGTGGGATGCCGCAGCCGCACGCGCGTGACAACGCGTGGCGTGAGTTCGCCAATGCCGATCGCCAGCGCGATGCCTCGAACGTCAGTGCCGCTCAAGCGAAGTACCGACAGCGCGCCGCGTCCATCAGCGGTCGCCACCGCAACAATCGTCTCATCGCCGCCCGCTAACAGCAACGCGCTGCTCGGCGAGGCCGGCAGCGCGTCTGTATCCACCCCTACAAATGCAGCGGGTGTTTCACTCACCCGCGTACAACCGGCCCCGCCTTCCCACGTTCCCGCGCGATCAACCACTGCTGCGGCAACGAGGCAAGATTTTGCACGAGATAGTAGAGGTTCAACCCGCCAGCCATGTTCAAGAAGATGAAGAGCATCATCGCCGGCATCATGTACATCATGATCTTCTGCTGTTCGTTCGCCTTCACGCCCTTCATGCCGATGTACGACAAGCCGATCGCCGTGATCGCGACCGCGATGGGAAGGATATAGAACGGATCTTTGATCGAGATGTCGGGAAGCCACAAGAACGACACACCGCGAAACTCGATCGTGTTTTGAAAGACGAAAAACAGTGCGAAGAAGACTGGCAGCGGAATCAACATCGGCAGACAGCCGGACAGTGAGCTGAACGGACTCATACCGTGCGCTTTGTACGTCTCCATCATCGCGGCTTGCAGCTTTTGCGGGTCTCCCTTGTGCTTGGCCTGAATTTCGGCGAGCTCGGGCTGAATGCGCTGCATGGCCATCGAGCTGCGCATCGCGCGCTGATTGAGCGGCCAGAGCAGCACGCGCACCGTTACGCCAAAGAGCACCAGAATCCATCCGTACGACAAACCCGTCTTCTCCTTCATGATCAGCAGCAGACGGATCACGATCGTCGCGAAGGGCTGCACCACGCCCTGCAACCAGCCGCCATACGGGTTGGACGTTTCGAACTCCCGACCGACCGCCACCAGGCGCGCAAATTCCTGCGGACCGGCATACGTCTCCATCGACGCCTTCCCACCCTTGAGCGGCATGATGACGGTCGCTTGCGCGCGCGTGGCCACCTTACCCGTGCGCACACCGCCCGTCAGATCGAGCTCGGCGAACGCCGGCGCGCCAACTGGTGTGAGGAGTCCGATCAGGAAGTACTTGTTCTTTGCGACCACCCAGGTGATCGGACCACTCTCGATCTTTCGCTCACCCGGATCGAGCGAGCGGAAGGTCACGCCTTTCGCACTTTGCTTGTCCGGCTTGTACGCGTAAGCCAGGTGCGTCGCGTCTTCCGCGGTGTCGGCTTCGGCGGAGCGAAACCCCGGCGGCAGGTCGACCAAAAGGAAGCTGCTTTCCGGCGCGCCGTCGATCTGCGCGGCGATGTTCACCCGATAGCTGTCGGGCAGAAAGGAGTACGTGATGGACACCGGGCGCTGGGCGACCATCGCGTCGAAGCGCACCGTGGTGCGTCCGTTGTCCGTGCCGCGCGTCGTTTTGAACAGTTGCTGATCGAGGCGCACAGTGTCGCCCGGCAACACCAAGCGGAACGAGAGCAGATGGTCAGCGGTGTTCGCCAGTTCGACCGGATCGCCCTTGGTGCGGCTCCGATTTTTTAGCGTCGGATATTGCGTCATCTCGGCGCCGATCAACGCCGCGCCACGGTTCGTGACGCGATAGACCGCACGCGCGGTCGTCACGGCCGTCGTGTCCACAGGCAGCAGCGCCGTGGTCGAATCGCGCGCGATGACAGCGCTACCCTGCATCGCCGCTGGCGTCAGAGCGGCCGGAGTCGCCCCGACAGCTGCGCCTGCGGTCGCACCCGCAGTCGGCGTCGTTGCAGCCCGTGCGGCGCTGTCGCCCCGAACGAGTGAGTCGGTGGCGATCGCCGTAGATCCAGGCGCCGGTTTCGGCGTCGGGAAGAGGATCGGCGTTAGAATGAGAACGGCCGCCATCAGAACGACGGCCACAGCAATTCGACGTGGTTCCATGAGACGAAAAAAGAGACCCTAGGGCGACTCGATCGCGCGATGACCGCGCGTTCAAGGGACCGGGTCGAAGCCCCCGGGCCGGAAGGGATGACAGCGTCCGATGCGTCGGAGCGCTAGCCAGCCACCGCGTACGGCACCGTGGCGCTCGAGCGCCTCGATCGCGTACGCAGAACAAGAAGGATAATAGCGGCACGCCCCGCCAAAGAGCGGCGAGAGCGTGAGCTGGTACCCGCGAACCGCGAGAATGAGAAGCCGTCGAGGAGCAAAGGCAGTCACAATCACTCTACGGCTGTTGCGCCGCTGAAGTGTCGTTGTGGCGTTCGGCTGCGAGTGTCACTGTCGGCAATGTCACCGTCTCGAGCAGTCGTGCGGCATGCTGGAGCTCAGCGCGCAGGGCTTCGAAATCCCGACGGTATGCGACCGGCGAGACACGAAACACGACGTCCATCGGACGGAGCGTGGGAAGCAGATCGAGCCGCACGAGTTCGCGAAGGCGTCGTTTCAGTCGATTGCGATCGACCGCCGAGTGCTTGTAGCGAGGGATGACGAACCCGACGCGCGCGAACGCGGCAAGGGAAGCGGTGGCGCGCACGTCCATTGAGGCTGTGCGGACCCGCTTCCCTTGATGTCGGACCAACTCGAGTTCGGTCCCGCGAGTCAGCCGTTGCTGTCGCGGGAACGAACGAGACTCAGACGCCCGCGTACTTCGACGGGATCTGCACGGTCAGACGCTTGCGCCCCTTCTTGCGGCGGCGGCTCAGGACAGCGCGTCCCCACTTGTCTTCCATGCGGGTCCGGAAGCCGTGCTTGCGGAGGCGCTTGGTGTTGCGGGGATGATATGTGGGCTTACCCATGGGGATCTCGTGCGGTTACGGCCGAATGGTGTCGCGCAGACAGCAAGTGACACAAGGAGCGTGTCGTCCATCGCTGCAGAACGCCAAAAACGGCGGGCTGAAAATCAATGTAGAAACGGCGAAAGGTGTAGCCTCGCAAATTACGCAGGCATATGGTCTTCGGTCAAGGTCAAGTTCGGTGTTGGTGTGGAGAGGTGCGCTACCGCGTGGTCACGCAATTGACTTATCCACATCCGGGGCGGTACCTTCGCCCCCCGCCCTGTCGTGCCCGTTCCCGTCTTTCCGTCACTCACCGCATGTCCCTCACGCCCGCCGAACTCTGGGATCGCCTGCGCCAGCGCGCGCGTCAGGTGCTGCCGGAGCAGACGTATCGCACGTGGCTCGAGCCCACGGAAGCGCTGGCGGTCGAGGGTGACACGTTGATGGTCGGCTCGCCTGATCAGTTTTCGGCGGATTGGAACGAGTCCAAACACGCCGATCTGTTGGCCAGCTTTAGCCCCGTGGCACTGGGTCATCCCCTCAAGGTGCGCTTTAAGGTGACCGAAGAGCGGGCTGGTCGGGTGCAGATGGACATGTTCGTCGCGCCGCCCCCAGCACCGATTATCGCGACACCAAAGCAACAGCAATCGCGTATCTCAACGCCACTTAATCCGAGATACACGTTTGACCAGTTTGTCATCGGTAAGTCCAACGACGTCGCGGCGGCCGCAGCACAGGCCGCCGCCCAAGCCCCAGGCAAAGTCTACAACCCGCTCTTCATCTACGGCGAAACCGGGCTGGGCAAAACGCACCTCATGCAGGGCATCGCGCACGAGCTCCTCAAACGCACCCCCACCCTGCGCCTCGCCTACGTCGGCACCGAGCAGTTCACCAACGAGTTCGTGTCGGCAATCCAAACCGGCCAAATGGGCGACTTCCGGCGGCGCTTCCGCGAAATCGACCTGCTGTTGGTCGACGACGTGCAGTTCCTCAAGGGCAAAGAATCCACGCAGGAAGAATTCTTCCACACCTTTAACGCGATCTATGAAGCCGGCCGACAGATCGTGCTCACGTCGGATCGCCCGCCCAAGGAAATTCCCGGGCTCGAATCGCGGCTCGTGTCACGCTTCGAGTGGGGCATGGTGGCCAACATCGACGCCCCGGATCTCGAACACCGCATCGCAATCCTGAAAAAGAAGGCGAGCCTCGATCACCTTGAGCTCACGATCCCCGATGAAGTCATCGAGTTCATCGCCCAGCATGTGAAGTCGTCGGTGCGCGAGCTCGAAGGCTCGATCATCAAGCTGCTTGCCTTCGCGTCACTCAAACATCGCGACATTTCCGTCGAACTGGCGCGCGAAGCGCTGCGCGACAAACTGCGCGGTGCGGCAAGCTCGGAGTTTCCGGACATCCCGCCGACGACCATTACGGTCGCCACGATTCAACAGGTCGTCTCACGCGAGTGGGGCGTCACGCCAGACGGACTGCGATCCAAGACCCGCACCAAACAGCTCACCGGGCCCCGCCAGGTCGCGATGTACCTGTGCCGCGAGCTATTGGCGCTACAGCTGGTGGAAATCGGCAACGCGTTCGGTGGACGCGACCACAGCACGGTCATTCATTCACTCGATCGCGTCGCCGAAGACATGGCCGGCGAACCCGGTTTTTCGGAGCGCGTGCTCAAGGTGCGCACGATGTTGGAAACCCTGCGGACAACTGGACAACTGGGTACCTGAGTCCCCACTACTCCCCACCACTCCACAGTTCATGATGCATGCCACGTGGAGCAGCGGGGAGTGGGCTGGTTCATCGACATCGAATGCACATCACCGGACATAGCGAAACCCGTTCGCTACACGTAGGTTGCAGCGCTTGTAGACAATTCCACACCCTCTACTGCTACTACCTGTTTTTTATCTAAGAGTACTTCTTAACAGCAGTCACTCCACAGAACGGGCAAAAACACCCGCATGCGCTTCACGATCTCGCGCGAAAAGCTCCTCGAAGGCCTGCAGGCGGTAACGCCCGCGGTACCGGCCAAGACCACCCTGCCGGTGCTGGCCAACCTGCTCGTCGAAACGACCGAGCGGGGCATCCGCCTGTCTGCCACCGACCTCGATATCGCGGTCAGCACCGAAGTCGTGGCCGATGTCGAGACGCCCGGTGCCATCACGATTCCGGCCAAGAAGCTGAGCGAGATCGCGCGTGAGCTGCCGCCGTCGCCAGTTAAAATCGGGGCGACGGGCGAACAGCGCGTGACCATCGAGTGCGGACGCTCGAAGTTCAAGCTGCTCGGATTACCGCGCGACGAGTTTCCGACCTTCCCGTCGGTACGCTTTCAAGACGCATGGCGCGTGAAGTCGGGTGAACTGCAAAAGCTCATTCAGCACACCGCCTTCGCCGTCAGCACGGAGGAATCACGTCCGATTCTCAACGGCGTGCTCTGGGAGCTACGCGACGATAAAATGCGTATGGTCGCCACAAACGGGCATCGCCTGGCGAAAATGGAAGTGCCGGTCGTCGGGAGCACAGCGCCATCCAGTGACCTGATTGTGCCGCCCAAAGCGCTCGAACAGATCAAGCGCCTGTTCCCCGCCGAAGAAGAGCTCGAAATCGCACGTGGCGATAACCACCTGGGCTTTCGCTCGCCGTTCACATCCGTGTTCACGCGCCTTGTCGAAGGCCCGTATCCGAACTACGAACAGGTCATCCCGAAGGACAACGATCGCTACTGCCTCGCCGACAAGGCGGCACTCACGAGCGCCCTCAAGCGCATGAGTGTGATCGCGTCCGACCAGACGCATCGGATCAAGATGTCGTTCAACTCGGGGATGCTGAAGTTCAGCGTGACCACGCCGGACCTGGGCGAAGCACAGGACGAATTGCCGGTGCAGTACACGGGCGATCAGCTGGATATCGGCTTCAACGCCACCTACCTGCTCGAAATCCTGCGGTACATGCCGACCGAACAGGTCCGCTTGACGTTCAAAGCCCCCGAGAGGGCCGCAACGATCGAACCGGAAGGGTGGGATGACCCTTCGAAGTATTTGTGCCTGGTGATGCCACTGCGCTTGATGGACTAGCGGGTGGCCGTGCAGGAGATGCGCCGAGCAATTAACACTGAGCTGGGGGGCTCAGCGCGGCGTTTCTGCGTGTAGCGTCGACTGCTGGGTCACCCGTTGTGATCGGGGCGCGCTACTCCGCCCACGTTCGCTGACCTGCAGGGTCAGAACGTACTGTCCGTCGATGGATTGCATGACGCCCGTGCTGGCGTCGACGCGCACGTCGTCCGTGCCAGATCCGATACCGCTCAGTTCGAGCGTCCGCCAGGTCGTGCCGATCTTTCCGTCCAGACGAGTGCTGGTGGTACGTTGCACGCGAATCGTCGCCGTCGCCCCGCTACCCTCGACTGCTTGGACGACGTACTCGTGCATTGCGCGCACGGTAATCGGAATGCCGACACGACAGAGCACGCTACTGGTGCTGTCACGCCACGTGTCGCCAACGAGGACAGCGGCCGGAATGCGCAGCAGGAGATCGTGGACAAGCGACGTGGCACCGGATTCGGTGCGATCGCACTCGTTGATCAGCGGCGGACGCGCGGTGACACGCAGGCTGGTCGCATCGAGCGCGGCATCGAAGTTGAGCGGCGCAAACGTCTCAGGATTTGCCTTTTTCGATGACGCGCCCGCGGCGGGAAGTGATGCAACAACACCGGCACCGCTGATTTGCACGGCGAAGGCGTCGACGCGTCCGTTCCCACGCAATGCGCCATCGTCACTACGCGTCAGCGCGAGCACAATGCTGGCTCGCGTATCGATGCGTTGCGTATCGGTGCGGCCCGCGCTGTCGCGCTCGATCGTCGCGCTCGAGCGAACGGTATAGCTGTGTGCCCCAACGGTGCGCGCAATACTGATGCGCGCGGGACGCAGCGTCGGTGCGGCGGGCGCGATGATTGGCGCAGGTGCCGCCGCTGGTACGGGGGCGACAACGGCCGAACGTGTACACGCGGCTACTGCGGTGGCGAACAAGGGCGCGAGTAGCGGAGCGGACGAGCGTCGCATACGGCGATGACAAGGCGATGTTGAGACGATGTTGCGACGATGACGATGCGGGAAGAGCACGGGGTGATCGCCGGCCTATAAGCCGGGTTCTGTCAGCACATTTGCATGCACTGGACGGTCATTCCTCTCGGCGTTCAGTCACCCGAACGCTCCAGCAGCCTACCCGCGGCTCGATGTCTTGCAACACCGTTGTCGAGACGGGCCGTCTCTCGCCGCTTATTTGGCCTTGCTCCGGCTGGGGTTTGCCTCGCCGTTGTCGTTACCGCCAACGCGGTGGGCTCTTACCCCACCGTTTCACCCTTACCGCCAAGCAGATGCATTTGCCTGACGGCGGTTTGTTTTCTGTTGCACTGTCCGTCACGCGAAGCTCACGCCGCGCGTGCCCAGGCGTTACCTGGCAACCTGCCCTATGGAGCCCGGACTTTCCTCGGCGTTTTCGGCTTGCGCCGATCACATCGCGACCGTCCGGCCGACGACCAACCCGTGCCGCAATGTAACTGATGGCCGGATTGCGCAAACGCCTGTCACTACGAATGATGGGACGTTTTTTGTATTGCGATTTGTACCATTTTTGCCCCGAAATCGCTGACGTGTCGCTGACACCAGCGCGTATGCATGGAGCAGTAGATCCGGTCGATCTGCCCCGCTCGAGCAGGATTCCCGCTTCCTTGTCACGAGACGCGCCTATGACCCCAAACGCTACACCGCCTCGACTTTCGGGCGATGCCCATCGCTCAGAGGGGGCGGTCGCCACCTTTCTCACGCCGATCGAACGACAACGAGTCGATGCTGCTGGAGAAGGGTGCTACGAAACGCTGCACCGCGAAACGCTCGACGAACTCATGGTGGATTTGCGGACCCAACGCGTCTCGGCGGTGATCGTATCCGTCTCGCGCTATCAAACGCAACACGCTTCGCAGGTCGCCCGACTGGTGCGTGAATTTCCGCGCGTGCCCGCAGTTGCGCTGCTCACGGCGACAGAACCACGCACGACGCAATCGTTGCTCGCACTTGGGCAGCACGGGGTGCGCGCACTGGTCGACGTGCGTGATCCGAAAGGGTGGCGTGAGCTGCGGCAACTCGTCGTCAGCGAACGCGGCGAATCGATCGAGCGATTGGCCATTGCGCGCATCACGGCCGACCTGCGTGACGTCCCGGCCGATTGCATACAGTTTTTCGAAGCGCTCTTCAATGCACCCCCGTCCGTCACGACCGTACGCCAACTGGCGCACGGCATGGGCGTCGTACCCAGCACGTTCATGAGCCGCTTCTTTCGTGCGCGATTGCCAGCGCCCAAACGCTATCTCGCAATGGCCCGACTCGTACGCGCGGCTCGACTCTTCGAGAATCCAGGACTCAGTATTACGCACGTCGCATATCATCTCGACTACTCGTCGCCGCAAAGCTTTTCTCGCCACGTACAAGCGTTGCTGCACTGTTCGGCGATCGAGTTTCGCCGCCAGTACGACGGCGAAGGGATGCTTGAGCGCATGCGACACGATCTCGTGTTGCCGTA
>JBBQDB010000017.1:0-39460 GCA_038319245.1 Gemmatimonadales bacterium
GGCGATGTACCGCATTGGCACCATCGCGGATCCGCTGGAGCGGTTAGCGAAACTCGGGGTCGCGTACGCCGAGTTTGCACTGGCAAATCCGAGCCAGTATCGGTTCATGTTCATGACACAAAAGCAACACCCGATACTGGATGCGAACGGATGCACCGCACAGCTGCCGGACGAAGATGCCTACGAGTTCCTCTTTACGACCGTATCCGAAGGGGTCGCCGCTGGGCGATTCCGGTCGGAGCTGACCAACCCGCACGAGATTTCGCAGATGATGTGGGGTGGCATCCACGGTGTGATTTCGTTGTGGATGACGCACGGGGAGGACCCGTACATCGAATGGCATCCGGCAATTGAAACCATCCGCACCATGGTCAACGTCATGATTCGCGGGGCCCAGCGCAGCTAGCCGCTCGGTGGGGTGGACGGGCAACAACACGATCGAGTTCAACCGGGCGCTTCGGCGCCCTCTCTTTCGCCAGTTTACTTAACAATGTTACACACTCTACTGATGTTCACTCCTCGACCGCCGTTAATCGTGCGAGCAAAACGGCTGCTCCTGGTGCTACCGATCGTGGCGACAGTCGCGATCGCCGCGCGCGCCGATGCGCAGCAAATCACCGCGCGCGCGCTCCTCGATGGCTACATCGCCGATGCGATGCGCAGTAACCTCGCTCTCTCGCAGCAAACAACGGCAGTGCGGCGTGCGGACGCTGCGGTCCGTGAAGCCAACGGGCGTTTCCTGCCGGCGGTCGGGGTCAATGCGCGCTACTCGGAGTTCAGTGGCGTGGTGAACATCGGCGATTTCATCAATCCCGCCTACGACGCGCTCAACCAGCTGCTGGGCCAGCGTCGGTTCCCGACCAACATCAGCGCCACGCTGCCGCTCCGACAGGAAACGAAACTCGAGCTGACGCAGCCGCTCTTCAACTACGCGCTCTTTGGCGCCGCCGCCGCCGCACGGGCGCAACGCGACATCGTGGGCGCCACACGCTCCGCAGCCATGCGACAACTCGCCGCGGATGTGCAGCAATCGTGGCTTGGTCTCGCCAGTAGTGGTCGCGTCGTCGAAACACTCGACGCGATGTTGCCAGTGCTCGACGAGAATCTGCGCGTGAGTCAGCGGCTGGTCAGCGCGGGGCAAGCGACACCCGACGTCGTGCTGCGTGCGCGCGCCGAACGGAGCGACATGCTGCAGCAAATCGCCGATGCGACGCGTCAACGCGATGCGGCACGGCGCGGCTTCAATCTGCTGCGCAATCAGGACGGCGACGCGCCCGTTCGCATTGTCGATGACAGCTCGCTGCTTGCACCCGACACACTCTCGCTCGACCAGCTCACGACATATGCATTAACGCATCGTGAGGAGCTGCAACAGGCCGACGGTGGCGTACACATCGCCGACGCGCAGCACCGCATCGCTACCGCGGGCCTCGTACCGAACGTCGCCCTGTCGGCGAGCTACGGCGTGCAGGGCAACCGCTACAAGTTTGACCGCAACAACGATGTGGCGCTCGCCAACTTCGTGCTCGCCTGGAACCTCTTTAACGGCGGCCAGGACATCGCGCGTCGTGAGCAGGCCACGTACCTGCGCGACGAAGCGTCGTACCGACGTCGCGAAGCCGAACGCGGCATCCGCGTCCAGGTCGCCAACGCCTTTGACGCGGTCATCGTCGCGCGCACCGCACTCGGTAGTGCCAACGATCGCTACGAATCGGCCGAGCGCGCATTTGTGCTCGTGCAGCGTCGCTTCGCCGAGGGACTCGCAGCCCCCATCGACTTTTTGAGCGCACGCGCGGCGTTCACCGCCGCCGCCCTCAATCAGGTGATCAGTCGCTACACCCTTGCCGCGCGCGCTGTCGAACTCGAACGCGCCGCCGCCCTTCGCGCACTCCCGCAATGACCCCGACGCCTTCGAGGACCTCACGCATGTCTATCACATCGCGCGCCATCGCCCTGTTCGCTGTGGCCTCCACAAGCGTGCTGCTCCTTGCGGCCTGCGCTAAACCCGCGCCCGACGCCGTGGCAACACCGCTCGTCAGCGTATCCGCCGCAACGGTCACACTAAGCGATGTCGCGCAGCCGGTTGTGGCCACCGGCACGTTCGGACCACGCGACGAAATTCCCCTCGCCTTCAAAATCGGCGGCGTCATCGCGCGCATCGCCGTTGACGCCGGGCAAACCGTGCAGAAGGGCCAGCTGCTTGCCTCGCTCGATTTGCGGGAGATCGACGCGATGCTCGATAAGGCAAAAGTCGGCGTCGACAAAGCAGAACGCGATCAGGCGCGCATTCGTCGCCTCGCTAACGACAGCGTTGCCACACTCGCGCAATTGCAAGATGCGACCTCCGCGCTCGATGCGGCGCGCGCCGATGCACAGAGTGCGCGCGTGAATCGTGAGTACGCATCCATCGTCGCGCCCGAAAGTGGTGTGGTGTTGCTCAAGTCGGCCACCGCCGGCAGTAACATCGCGGCCGGCACAACGGTGTTGCTGTTGGGGGGCGGCGCACGAGGTCGCGTCTTGCACATCGGACTGCCGGATCGCGACGCGTTGCGGGTGCGTGTTGCCGATGCGGCCACGGTACAGTTCAACGCTGTTGCCAATCGTCGCTACCAGGGCAAAGTGACGTTGCGCGGACAATCGGCAGACGTGCACACCGGGACCTATGCGGTCGAAGTCACGCTCGCTGATGCTACGGACTTACCGGCAGGGCTGGTTGGGCGGGTGGAGATTGCCGTCAAGAGCAGCGCGCGCGCCGCGATGATCCCGGTCGATGCGTTGCTCGAGGCGAATGCCGATTCCGCAACCGTGTACACGCTCAACAATGATCCGCAGCCCACGGCGACTGCACATCGTGTGCGGATCGCGCAGCTGGTGGGCGATCGCGCAGCGGTCACCGGATTGGACGAACATACGCGCGTCGTGACGCGTGGAGCACCGTACGTGGTGGGCGGCACCAAAGTGCGGGTCGTGACCACGTCGTCAACCGCGGCGGTGGTGTCGCAAGTGACGACGCCATGAACGCCATCGGCGCACTCGCTGAATTTGCGGTGAAGCGTTGGCAGTTCACCATCCTGCTGTTCCTCATGTTCGCGGCACTCGGCATTTCGAGTTGGATGTCGATTCCGCGCGCCGAAGACCCCGACTTTCCCGTCCCGATCTTTACGGCGATTGCTGTCTATCCGGGCGCATCGCCAGAAGACATGGAGCAGCTAGTCGCCGAACCGATCGAGAAGAAGCTCAATGCGCTCGATGATGTGAAGAAGTTGACGTCAACCAGCTCAGATGGTTTGGCCGTCGTGAAGGTCGAGTTCAAGTCCGAGACTGATGCAGAGCGCAAGTACGATCAGGTGGTGCGCGAAATCAACGCGCTGCGCCCGGAGCTGCCCGCGTCGCTGCAACGTCTTGAAGTGCAACGGAGTGAAAACTCCGACCTGACCGTGTTTCAACTCGCGCTGGTCTCGCCTGCGACACCGTACTCGCAGCTGGATGACATTGCCAAGCGCTTCGAGGACGCACTGGCGCGCGTGACTGGCGTGAAGACGGCCAAGCGATGGGCGGCGCCACCGCGCGAAATGCAAGTGACGCTCGATCTCGGTCGCATGGCGGTGCTGGGTCTGACGCCGGGCCAGGTGTTGCAGGCCCTGGGTAGCGACAACACACAGATTCCTGGTGGTTCAGTAGATGTTGGTACCCGCCGCTTCAATATCGCGACGCCGGGTCGATATCGCACCGCCGAGGAAGTCACACGAACGGTGATCACGGCGGCTAATGGTGCGACCGTACACGTTGGTGACGTGGCGACGGTCGCCTGGGGCGACGGCGATGCGGTACACATCGGTCGCTACAACGGACAGCGCGCAATGTTCGTGACCGTGGCCGTGCAGGCTGGACGCAATGTCTCGAGTATCAAGACTGCTGTGTGGGCGGAGCTTGATCGCCTCGAGAAGACATTACCCACCGGTGTGACGCTGGCGCGTGGCTTTGATCAATCGGCCAATGTGGATTCGCGGCTCGCGCGCCTGGGCGAAGACTTTGCGATCGCCATCGCGCTCGTACTCATCACGTTGCTGCCACTCGGTACGCGGGCATCGCTCGTGGTGATGATCTCCATACCGCTGTCGCTCGCCCTCGCGGTCGTGCTGCTCAACGCGACCGGCTACAGTCTCAATCAACTCTCGATTGTCGGCTTCGTGATTGCGTTGGGTCTGCTCGTCGATGATTCGATCGTCGTCGTAGAGAATATCACGCGCTTCATGCGGGGCGGTGTGTCACGTCGCGATGCGGCCATTGCCGCGACGAAGCAGATCGCGGTGGCGGTACTCGGCGCGACGGCTACGCTCGTCTTCGCATTCGTGCCGTTGCTCTTCCTGCCAGGGTTGGCGGGCAAGTATATCCGTTCGCTACCGATTGCCGTCGTGTACGCCGTGTTGTCATCGCTGCTCGTGTCACTGACCATCATTCCGTGGTTAGCCAGTCGTATTTTGCCTGAGACCGAGCACGCTGAAGGCAATCGCGTATTGCGCGCATTGGACAAGGGTATTCATGCGACGTATGCGCCGCTGCTGCATCGCGCGCTGGCCGCACCAAAGCGCATGCTCGCGATCGCGGCGTTGTTGGTCGTCGGTGCGGTGGCGCTCATTCCTGCGGTTGGCTTTTCGCTCTTTCCGAAGGCGGGTACGCCACAGTATCACGTAGACGTCGAAACACCCGAAGGCACGTCGCTCGCAGAAACCGATCGTGCGGTGCAGTTCGCCGAGCGAGTGATTGCTGCATCGCCGGCGACGCGCGCCGTGTTTGCCAACGTTGGCAAAGACAATCCCGCTGTGTACTACAACGTATTTCAACGCGCGGAATCACCCAATCGGGCGCAGTTGCTGGTGTTGCTCAAAGCCTATGACAACATCAAAACGCCGATCGCCCTCGATTCCCTGCGACGTGCACTGGCGCTGTATCCAGGCGCGCGTATTGAAGTGAAGGAGTTCGAAAATGGTCCACCGATTGATGCGCCGATCGCGATGCGCATCGAAGGCAGCAGTCTCGATACGTTGGCACAGTTGGCGGCAAAGTTTGAAGGTGTGTTGTCTGCCACCGAGGGCACGCAGTACGTCAACAATCCTGTGCGCTTGCGTCGCTCCGACCTCAGGCTGCACGTCGATCGGCAAAAGGCCGGACTGCTTGGGGTGCCGTCGGCCGAAGTGGAGCGCACGCTGCGGTTAGGTATTGCCGGCCTCGAAGCTGGAAAGATTCGTGCCGACAACGGGGACGAATATCCGCTCACGGTGCGCATTGCGCACACTGGACGTCCGGCACCTGAAGCGCTCGATCGTATCAAGGTCAGCAGCGTGACTGGCGCGATGATACCATTGTCGCAGTTTGCGACGACGGCGTTCACGGCGTCGCCGACGGTCATCAATCACTATGCGCGCACGCGCTCGGTTACCGTGACGAGCTATGTAAAGAGTGGCTACAACACGGACGCCGTTACCAAAGCTGTTTTGGCTCGCCTCGATTCCATTGCGCTGCCTGCTGGGTACGTGCTTCGCCCGGCTGGTGAAATCGAAAGTCGTCAGGAAAGCTTCGGCGGTATTGGCGGCGCGATTATCGTTGCGGTGTTCGCCATCCTCGCGATCCTCGTGCTCGAATTTCGCGACTTCCGCACGACGCTCGTTGTCGCCAGCGTCATTCCACTCGGCGTTGTTGGTGGTGTAGTCGCGCTGCTCGCCAGCGGCTACACGCTGTCGTTCACCGCAATGATCGGTTTCGTAGCGTTGGTCGGTATCGAGATCAAGACGAGTATCCTGCTCGTGGATTTCACCGATCAGCTACGACGCGACGGTCTGAGTCTCGACGATGCGATTCAGAAGGCCGGCGAAATTCGCTTTCTGCCGATCGTATTGACGACTCTGACGGCCATCGGCGGCTTGCTCCCGCTCGCGCTGCAAGGTTCAGGGCTCTACTCGCCACTCGCGTGGGTCATCATTGGTGGACTTGTGTCGAGCACACTCATCGCGCGCCTGGTGACACCGGTGTTATACAAGCTGCTCGCGCCTGAGCTCGAGCACGATGAGGCGCCGGTCTTCGTCGTCGCGCCGGGGCTCGTGCCGGCGTAGTCACGAACAACAAAAATTCGCATTCCGCTTTTTATTCTTTCAAACAGCGCGCGTCCACGGTCACATCATCGCGACCAGCTTCTCCGCCAACTCGGGATATCCGCGCGCGGTCGCCAACATCGCTGGCGTCGTGCCGTCTTCCATCGTCGCGTGGGGCTTTGCGCCGCGCGCGACCAGCAATTCGCACAACGTCGAGTCTCCGCGCGACGCGGCGATGTGGAGCGGCGTGATGCCACCTTCGCCAAGCGCGTCGACTGCTGCACCCGCCATGATCAATCGCTTCACGAGTGCGGGCACGCACGCGCCGGCGAGCGCCGCGTGCAGCGGCGTATTGCGTGTCGCATTTGTCGACAGCGCATCGAGCGGCGCACCGCTATCCACGAGCAGCATCGCCGCCTCTTCTCGGCCGAAGAAACAGGCGAGATGCAGCGGTGTCCACCCATCGCGCGTGCGACGCGAGAGCATATCGGCGTCTGTGCTGAGCGCCGCGTCAATTGCGGGCAGGTCGCCGACTGCGGCCGCTTCCGCGGCGTCGTAGGTGCGAGCACCGCGTAGCAGTGGCGCCAAGTCCGCCGCCCCGACGTAGCACGCATGCAGCACAAGCGACTCATTGCTCGGGCCGGTCAGCGCACGCTGCGATGGATTGTCGATCAGCAGTTGCTCGACCGTCTCCGCGTCACGGCTGCGAATGGCGCTGAGCAAAACGTCCGATGCCACGCTCACACTTGGGTGTCCTATCGCGCGGTGGACTTCACGGCGACGCCGGCGGCATCGCGCCGACTGGTGTCGTGCAGTCGCGCCAACGCTTCGCGCGCTACGCGAAGCTGGGGCTGCAGGGGCGCTTCAGCGTCTTTCCAGAGCGAGAGGAACCGCTCGTACGACGATATCGCGCGCTCCCGTTCCCCAAGTTGCTCGTAAAGCCGTCCGCGCGCGAGATAGCTCCGCACGTAGACGGGCCAACTCGTCTCCGGCACGCTGGTTTGCGCGAATCGTGCGGGATCGATGGTTTCATACAATTGTGCCGCTCGCCGTAAATCTCCCAACTCGGCCATTACCGTCGCGCGCGCGACCGTCCGCATGCCCGTCATGCCTAACGCCGCATGCTTGAGCGAGTCGGGTGATGGCATGGACCGCGCGAGTCGCGTCGCCGTCGCCGTGTCGCCGCGTTGCAACGCGACGAGCGCCTGCAGCTCCGGGTACGCGTTCGCGCCGCCAGGCGACCAGCGACTGGCGACATTGGCAAAGGCGCTGTCCCGCGTTTCGAGGTACACCATGTACGGAACGGTCGCATCTCGCCGACCGAGCGCGTTCGCCTTCTCGAGTACCCGCACGCCGTCCAGCAACGTCACACGCCCGGCTGGCGTCATCGGGAGCCCCATGCCGACCTTCATGCCGGCCGACAGCCAACCGCTGACGAAGTCGCTGCGCGTCAACTCGGCACCCGGCAGGACCGGGTCCGTCTGTCCGAGCAGTTTGGCCGCCGCATCAATGAGCGACGGCATACCCGTCTGACCGCCAACCGTCATCGCACCGAAAATTCCCTGCAATCGGTCCCCGAGACTGAATCGCCGCAGCGAGTCCACCGGGAACCGATTCATCACGGCGTGAAGCTCGGGGCCGGCTGCGGGCAGTCCCGCTTTGGCCTTGATAAACGGTATCCGCCACTCAAAGGACGGATCGGCAGTGGTCGGTCGCTTGAGCGCGTCGCGAAGCACACCGATCGCGCTGTCTGGCTGGCCGCGCTGCTCGTAGATGGTCGCGAGCGAAAGGCGAGCCTTTGCCGCATCCGGGTCAGCGGCCATCCATCCAGCCGCTGCCTCCAGCGCGCGCGTCTGTGCGCGATTCCGAAGCTGCTCCACCTGCTCGGCGCTGCCGATGCGCCGTTCGTATGCGTCCGTTCCGCCGGCTTTGATCGTGTCGCCCTTGAGGACGAGATACGAACGGGTCGTCGCCGCCTGACCGTACATATCGACCAGATGCTGGTACGCCAAATGAAAGGTCGAATCGATCCGGATCGTGCGCTGAAAGCCGCGCAGCGACTCGGTCAGATACTTGGCCGTGCTGTCGGGAGAGTTGCCGTAGGAGGTATTCCAAATTAGGTGATAGTCGGCGTCGGCCAGCGCGTACGACGCTTCGGCATCCGTCGAATCCGACGCGACCAGCTTCGCGACGCGCGACCGCGCGGCGAGGAACTCGCGTTGAATGCTGGCAGTGTCGCCGGTGGTCATGGCCGCAAATGCCCGCGTCAGCTCCGCGTGCCCCCGTACGATCTCCTGACGACGAGGCGGCAGCCGATCAGCATAGTGCACCGCTCGTTCGGCGGCGACGCTTCGCATCGAGTCCGTACTACCGCTCCAGCCCAGCCCGAGCGACTTCTTGTAATAGGCCAGCGCAAAGGTAGAGTCGGCCGCGATCGCTTCGGTAAATGCCGTGTCAGCGTCGCGCAACCGCCAGCTGTTGAGCAGCCTTAGCCCCTCGAGATAGTGCCGGTACGCGGCGACCGATGTCGTCGTTTGCTTAGCCAGCTCGAAGGTGATGCGTGGTGCTCCCACGAGATCCAACAGTTCGCTGGCGATCGATTCGAATACAGGACGGGGGTCACCACTTTTGCGCGCAGCCACGCGCGCCTTATCGGTGCTGCGCCCAGTGCCCACGTCGTACAAGCTCGCCGTCACAATCAGCGAATCGCCAATGACAGTCACCTGTCCCATCACCACCCGCCCAGCGCCGACTCGGCGCGCCAGCCCGCGCGCCTCATCCAGCCCGACCCGCGCCTTGGCATCGAGCTTGGCGCCGCGCAGCAGGTCGAGCGTACGCTCGTATTCCACAATCTGCAAATCATTCCACTGTGCGAGCGACAAGGTAAGCATGTTTAGGCTCCCCTCCCGCAACCAGTCGAGCGAGCGATCAGGCCCCTGCACTTCGAACGGCGCAATGAGCCACGACTTGTCGTTCGTGGTGCTGCGTCCTCTGTTCCAAAAAAAGAAAAATCCAAGCAATGCCGCGGCCATCACGACTAGAGCCGCGCCGCGCCGACTTCGAGGTTTGGCAATCCGGCGCGCACCGGAGGAGACCCGTCCGATTTGATGGGTCGGCGTTGTCTCGTCAAACGTCTCGCCCTCGAGCGCGGCGGCGAAGGCCGCACCACGCTGAAATCGCTCGACAGGCGCCTTGAGCAGCAACCGATCCACCGCCGCCGCGACGACTGTCGGTATGCCAGGCGCCTTTTTAATGAGCGGCTGCGGCTTTTCGGTGATCTGTTTAACAAGTACCGATGCCGCAGTAGCTGCTTCGACTGCCGGAGCGCCACTAAATAGTTCGTAGGCGATCAATCCGAGCGAGTACAAATCGCTGCGACCGTCCAGTGAATCGTCACCCGAGGCCTGCTCGGGGCTCATGTAGCGGGGCGAGCCGAGCACGAAGCCCGTGCCGGTGAGATGCCCCGGATCGGCGAGCGCGCGCGCCACGCCGAAATCGGTCAGCATGGCGCGACCGGTTTCGCGATCAAGCAGCACATTCTCCGGCTTCACGTCGCGGTGGACAATCCCGGCGGAATGCGCGTAGTCGAGTGCGAGCGCGATTTCTCGCAGAATCGGGACGGCGTCGGCGGCCGGCATGACCTGCTGGCGATTGAGCCGTTCGCGCAGACTTTCGCCTGGCACATACTCCATGACGAAGTAGAGCAGTCCATCCGCTTCTCCTGCCGCGAAGACGGCGACGATGTTCGGATGACGGAGTCGCGCCACTGTGCGTGCTTCCTGCGCAAACCGCTGGCGCAGCTCCACACCGGTGCCTACATCGGGCGAAATGACCTTGATCGCGACTTCACGATCGAGCGTCAGATCACGCGCCAGAAATACCGTCCCCATCCCGCCGTGGCCGAGTGCACGCTCGATCTGGTACTGACCAGAGAGCGCCTGCGATAATCGGTCGTACAGGAGCGGCGCGTTGTCGGCGGTCATTGATTCGGAAAAGGCACGTGAAGCGCGCAGGGTAATGCCTGCGCGTAGAGCTGTATGCAACACTACGCACGCGACCCAAAAGTTCCGTCGCGGTTCCGTCACACGCGCCATTCGCGCCGCGCGCGGCGCCGCGGGGATGATAGTTTGCCCGACATGCCAACAGCTCAGACAGTCCGGCGCGACCGGATCGTTGCATCATTCGCGCTTCCCGTCGCCGTCGCCGCCACGTTGCTGACCGGATGCGCCTCGTCGGCCGCGTTGTCGCACGCGACGCCGTCCAACGCCGCCATGACATCTGCGACAGCCAAGGGCCAGACCGAGCCGCACCCCCTCGTCATCGCGCATCGCGGCGCGAGCGGTCATCGGCCTGAGCACACCCTCGCGGGTTATGCGTTGGCGATCGCGATGGGCGCGGACTATATCGAACCGGATTTGGTCAGCACGAAAGACGGCGTGCTGGTGGCGCGCCACGAAAACGAGATCGGAGGCACGACCGATGTCGCCACGAAGTTCGCGTCGCGAAAAACCGCGAAGGTGGTGGACGGTGACACCGTGCGCGGTTGGTTTACCGAGGATTTCACCGTCGCCGAGCTCAAGACTCTGCGCGCGAAGGAGCGGTTGTCGTTTCGCTCACATGCCAACGACGGGCAGTTTCCGGTGCCGACCTTCGACGAGGTGCTGACGTTGGCGGATACCGCGGGGAAGCGACGCGGTCGCGTGGTCGGTGTGTATCCGGAGACCAAGCACCCGACGTATTTCCGCGGCATCGGTTTGCCGTTGGAACCCAAGCTGCTGGCGACGCTCAAGGCGCACGGGCTCGATCGCCGCGACGCGCCGATTTTCATTCAAAGCTTCGAGTCGGGAAACCTGCGCGATCTGTCACAGGAAACGCGCGTCCGTTTGATCTACCTGGTGGAAGCGAAGGAAAAGGTTACACCGGCGGCCCTGCGCGATTTGTCGACGTACGTCTCAGGCGTCGGCGTCAGTACACGGCTGGTGGTCGGGGCGGATAGCGCCGCTGTCCCCACGTCGCTCATTCGCGATGCGCACGCGGTCGGGCTGTTGGTACACGTCTGGACGCTCCGCCCCGAAGCCGTGTTTCTCCCCAAACGCTACGGCAGCGATCCGCTGGCCGAAGTCCGCGAGCTGACGAACCTCGGCGTCGATGGCCTGTTCGGGGACTATCCGGACTTGGTCGTGAAAGGACTCAAGCGCTGAACTGAACCACAAACAACAACACACAAACCGCGGGCCGCAGTCCGTTGTAGTCAGTTGTTGTCGACGTGCATCATCAAGTTTCGGTGCGCACGAGTAGCGCGAGAGCGCTGCATATTGCGATATGACCGAAACGCTGCGAACGATCGATGAACATCACGCCCCCGACACAGATCGCCCGTTGCGCGAGGACATTCGCCTGCTCGGGCGTTTGCTGGGCGACACGCTGCGCGAGCAGGAAGGGCACGATGCCTTCGATCTCGTAGAAACGGTGCGGAAGACGGCGATCCGGTTCGCGCGTGACGGGCGAGAGGAAGACCGAGCCGCGTTGCAGAATCTTTTGGAGGACCTGCCACGCGAACGGATTTTGTCGGTGGTGCGGGCGTTCGCCTACTTCCTACAGTTGGCCAACATTGCGGAAGATGCGCACCACATTCGGCGACGTCGCGCGCATGACGTGATGGGTTCGCCGCCGCGCGCGGGCAGCCTTGCGTATGCGCTCGACTCGGTCGCACGCGAACCCGAGGCGGCCGTAGTACCGACGGTGGATCGGGTGGCGGAGTTCTTTGCGCACGCGCTGGTCTCGCCGGTGCTCACCGCGCATCCCACCGAGGTGCTGCGACAGAGCACGCAGCGCGGCCTGCACGCAATTGCCGATCTGCTCGATCGTCGCGATCGCGTGATGCTCACGCCCGAGGAGCGAGCCACGACGGATGATGACCTATCGCGGTTGGTGCTGACGCTCTGGCATACGCGCTTGGTGCGTCCAACGCGGCTGCGCGTGATTGACGAAGTGAAGAACGGTATCAACTACTATCACAGCACTTTCTTCACCGAGCTACCGCGTCTGTACAGCAACACGGAAGATCTGCTGCGCGCGCGATTTCCCGAACACGAATGGTCACTGCCAAGCTTCTTTCGCGTCGGCAGCTGGATCGGTGGCGACCGCGATGGCAATCCGTTCGTGACGGCGGAAATTTTGCGCGAAACCGTGCGATTGCAATCGACTGCCGCACTCGCGTTCTATCTCGACGAAATCCACGCACTCGGCGAAGATCTGCCGCTGTCGCAGCTGCTGCTTGAGGTAACGCCGGATCTACTCGAACTATCGGCGCAATCACCGGACACGTCGCCGCAACGTGTCGACGAGCCGTATCGCCGCGCGCTGATCGGGATGTATGCCCGTATGGCGGCGACGGCACGAGTCCTCGACCACGCAACACCGGCGCGACCACCGGTAGCTGATGCGACGCCATATGAACACGCGTCGGATTTTGCGCGCGATCTGCGCGTGATTCGCGAATCGCTCCGCGTCAACAAGGTCGCGAAGTTGGCGTCGGGTCGTTTGCGCCGACTCATTCGTGCGGCGGACGTCTTCGGGTTTCATCTCGCGCCGTTGGATCTGCGGCAGAACTCAGACGTACACGCTCGCACGGTGGGCGAACTGCTCGCGCGCGCGGGAGTGACGGAGTCATACGCGTCGATGGACGAAGCGGCGCGCATTGCCATGCTCAGTCGCGAACTCGAAGGCACGCGTCCACTGTACGCACCGTACCTGCCCTACTCGCCGGAAACCGCAGGAGAGCTCGACATATTTTTTGCTGCCGCCGCGCTACGATCGCGCTATGGCCCGAACACGCTACCGCACTGCATCATCTCCAAGTGCGATGGCTTGTCGGATCTGCTTGAAGTCGCGCTCTTGTTCAAAGAGGCGGGAGTCATGACCGGTGGCGCAACACCGTCGATGGCAATGCACATCATTCCGCTCTTTGAAACAATCGACGACTTACGGCGCGCCGGCGAGACGATGCAGGCCGCATTCACGTTGCCGATCTACCGCGCATTGGTCGCGTCGCTCGATGACACGCAGGAAGTGATGCTCGGCTACTCAGACAGCAACAAAGACGGTGGCTTTCTCACGTCAGGCTGGGAGCTCTATCAAGCCGAAGTCGCGTTGACGGGTGTGTTTGCGGCGCACGGTGTTCGCCTGCGTCTCTTTCACGGACGCGGTGGCTCGGTGGGCCGAGGTGGCGGTCCGAGCTACTCGGCCATTCTCGCACAGCCCGCGGGCGCGGTGAGTGGACAGATCCGCATCACCGAGCAGGGTGAAGTGATTGCGTCCAAGTATGCGAACGCCGAAGTCGGTCGCCGCAATCTTGAGATTCTGGTGGCGGCCGCAATGGAAGCGACGCTCGCCGATCACGAACATGAGGGTGAACGCGCGGCCGCCTTTCACGGCGTGATGGACCGCTTGTCGGCGCTCGCGTTCACGGCCTATCGCGCACTGGTGTACGAGACGCCGGGGTTCACGCAATACTTTCGAGAATCCACCCCGCTGTCGGCGATCGCCACGCTCAATATCGGCAGTCGCCCCGCATCACGAACCGGCTCGGATCGCATCGAAGATCTGCGTGCGATTCCGTGGGTGTTTTCGTGGGCACAGAGTCGCGTGATGTTGCCCGGGTGGTACGGCTTTGGCAGCGCTGTCGATGCGTGGTTAGCAGAAGTGCCCGACGGGTTGCCGACGTTGCAGCGCATGGCGCAGCGCTGGCCGTTCTTTCGCAGCTTGCTGTCGAACATGGATATGGTGCTCGCCAAATCGGACCTGGCGATTGCGTCGCGCTACGCCGAATTGGTGAGCGACGAAACGATACGGGCGACGATCTTTGGTCGCATCGAAGCCGAGTGGCAGCGCACGCGACATGCGTTGCAGTCCATCACGGGACAGGCACGATTCCTCGCGGAGAATCGCCTGCTCGAACGATCGATCGCGAATCGGTTTCCGTATATGGATCCGCTCAATCACTTACAGATCGCGATGTTGCGGCGACTGCGGAGTGCGGAAGCCAGTGGAAAGGCCGTGGATGAACGCCTGCAGCGCGGCATTCATCTCACCATCAATGGGATCAGTGCGGGGCTGCGGAACAGCGGTTAACCAACAACTGCTGTTCTGCCCCACGCATCAATCCATCACATCAGTCCATCGCGAATTCGTTCTGGAACGCCACCGCAAACTGGAAGGTCTTGGCCCGACTGCGCGTCTCCATCATGTCCGCCACGCGTTCCAGCCGCGCCGGAACCGCACAGATCTTTTCCTGCGCCTTGCGCCCCATCTCGTTCAACCCTTCGAGTTTGTCGATCGCCCAGAACTTGATCAGCTCTTCGACAATGCGGAGATAGTCGCGCGGTCCGTAGATACCCGCACGTCGCACGACGTCCGCCATGTCGCGGAAATGCGGCATGTTGAGCCCCGGCATATCGATCGACGGCATCACGAGCGCCGCGGATGCAAGCGCGTTGTTCGGGTCACGCGCGAGACACTTCTCGAAAATTGCACGATAAAAGACGTAGTGCCGCGCTTCTTCCTTGGCGACGTTGCTGAGGACTTCGCCAATGAGCGGCTCGTTCTCGCTGGCCAGCTTGCCCGTGTTCGCGTGGCTCACCTGCGTGGCGCGCTCCTGCAACGACGTGTAGACAAACACGCGATACGGATCGCGATCCCACGCGGGCGCGAAACCGGCCTTGAGATACTCGAACTGCATGCGCTCGAGCACCGGATTGTCGAGAATGCGACTGTCATGCATGTAGTCATGCAAAATCGCGCCGTGCCGATCTTCTTCCGCGGTCCACAAATTCGTCCAACGTGACCAGAACGATTCGTTGCCCAGGTAGACTGCGAGCAGGCGATGAAAGTGCGGGAGCCCTTCTTCGGTGAGCAGGTTGAGCGCGAGCGCGACACGGCCCGGCAGACTGATGCCTTTCGCACGTTCACGGAGTTGCCGCACATGTTCGTCCGGATCCGTCTCGGGCGCCGGCGCGAGGATTTCGCTCGGAAACCAAAGAATACGTTTGGCTTCGTGCGCGGCCATCAGTTCGTTGACATCAGGCTCGAGGTCGGCCAACACTTCGACCTTGGCGAGCAAGTCTGCATCGGGGATGTGCATTCCCGTGGGGTTTCGAGCAATCAGGAAGCCGCGCTAGTCGCACAGCGCGGAATGGGCGGGACGAACGTGGGAAAGATACGCGCGTCGACCCGAGAACGCTTGGCGTGACGCATTCGTTCTCATTGCGATGGCCCAGTAAACCCTACACCGAATGCGACCAGATTCGCCGATTTTCGGCGCGATGACGCGGCGCGACGCGATTCAGCTCGGTGTCGGTCGTGGCCGCGTCGTTCAGAACGTCCTGGGCAAGCCGATTCCAGACTGGGCGAAGGAATTCGGTGCCACGTCGTGCGCGCAGCTGACTCTCAAGTACATCGTGTCGAACCCGGCCGTCACCGGCGTGATTCACGGTACGGCAGCGATGATCCACCTGGAAGACAACCGGGCGGCGGGAACCGGCGCACTGCCCAACTCGGCGCAGCGGAAAAAGATCGAAGCGGCGATTGGTACCGCCGTTTGACCGAACGGACCTCGTGGTTGGCTGACACGAGGTCGCTCGAACGTAGTAGTTTCCGGTATATGGCTACTCCGCCCCCCAAGAAACCAAAGTACGACACCAAGCGCGCCTGGGCGGAAGCCCGCGCCCTGTTGTGGGTCCATCGCCGATCCGTCGGCATCGGACTCGCCCTGATGGTGCTGAGTCGAGCCGCTGGCCTCGTGCTGCCAGCGAGTTCCAAGTGGCTGATCGACAACGTGCTGACCAAGCAGGACTTCTCGCTGCTGACGCCGATCGTCATCGCGGTCGGCGTGGCAACGCTGGTGCAGTCGATCACGTCGTATTCGCTGTCGCAGGTGGTGAGCGTCGCGGCGCAACAGGCGATTGCCAACCTGCGCGCCGATGTGCAAGCGCATCTCATTCGATTGCCCGTCAGCTTCTTCGACAGCACCAAGGCCGGTGTGCTCGTGTCTCGGGTCATGAACGACCCTGAAGGCATTCGCAATTTGATAGGCACGGGCCTCATTCAGATGGTCGGTGGCCTGCTGACCGCGACGGTCGGACTCGGTGTGTTGTTCTGGCTCAATTGGCAGATGACCGCTGCAACGGTGGTGTTTCTCGTCATCTTCGGCGTCGGGATGGCGACGGCGTTCAAAAAGTTGCGCCCGATCTTTCGCGAACGGAGCATCATTACGGCGGAGGTCACCGGTCGACTGACGGAAACGATCGGTGGCATTCGATTGATCAAGGTGTACACCGCCGAACCGCGTGAAGCCAAGGTGTTCGCCGACGGCACCGATCGCCTCTTCAAGAACATCGCCGCGACGATCACCGGCACGTCGGCGACAACCGCGCTTTCGACTGCCGTGGTTGGCGCGGTGGGCGTACTGGTCATGGCGGTCGGCGGTCGTGCCGTCCTGCACAAGACGATGACGCTCGGCGATCTGATCATGTACGTCTTTTTCATCGGCCTCGTCACGCTGCCGTTGATTCAGATCGCGAACATCGGCACGCAATTGACCGAAGCTTTTGCCGGACTCGATCGCATTCGTGAACTGCGTGACATGGCCACCGAAGATCAGCAGGACGCCGCACGCGACGTGGTGCCGACCATCAACGGTGACGTGGCATTCGAGAATGTGGTCTTCGAATACGAGAAGGGTGTGCCGGTGCTCAAGACCGTCTCGTTCGTCGCACCGGCTGGTACGACGACCGCACTGGTCGGATCGAGCGGGTCAGGGAAGAGCACGATGATTTCGCTGATCATGGCGTTCGCCCAGCCGCAGCAGGGGCGCATTCTCATCGACGGCAAGCCGCTCTCGGATCTAAAACTGCAGGAGTATCGTCGGCACTTGGGCGTGGTCATGCAGGACAACTTCCTGTTCGACGGCACCGTGAAGGAGAACATCGCGTTCACGAAGCCGAGCGCAACCGATGAACAGGTGCGCGAAGTCGCGCTGATTGCGAACGCCGACGAATTTATTAAGGGATTTCCGCAGCAGTACGACACCATTGTCGGCGAACGCGGCGTGAAGTTGTCGGGTGGCCAACGGCAGCGCGTGGCGATCGCGCGCGCCATTCTCGCCGATCCGCGTATTCTCATTCTCGATGAAGCCACCAGCTCGCTCGACAGCGAGAGCGAGCAGCTCATTCAGGAAGGGCTGCGCCGCCTGCGCGCCGGTCGCACGACGTTCGTGATCGCGCATCGTCTCTCCACGATCACGAGCGCCGACCAAATTCTCGTACTCGAGCATGGACAGATCGTCGAGCGCGGCACACATCACGAGCTGATGGCTTTGAGTGGACGGTATCGCGATTTGTACGATCGGCAGTATCACTTGGAGAGCGATCGATTCATCAACCCTGGTGAAGATTTCACGACCGCCGCGCCAACTGCTGCGCGCACGTAACCACTGCACCACTGCAGCGCGTACGCACATGCCGCACACACCTTTCTCATCGGACCAGACCCTGACCGCTCCCGTTTCGTTCACCAGCCTGCAGCTGCACCCGAGTCTCCAGCGCGGTCTCAAGGACCTCGGATTCCTGCGTCCCACGCCGATTCAGAGTGAGGCTATTCCGCCCGCGCTTGACGGACGCGATGTGCTGGCGTGCGCGATGACAGGCAGCGGCAAGACGTACGCGTTTCTTCTGCCGATCATGCACCAGTTGCTCGAGAAGCCACGCGGAGTCACGCGCGCACTCGTACTGACGCCGACGCGTGAACTCGCGGCACAGATTCTCGAGAGCCTGAATGATGTGGCGATTCATACGCCACTCACTGGCGCGGCGATCTTTGGTGGCGTCGGCATGGGGCCGCAGGAGCACGCGTTCCGAACGGGCGTTGACGTGATGGTCGCAACACCAGGTCGTCTGCTCGATCACTTCCGGTCGCCGTATGCGAAGCTCGACGCGCTCGAGTATCTCGTGCTCGACGAAGCTGATCGTATGCTGGACATGGGGTTCCTCCCCGAGATCAAAAAAATCCTGCGGCATCTGCCGACGCGCAAACGACAGACGTTGTTTTTCAGCGCGACGATGCCCGCACCGATCGCCTCGCTCACGAAGGAGATGTTGAGTCAGCCGGTCAACATCAACTTGCAGCGCAAAGCCGCGCCGGCCGTGGGTATCACGCAGGCGATCTACCCCGTGTCGCAGGATCTCAAGAGCGCACTGCTTGTCGAACTGCTCAAGCGCGGTGACATGCCGCAGGCGCTCGTGTTCACGCGCACGAAGCATCGGGCCAATCGGCTTGCATCGCAGTTGGTCACCAACGGCATCAAGGCCGAGCGTATTCACGGCAATCGCTCGCAGTCGCAGCGCACGCAGGCGTTGGCCGGATTCAAGGACGGTCAGTATCAAGTGTTGGTCGCTACCGACATCGCAGCGCGTGGCATCGACGTCGAAGCCCTCGGACACGTGGTCAACTTTGATGTGCCAGTCGCAGCGGAAGACTACATCCACCGCGTGGGTCGCACGGCGCGCGCCGAGTCGACTGGTGAAGCGTTCACGTTCGTGTCGCCAGAAGAAGAAGGCGAGTTGAAGCAGATCGAGAAGGCGATCGGTCGTCAGTTGCCGCGCGTGACGGTGCCGGGCTTTGACTACGCCGCGCGTCCGCAAGGGAAGCTCGAAGTGCCGCTCGCCGAGCGCATCGCGGAAATCAAGAAAAAGAAGGCAGAAGATCGTGCGCGTTCGGCGGCCAAGGCTGCACGTCGTGGCGCCGCTCCAGCACCGCGTCCGAGCGCACCGCGTGGCGGCAGTACCGGTCCAGCGCGCCCGAGCAGTGGTAGTACCGGTCCAGCGCGGCCGAGCAGTGGTAGCACCGGACCAGTGCGCCCCAGTACTGGCGGCGGGCGTTCGAGCGGTGGTCGCCCGAGTGGCGGCGGACGCAGCGGCGGTAGTGCCAGCGGCGGTAGTGCCAGCGGCAGCGGCGGCGGTGGAAGCCGATAGTTCGCGCTACGCAATTCCGGCTTCGCGGCATCGCGCGGAGCTGGTGATTGATCGCAGCCGTTTCATTTGCACCGTCGCGTCAGTACGCACCTCGGACGACGCACACGCGTTTATTCGCGAGATGAACGCGGAGTTTGCCGACGCGACGCACAACTGCTGGGCGTTTGTACTCGGTCCGCCCGGCAGCACCGATCGCATCGGCATGAGTGACGATGGCGAGCCGCATGGTACCGCCGGTCGCCCGATGCTGACGGTGCTCCTGCACAGCGACATCGGCGATGTCGTGGCCGTCGTGACGCGCTATTACGGCGGCACAAAGTTGGGCACCGGCGGTCTCGTGAAGGCTTACAGCGGCGCAGTGCAGCAAGTGCTCGTTAACCTACCGCTCGGCGAGCATCGTGAGTACGTGCAGCTTTCGGTGACCGTGAGCTACGCGCAGATCAGTTCGTGCCAACAGCTTTGGCCGGTACATGATGCCGACGTCCTACACGAGACGTTTGAAGCGGATGTGCGCTTTGAGGTGCGCTGCCCGCGCGAAACCGTCGGCGCGTTACGCCAGCATCTGCTCGACATCACGCGCGGGCAAGTCGTGATTGTACTGCGCGACGACTGAAAGCAAGCGTTAGGACAGCCCCTCGATCGTGCCATCCGCGCGCAATCGCATGTTCTCGGCGGCGGGCGTCTTGCCAAGTCCGGGCATCGTCATAATGTCGCCCGCTTTCGCCACCACGAAACCTGCACCCGCCGAACCGTACACTTCATTGATCGTGATGCGAAAGCCGCGCGGTGTGCCGAGCTTGGTGGCGTCGTCGGTGAGGGAGTACTGCGTTTTGGCGATGCACACTGGCGTGTTGCCCATACCGATCGACTCGAGATAGTCGATGGCGCGCGCGGCAGACGGCGCGATGTCCACACCGTCGGCCCCGTATACTTTCGTCGCGATCGCTTCGATTTTTTCGCGTATGGGTCGCGACGCGTCGTACAACGGCTTGAAGGCCGCGGTTTTGCCGTTAAGCAACGCCAACACTTCGCGCGCGAGTGCTTCACCACCGGCGCCGCCCTCGGCCCACACGTTGCACAGCGCGACAGGCACACCCGCACGCGCCGCTTGATCGGCTACCATCTGCAGTTCGGCATCAGTATCAGTCAGTCGACGATTAATCGCGACAACCACCGGCACGCCGAACTGCTGGACGTTGGCAATGTGACGATCGAGATGTGCAAGCCCACGTTCGAGCGCGCCCAGGTCTTCCTGATCGAGCGCGTTTTTCGGTGCACCGCCTTGCATCTTGAGCGAACGCACCGTCGCGACGAGGACGGCGGCCTCAGGATGCAGTCCGCCGGTGCGGCATTTGATATCGAAGAACTTCTCCGCACCCAGATCGGAACCGAAACCCGCTTCCGTCACGACTACGTCACCCAAAGCCAGCGCCGTCCGCGTCGCCACGAGGCTGTTGCAGCCGTGTGCGATATTGCCGAATGGGCCGCAGTGAATGAGCGCTGGTCCGCCTTCGAGCGTCTGCACGAGATTGGGGCGCAACGCATCCTTGAGCAGCAGTGACATCGCGCCCGTGGCTTTGAGATCGCGCGCGCGCACGGGCGTCTTGTTCGCGCCCGTCGTCGCGCCGACCAGAATATTTCCCAATCGCGCTTCGAGGTCGGCGGCGTCGCTCGCGAGCGCGAGAATCGCCATCACTTCGCTCGCCGGAATGATGACCCAGCGCTCCTCGCGCACGGCGCCGTTGCCCGTTCCTACCCCGATGATCGCGCTTCGCAGGACACGATCATTCATGTCGATCGTGCGCGGCCACGTGATCCGCTTGGAATCGAGGCCAAGCGCGTTGCCATGATAGAGATGGTTGTCGAGCATCGCCGAGAGCAACGCGTGGGCGCTCGCAATCGCGTGAAAGTCGCCGGTGAAATGCAAGTTGATATCGTCCATCGGCAACACCTGCGAATAACCACCCCCTGCCGCGCCGCCCTTCACCCCGAACACCGGCCCCAGACTCGGCTCGCGCATGCACAGGATCGCGTCCGTACCGATACGCCGCAGCGCCTGCGTCAGGCCGACGCTGACCGTGCTCTTGCCTTCGCCCGCGGGCGTCGGACTGATCGCCGTAACGAGCACCAGTCGTCCCTTTACCGGCTGGGACGCGAGCGCGAGTGGCAGCTTGGCCTTGTAGCGTCCGTACTGGTCGATGTCGTCAGCGGCCAGCCCCAGATCGGCGGCAATGTCGACAATGGGACGCATCCGCGCGGCTTGCGCGATCGCGATATCAGACGGGACGTGCTGTGAGGACACGACGAACGGCTCCAGAGTGAACGTGGGAGGGACTACAGGACTGGCGAGACCGAGCGACTTTCGTGCGGATCTTGGCAGAAGAAGTAATGCTGGAGACGCGCTGGGCGCTCCCGCCTTTGGGGGCCACGGTGCAAGTTGCGTGGGTGACAATCCTGCCTGTTTCCAGTTGACCCGTCGTTCTGTAGCCACCGCCGCCGTGTCTTCGCTCTCGTCTCGACCATGATCATTTCGGTTTTCGGCGCCAGCGGGCGATCCGGTCGCGCCTTCATTGCAGCGGCCAGCGCAGCTGGAGTCTCGTTACGCCTGCACTATCGCTCTGCGCCGGAGGATGAAGCTCCACCGCTGTCCACCGTCGTGGTAGGCGCGTTGACGGATCCGACCGCGGTGCGCGAAGTGCTGCGCGGTGCCGAGGCCGTGGTGATTCTGTTCGGTCCACGCCCGAAGGCCCGCCATGTCTTCACCGCGAAGGCGACGAAAGCCATCATCGACGGCATGGTCGCGCAAGGACAGCGTCGTCTGATCTGCCTGACCGGCGCACTGATCGGCGAGAAACCCCGCAACGTGTCCATTCCGATGCGCACGTTGGAGTTTGCCATCCGACGCCTCAGCGACGATGAGCACGCAGACGACCGCACGGCGCAGGAGAAGGTGGTCCGCGCGAGTACGCTGGACTGGACCATCGTCAAGCCGCCGCGGCTGACGGACAGCGACGAACTGACCGGCGTGCGCGCCGCGACGAATCTGTCGGTCGGGCTGCGCAGCAAGATGAGTCGCGCGACGCTGGCGATGTTTCTCTTGCAGGAGATTCGCGACCGGAAGTATCTGCAGCAGGCCGTCTACGTCGAAGGTGGCGCGCGCTAGTCACCGTCGCATCACGCATCACGCATCACGTCCAGCATCGCATCAAGCATCGCTCGTCGTCTCTCTCCCGCCTCAGATACCGCCATCATGTCCGACGCACAGAAATACAGCTGGGACGCCGTCCGGTTGGAAGAAATGAATCCGCTGATCAGCCGTCGCCTCATCTGGTCCGAGCGTATGATGATCGGCCAGGTGTATCTCAAGACTGGCGCCATCGTCCCTGCACACGACCATCACAACGAGCAATTCACGTATATCCTGTCGGGTGCGCTGCGCTTCTGGCTGGGTGAGCATGCTGATGCGCCGGGCGAGGTGTATACCGACGTGCGCGCGGGCGACGTATTGGTGATTCCTGGCGGGTTGCGTCACCGGGCGGAAGCGCTGGAAGACACGCTTGATCTCGACGTGTTTAACCCGCCGCGTCAGGACTGGATCGATGGCGACGACGCGTATCTGCGCGGGAGCAAGTAGCCATGGATTTCGGTATTCGCGGCAAAGTCGCGTTAGTCTGCGGCGCGAGTAAAGGCATCGCATACGCTACGGCCGTCGAGCTCGCACATGAAGGCGCGCAGCTCGCGATCTGCTCGCGAGACGCGACGCTGTTGGCCGCCGCTGCTGCCAAACTCGAGGCGCTGGGTGCGCCGGTGCTGTCGATCGTCGCTGACCTGAGCACGATGGACGGGATCACCGCAGTCGTAGACGGGGTGATGGCGCGCTATGGCCGAGTGGATATTCTCGTCACGAACACCGGCGGACCGCCGACCGGCGCGCCGATGGAGCACGCATGGCCGGCTTGGGAGCAAGCGACGAATCTGCTGCTGCGCAGCGTGGTGGAATTGACGCGTGCCTTCGTGCCCGGCATGCGTGAGCGCAAATGGGGACGAGTCGTCGCCATCACATCGAAAGCCGTCAAGTTTCCGGTGAATGCGCTCGTGTTGAGCAACAGTTTACGTGCGGCCGTCACGGGATATCTACGTACGCTGGCGACCGATGTCGGCGTTGATGGCGTGACGGTGAATTCGGTGATGCCGGGCATGACGGACACGGAACGTCTGGGCGATTTGGCCGCAGCCACGACGGCGCGCACGGGCGCATCGCAAGACGCGATCTATGACGGATGGCGCGCCGGCATTCCGGTCAAACGACTCGGTCGTCCCGATGAACTCGCGGCGATGATTGCGTTTCTTGCATCCGATCGGGCAGGCTTTGTCACCGGGCAGGCGATGTGTGTCGACGGCGGTGAAGTCGGCACGTTGCTGTAGACACGCAGGTCAGAAACTCGCGCACCGCTGCTTCATACAACGACTCCACTCCTGAGACGATGGCTATCCCGGAAACGCAGTTCATCTGGAAAAACGGTTCATTCATTCCGTGGGCCGATGCAAACGTTCACATCCTGAGCCACGCCGTACAATTTGGCTCTGCCGCATTCGAAGGCATTCGCTGCTACAGCACGCCCAAAGGCAGCGCAATTTTTCGGGTGCGCGAACATCTGCAGCGACTGATTCACTCGTGTCACATCTATCGTACGGAAATTCCATATACGCTCGAAGAGCTTGTGGACGCATGTCGTGCGACTGTGGTGAAGAACGAGATTCCGTTCTGCTACATCCGTCCGATGGTGGTGCGCGGGCTTGGCGCGATGGGCATGGCGCCGTTCGATAGCCCGATCGAGGTGTACGTGCCGGTGTGGCCGTGGGGCGCGTACTTGGGCGCCGATGCGTTGGCGGCAGGCGTCGATGCGTGCGTGTCGAGTTGGCATCGCATGGCGCCCAACACGGTGCCGTCGCTGGCGAAGATCGCGGGCAACTATCTCAGCGGGCAGCTCATCAAGACCGAAGCGATGGCGAATGGCTACGCCGAAGGAATCGCGCTTGGACCGGGCGGTATGGTGAGTGAAGGCGCGGGGCAGAATGTGTTCCTGGTGCAGGATGGTACGCTCATCACGACGCCGCTCGATGGCACGTTGCTCAGCGGCATCACGCGCCTCAGTATCATCGCGATTGCCGCCCGTGAAGGGATCCCGTTTCGCGAGCAAGCAATTCCGCGCGAAATGCTCTACACGGCAGACGAAGTGTTCTTCACCGGTACGGCCGTCGAACTGACGCCAGTACGGAGCATCGATCGCATCCGTATTGGCAAAGGCAAGCCGGGTCCCATCACGCTCGCCGTGCAGAAGGCCTTTCTCGATATCGTGCACGGACGCGCCGAGGATACGTTCGGATGGCTGACGTACGTCAAGTGATGCGACCGTGCCTGACCATCGTCGAGGGGCGTTGAGTGGCGCTCACCTCGACGATGTACGTCTTCGCGATTCAACTCGCGCATGTGGACCGCAACGTGTACGAAACGCTGCAGCTGCGCGTGCCGATGCACCCGTCGGAGTCGGCGGAGTATTTCGTCACGCGGGTCTTGGCGTACTGCCTTGAGTACGCCGAAGGGATCGCATTTTCGCGTGGCCTCTCGGACCCGGACGAACCGTCGCTCGCCGTGCGTGATCTGACGGGTGCGCTCAAGGTGTGGATCGAAATCGGAGCACCGGATGCGGCCCGTTTGCACAAGGCAAGCAAAGCGTCACCGCGTGTGGTGATTTACACGCACAAGGATCCTGCGCAGCTGCAGCGTCAGGTCGCCGGCGAGAAGATTTTCAAAGCGGACGCGATTGAGCTGTACGCAGTCGATCACGAACTCATCGACGCCGTGGTTGCGCGTCTCGATCGTCGCATGACGTTCGATCTGTCGATGAGCGATGGCACCGTCTATCTGGTGCACAACGGCGCGACACTGAGCGGCACGGTCGAGCAGTGGCCGTTGCAGCCTGCGTGACGCACGGTCGACACAACGCCCCATGGCCGTCACCGATAGCTACCGCACGTTCATTCTCGAGCAGCTCGCGCGCGTGCTTCCGGCGGTGCGCAGTCGCCGCATGTTCGGCGGCGTCGGCGTATACAGCAGCGACTTCTTTTTCGCGCTGCTGGACAACGACACGCTCTACTTCAAAGTGGACGACGAGACGCGCGGCGACTTTGAATCGATCGGCATGGGACCGTTCCGCCCCTTTGGCGAAGGTGGCGACGCGATGCAGTACTACGAAGTCTCTGCGGAACTCATTGAGGATCACGATACGTTGCGCGAATGGTCGGAGCGCGCCGTGGGTGTCGCACGACGCGCAAAGGGGCGTCGGCCACGACGGAAACCGTCACCATGAGCATCGCCAGGCATTCGATCAATTCATTCTTCCGATGGCGAGGTAATCCAGAACACACTTCCCGTTCTCGCCTTTAAGGACGACCAGCGATTTGGCGCGCGTCTCGCTTGCATGAGAATGCGCAGTGCCAACCCCTGGGACGATCTTCTGGCCGCCTTAGCGCGCCCTGCACGCGTGTCCTAGCACTCTCATCTCTCGGATGCCACAACAACTCCCGACGTCGTCGCTCCCCGATCTCGACGTCATCAGCCACGACCCGTTCAACGCCGAAACACCTGAGCGGGCGATTGCGAGCGCGGTGACACTCGCCGAACACGTGTACGTACGCACGAACTTCGCTGTGCCGGAACTTGACGATCGCCATTCGATCGCGTTCGGCGGCGCCGTCGGACATTCGTTCAATATCGATATGGCCGAGTTGGCGGCGATGCCACAGGACACGATCGGTGTGACGATGGAATGCGCCGGCAACGATCGTTTGGCGATGCGTCCGTTACCGATGGGTGAACCGTGGCGCAGCGGCGCCGTGAGCACGGCGACCTGGAGTGGTGTGCGACTCCGGACCCTGCTTGATCGAGCGCAAGTCGCACAAGACGCCGTGGAGTTGGTCGTCTCTGCGGCAGACAGTGGAGTGCGTGATGACGCCGAAGGATCGGTGCGATACGCGCGGTCGATTTCAATAGACGATGTAGTGGCGTCGGGTGCGCTCTTGGCGTTACGCATGAACGGCGCCCCACTTACGCCGATGCACGGCGCGCCAGTGAGACTCGTCGTACCCGGATGGTACGGCATGGCCAGCGTCAAATGGGTGACGGCCATCGACGCGGTACGGTCCCCCTTTCACGGATACTTTCAGCAGCAGCGCTACGTGTTCGACATCGATGGACGCATCGAGCCAGTGACACAGATGCGCGTCAAGTCGATTATCACCGCGCCCACGTCCGATGACTCGTGCGGCCGCGAACTGCTGGTGCGCGGCTGGGCATGGTCGGGTCACGGCGCGATCACGCGGGTGCAGCTCATGCCAGGCGGAGGCAACGACTGCATCGACGCAACGTTAGGCACGCCGGACGGGCCGCATGCCTGGACACCGTGGGAGTGCGTGGTTCGTCCGACCAAGAGCGGACGGCTCACGCTGCGATCGCGCGCCACCGATGCGAGCGGCGCCACGCAGCCGGATACGATCGAGTGGAATCGATTGGGCTACGGCAACAACGCCGTGCGTATGATCATAGTGAACGTTCTCTGAGCGAGCGACGATGACGAATATTGCGCCGCTCATGTACAACATTCGCGTTGCCGAACACGCAGACGCTGCGCCCGTGAGCGCGTTTTTGTCTCGCGAATTTGGCGCCACGTTCGGCGCGTACACCACCGTGAGCGATATGGTGATGTATCTCGCGCAGATGTATTCCGTCGACCAGCAGGAGCGTGAGATCGCCGATCCACTCGGCCCGTATCTCTTGCTTGAAATCGACGGCGCGATTGCTGGCATCGCGCGATTGCGCATCGGCTCGCAGCACGCGCAAGTGATCAGCACGTCGCCGCTTGAAATTCAGCGCTTTTATGTACATGGCGCGTGGCACGGACGCGGCGTCGCGCATCGCCTGATGGCGGAATGCATCGCACGCGCGACTGCGGCGGGGGCCACGACCGTCTGGCTCGGCGTCTTTGACCAGAATGCGCGGGCGATTCGGTTTTATGAAAAGTGCGGGTTCGTGGATGTCGGCACAGCGACGTTCGTGCTCGGCACCGATATCCAAAGCGACCGGGTGATGGCCAGCGCCATCACCCGGATTGCGTCGAACTAAAAGCCAGGCTTCCCGCGCGGTTCCGGCGCGACGGTTTCACGCGTCGGCTTGGGCATCGTATTTGGCATGTGAGCCGTCCCGCGATGGCACATCACGCAGGTCGCCTTCGGAAAATCGTCATCAAGATCTTTGACCTTGGCGAGCGACGCCTCGTTGATCGAGCGCGTCATCTTTTCCATTTCGCGCGTGATGTTCTTGTTCTTCTTGGTGTCCTTGTCCCATTCCTTGGCGACGTGGCAACTCGTGCACACCGCGCCCAAGCCGCGCCCGTACTCCTCGTCCATCTTCTTGAGGAGATCTTTCGCGGGCATGTCTTTGTGCAACAGCACGTTTTTGAACACCTTGCTTGCCGGCTCATCCTCGTGGCCCGCGATACTCGTCATGATTTCAGCAATCGTCGCGACGCGAATCGAGTCCTGTAGAAACGGATTGGGCTTGGGGCGCGCCGGCTGTGCGCCGACCATGTTGCCTGCCACTGCACTGACCGCGAAAAGCGACACCGCCATGACCAACTTCCGCATAGCACCTCCAACAGGTTGACCGACGTTCAGGCGATCGCCGCCGTCTCCGTAATACTACGCGGCGCACTCGCGAATGTTGATGGTGCGACAACACGACGATGTATCAACGGCGGTGCGCAGCGCGTGGAGCACCGCGCGATCCAGCCTTCAGCGCTTTTTGGCGAGGATGGTTCCTCGACAGGTAATCGCGCCGCACGAGCACGGGAATCGCTTTTTGGCCGCCGGTGTGTGTCGCTCGACGAGTACGTACGCGTAGTCATACACCAGCTCCTCGCCAGGTTCGATATCCTGAATCGTCTCGATCCAGATGCGGCCGTCATCGATGACTGCATCGCAGTTCGGCGCGCAGGAGTGGTTGAGGAAACGTGCGTCATTTCCATCGACCGCCGCGTCCACGACCGCTTGGTCATCGATGGCGAACAGGAACGTGTGATGTCGTTCGCCGAGGTGATCCGGGTAGCGCGCTTCCGCCTGGGCCGGGGATAAGCGCTCGCCCGCGTACTCAATGAGGCGGACGCCGGCGGGAATGGATTGGGTCGCGTAGCCGCCGAGTCCCTGGATGGGAGATCGGCGAATTTCGAAGGGGAGCGGAGGGGGTTCGCTGGTCATGCGCGGAAAGATACGCGGGGTCGTTGTGGATCCCCGGTGTTCGTTCGGGTCCGAGGGAGACCGGAACCGGCTATATTTCAGTTCTAAAGGAGGAGTTCATGACCCGTACGCTGCCTACTGCCCGTGACGCGTTCATCACCGCGATGAACCGGGATACTGCAGGATCCGATCGGCCCCGTTACACCGAAGTGCTCGACGCCATGATCGCGTGGAGCCTCGCCCGACCGGAGCTGCTGCGATTCCGTGATGATGAATCTGCGAAGGGGGTTGTCAGCTTCCAGCGCATTGGTTCGAACATGGTCTTCTGGGCTGCCCGCCCCATGCGTGGGAACGGCCCCAAGATCGAGTTGTTGCCCCGCGCGTCGTCGGTGTTGCCCGAAGACAAGCTCCAAACAGCACGCGAGGCGATTAACGCCTGTTCGCGTGAAGTGCTCGAAGGCGATGATCGCTTGGCGATCGGCTTCGGCGCGATGAAGAATCCCACGTCCCGTGCGGCAGTCTTCACGCTTATGGACGAATTGCTGCAAGTCACGTGAGCGACCCCATGCAGTCGACTGACGGCGGATTTTCCGCACTCGGACTCGATGAACGTGTCGTCGGTGCGCTCGCGTCGCTTGGCTACGAAGAGCCGACGCCAGTACAACGCGCGGCCATTCCGCCGTTGCTCGCGGGTCGCGACGTATTGGCGCAGGCTGCAACCGGCACCGGCAAGACCGCCGCGTTCGCGTTGCCGCTGCTTAGCCGCTTGACGCCGAACGCGGTACCTCGCGAGCGGACCGCCGCACTGATTCTGGTGCCGACGCGCGAGTTGGCGATGCAGGTGGCCGAAGCGGTGCATCGCTACGGCAAGCCGCTCGGGGTGCAAGCGCTGCCCGTGTATGGCGGCGCGTCGATGGACACGCAGATCCGTGCGCTCAAGCGCGGGGTCGATGTCGTAATTGCCACACCGGGACGCGCGCTCGATCACATCCGTCGTGGCACGCTGCAGTTGCAGTCGGTCAAGACCGTCGTGCTCGACGAAGCGGACGAAATGTTGGACATGGGGTTCGCGGAAGATCTTGAAGCGATCCTCGAAGCGACGCCCAAAACTCGGCAGACGGCGCTCTTTTCAGCGACGTTGCCGTCCCGCATTCAATCGATTGCGCGCCGCCAGCTGCGCGATCCCGTTACCGTCACGATTGATCGCGAAGTCGTACCCGTCGGCGAAGCGGCACGCGTGCGTCAGGTCGCGTACATGGTGCCGCGCGCGCACAAGATGGCGGCGCTCGCCCGCGTGCTCGATCTCGAGCATCCGACGTCGGCGATCGTATTTTGCCGCACGCGCACCGAGGTGGACGAGCTCTCCGAGACGTTGGCCGCGCGTGGTATGCGCGCCGACGCGTTGCATGGTGGACTCAGTCAGGATCAGCGCGATCGCGTGATGCAGAAGTTCCGCGCCAAGAAGACCGATCTTCTTATAGCGACCGACGTCGCCGCACGTGGCCTCGACGTGAAGCATGTGTCGCATGTCGTCAACTTCGATGTGCCCGCTGATGCCGAAGCCTACGTGCATCGCATCGGTCGGACCGGTCGTGCAGGGCGCGAAGGCGTGGCGATCACGCTGGCCGAGCCGCGTGAGCATCGGTTGCTCCGCAATATCGAGCGGATGACCAATCAGCGTATCGAGATTGCGACCGTGCCGACCGTGGCCGATCTTAAGTCGAAGCGTATTGAGTTGGCGCGGGCTACGTTGCGGGAAGCAATTCTCGACGGCGAGCTCGATCAATACCGCGGGATTGTGGAATCGTTGGCGGAAGAGTTCGACGTGATGGACGTCGCTGCCGCCGCGGTGAAGCTGCTGGAAGCTCGTGAGATCGGCGACGAGGCGGACATTCCGGCCGTTGCCCCCAAGTCGGAGCGTCCGCGTAGCGACGATCGACCCGAGCGCGGCGAGCGTCCGCGTCGTGAAGGACCGCCGCGTGAAGGTGCGCGGACGCGTGAGCGCTCTGCTGGACCCAAGGCCAAGGCGCAGCCCGAGTGGGCCGTGGCGAAGTTATGGGTTGGCGCGGGTCGGAAGGCCAAGATGCGGCCAGGCGATCTGGTCGGTGCGATTGCCAACGAAGTTGGCATCGACGCCGGCGTGATTGGCGCGATTCAGATCGCCGACGGCTTCTCGACGGTCGAAGTACCTGAGGAGATCGCCGAGGATATCATCACGGCGCTACGCACGACGACGATCAAGGGTCGCCGTGTGCTGGTACGTCGCGACCGGAGCTGAGCGCGTTCGGCGACCCAACATCGCTTTGACATGTTCGCGCTGCAGTTGATAGAGCCAACCGCCGATCGCGCAAGCAGCGACGGTTAGGAGAAGCATCAGGAGGCTGGCCCCGTACGACGGGTGCCAGCCTCTTGTCGTTTCGAGGAGCAATGAAATGCCGCCACCCCACGCGACGACACGCGGTGCGACTTGGCGATAGCGGGCCAGATCGCGTCCATAAAATTCGGCCACGATGTAGCCGACCAGCGTAAACGCCGCGATGTGTTCAAGCATCAGGTAAATCGCGCGTTCGCTCAGTTCGATGTCGGCGGGATAGAGCGAGATTGCACCTCGCCAGGTCGCCGTGGCTTCGTCGAGTGGCCAGAGCGACGAGAGGGCCAGGTACGCCGCAAAGAGTGGCATCACGAGGCGGAGCGTCGGCAGTTCAAAGCGACGATTGCCGAAGCCGTCGCGAAAGCGCGCGGTGGCAACGCTGCGGAGCCATGCCGTGCTGACCGTGAGTACGGCGCCGGTCGCCAGCACGGTGATATCGCGAATGGTGCCTGGAAGCAGGGCGACGACAAACCACAGCAGCGCGAGCGGCAGCAGCCAGCTGCGCGCGATGCCGCGTGACGGTTGCAGATATGCTGCGTGCACCGTCCCGATAATGCCGCCAGCAAAGGCGGCAATGGGTAGCACAAGCCAGCTTCGCGAGTCGCCGCCGCTGGCCAACCCGATCAGCCACATGAGCGGTACGAGCAGGTAGACGAGCGCCATCAGCGGCAGCTCGAGCGCGAGCGTACGTACGGCGTTTTCGCCTTCGATGCCGCGTACGATCCACCCGTAAACGAGCGCGCCGAGTGCCGCGCCCAGCGCGTTGGTGGTTACGTCGATGAGCGAGGAATAGCGGGTCGCTTCGAAGAGCTGTGCCGTTTCGACGCAGCCGCTGAGCAGGGCGCCGTAGAGCAACACGCGCTGCGCGCTCGCGGGCGATCCAGCCGGGCGGGTGAGCTGGTAGACGAAGCCGAAGGGGAGGAACATGACCACGTTCATGACCAGGTCGGACCAGGTCCAGATCGACGTTAACCCGTGGACTGGCGTCGCCGCGAAGCGGAAGGGCGCGAGCGTGATGATCCCCATCATCACGGTCAGGTAGACCAGCGTGGCGCGCCCGAGTCGCATGGCGGTGACATCCGAGGCTCGGCGACGTTGCGGCATGCAGCGGAGTATCGGCAGTTGGCGCTAACTTCTGTGCACCTCCAACAGTGACAACGCATGCGTCGATCTTCGCTCTCTCTGCTCAGTGGTTGCCTGCTGGCCGCCGCCGGACTGCCGTTCGCTGCGCTTGGTGCGCAGGACTCCGCCACCTTTGCCGCCAAGCCGTGGCGTAACGTCGGGCCGTGGCGCGGTGGGCGCGCCGATGCGGTCGCCGGCATTCCGTCGATGCCGATGACGTATTTCGTCGGCTACACCGGTGGTGGTTTGTGGCGCACCGACGACGCCGGCATCGACTGGCGCAATATTTCGGACGGTTTCTTCAAGACCAGTTCTGTTGGTGCGATCGCGGTGGCGCCGTCCGATCCGAATGTGATTTATGTCGGGATGGGTGAGCATGCGGTGCGCGGTCAGTCGAGCACGTACGGCGACGGCATGTATCGGAGTACCGATCAGGGGCGCACGTGGACGCACATCGGGCTGGCGGCCACCAAGCAGATCTCGCAGGTGCGCATTCATCCGAACAATCCGGATGTCGTGTATGTCGCAGCGCAGGGTGATCGCTGGAAGGGCACCGCGGAGCGCGGGATTTATCGCACGATGGATGGCGGCAAGACGTGGACGTTGCTGCTCAAGGGCGAGAACGCGACGAGCGGCGCAGTGGACTTGTCGATGGACGCGACGAATCCGCGCATTCTGTACGCGGCGTTCTGGGATCACCAGCGGCAGCCGTGGGTGGTGCGGAGCGGTGGCGCCGGCAGCGGGATCTGGAAATCGATCGACGGCGGTGAGACGTGGACGCGACTGAGCGAAGGGCTGCCCAAGCTGATGGGCAAGATCGGTGTGGCGGTGTCGCCGGCGAATCCCGATCGTGTGTACGCGATCGTCGAAGCGGAAAACGGTGGACTCTTTCGCAGCGACGACGCGGGTAAGACGTGGCGCTTGATGACTGGCGATCGCCTGATCCAGACGCGGAGCTGGTACTACATGAACGTCACCGCCGATCCGAAAAATGCCGACGTCGTGTGGATCATGAACGCGCCGGTGATGCGCTCGATCGATGGTGGTCGGACGTTTCAAACCGTGCAGTCGCAGCATGGCGACAATCATCAGCTGTGGATCAATCCGACGGACAGTCGCTACCTGATCAACGCGAACGATGGTGGCGCGGCGATTTCACTCGATGGCGGTAAGAGTTGGAGCTCGCAGGACAATCAGCCGACGGCGCAGTTTTATCATGTCGCGGTGGATGATGCGTTTCCGTACAAGCTGTACGGCGGTCAACAGGACAACAGTTCGGTGATCATCGCGAGTCGTACGGAAGGTGGCAGCATCGATGTGCGCGATTGGCATCCCGGGCCCGGCTGCGAAAGCGCGAACATGGGAGTGAACGCCAAGAATTCGCGGTTTGTGTACGGCGGTTGCTATCAGGGCATTCTCGAAGAGCTCGACATGACGACGATGATCACGCGTGCGATCATGCCGTGGCCCGAGATGAACCTCACCGAACCGACGGATAAGACCCGCTATCGCTACAACTGGACCGCGCCGGTGGTGGTCTCGCAGCACGACGAAAAGGTGGTGTATCATGGCGGCAACGTGCTGTTCAAGACGACCGATCGCGGTATGAACTGGATGCCGATCTCGCCCGATCTCACGCGGAACGACAAGTCGCGCCAAGGGTGGGGCGGTACGCCGATCACGAACGAAGGCGCCGGTGGCGAGGTGTACGCCACGATTGTTGTCATCACCGAAAGTCCGCATGATGCGAACACGGTGTATGTGGGCACCGATGACGGACTGGTTCAATTGACGCGCGACGGCGGCAAGACGTGGAGCAATGTCACGGCGCCCGCGTGGGGTGACGGCTTGGTGAACGAGATCGAAGTGTCGCCGTTCGATGCGGCGACCGTCTATGTCGCGTTTCGCAAAGATCGCGTCGGCGATCCAACGGCGCATGCGTTTCGCAGCACCGACTATGGTAAGACGTGGACGCGCCTGGTGAATGGATTGCGTGAGAACGAGCCCGTACGCGTGGTGCGCGAAGATCCCGAGCGTCGTGGGTTGTTGTACGCCGGTACAGAGACTGGTGTGTACGTGTCGTTCGATGCTGGCGCCAAGTGGCTGCCCTACGCCGGCTTCCCCGTCACGCCTGTCACCGATCTTAAGGTCAAGCACGGCGATCTGATCGCCGCCACGGAAGGACGCGCGTTCTGGATTCTCGATGATCTCTCCGTGATTCGTCAGCGTGCTGATTCGATCACCACGATGGCGGCGCATTTGTATGCGCCACGCAAGGCCGTCCTTGCCGGCGGCAGCGCCGGACCGACGCGCAATGCGGGTCGCAATCCCGCATACGGCGCGACGATCTACTATCGCTTGGCGACGCTGCCCGACAGCGCGACGACGGTCAAGATCGACGTGATGGACAGTAAAGGGACCGTGCTGCGCAGCTATGCAGCCAAGAGCGAGTCCGACGACAAGTTGATGCCTAAGGCGGGACTCAACAGCGTGACGTGGAATTTGCGCCGCTCCGGGCCGACGAAGTTGCCGGGCGTGTTACTGTTTCAGGCGCCGAGCGACGGCGGATCGCGCGTACCACCGGGGATGTATCAAGTGCGCTTGACTGCGGGTAACGTCGTGAAGACGGCGTCGCTCGAAGTGTTGTCCGATCCGCGCATCGATGTGCCGCGTGCGGTCGTGGCAGAGCGAGACTCGATCGCAACGTTGCTCTCGAATCGCATCAACGAGATTCATGACGCGGTGTTGCGCGTGCGTGATCTCAAGAGCCAAGTGTCCGGCTTCACGACACGCGCGAAAACCGCCGTGAACGCGGACACCATTGCCAAAACGGGCAAAGCGCTAAGCGACAAGCTCGGCAAACTCGATCCGCGGATGACGACGAAGGCCGGCAACGGCCAGGACATCATCAACTACGCGAACGGAATCAACGGACAGTTCGGGTTCCTGCTTGGTCAGGTCGAAGCGAATCCGATGCTGACGACGCCGGTCAAGCAGCGGCTCGCGGAGCTGGAAAAGTTATGGAGTGCATTGCGCGGTGAGGTGGAGCAGGTGGAGACCGTTGACGTCGCGGCGTTTAACGCGCTCCTGCAGCAGGGTAACGTGCAGGGCGTCATCACGCCGATCAAAAAGAAGGGGCCGATTCTGTGAGTCGTCGTCTCGCAGTCCTGCTGCTGTTGGCCATTGCGGCGCCACGACCGGCGTCAGCACAAGCGCGGTACTATCCCGCGCCCGGTGCTCGTGGCTGGGAGCATCGACGCGCCACCGATGTGGGGCTCGATTCGGCCAAGGTCGCTGCCGCGATTGCGTTTGCGATTGCCGCCGAGAGCAAAAACCCACGCGATCTCGAGCTCAATCACTACCAGACGTTTGGACGTGAGCCGTTTGGTGCCGCGATTGGTCCGATCGCACCGCGCGGCGATCCAACCGGTGTGATCGTGCGCCATGGCTACATCGTCGCCGAGTGGGGAAATCCGGACGCCGTGGAAATGACCCACAGCGTGACCAAGAGTTTGCTGTCGACTGTTGTCGGCGTTGCGGTGGATCAGGGTCGTATCGCGAGTGTCTTCGATACGGTGGCCAAGGCGATCGGGCCGATTCTGATGGCTGGTCAGCCGACGACCGGTCTTGGTGCCGATCGGCCGTCAGATGGGCGGTGGCTCAAGCCGTTCGACACGCCACACAATCGCCGCATCACGTGGGATGACATGCTGCGGCAGGTGAGCGATTGGGAAGGCACGCTATGGGGTAAGCCCGAATGGGCCGATCGTCCTGATCCCAAGATGAGCACATGGCTGACGCGTCCGCGTGTCGAGCCGGGGTCCGCGTACGAGTACAACGATGTGCGGGTCAATGCCCTCGCGTTGGCCGCGCTGAATGTATGGCGCAAGCCGCTGCCGGAAGTGTTGCGTGAGCAGATCATGGATCCGATCGGAGCGTCGAGCACCTGGCGGTGGTACGGTTACGACAATTCGTATATCGTCTTGGATGGTCGCGTGGTGCAATCGGTGAGCGGTGGTGGTCATTGGGGTGGCGGCATATTCATCGACGCACATGATATGGCACGTTTCGGCCTGCTGACGTTGCGTCGCGGTCTGTGGAAAGACAAACGCCTCTTGTCGGAAAAGTGGGTTGCACAGTCACTCACGCCGACCAAGGCACAGCCGACGTACGGTTACATGAACTGGTTCGTCAACACCGATCGCAAATACATGCCGAGCGCGCCCGCTGCGGCGTTCGTGCACGTCGGCAACGGTACGAACATCATTTATGTGGATCCGGTGAATGACGTTGTCGCGGTGGTCCGATGGATCGAGAACGGGTCTGTGGACGGCTTTGTGCAGCGCTTGCTTGCGGCGGTAACGCCCTGATGCAGTGGTGCGCGCGTGTCGCGACAGTCGGCGCATTCATGCTACTCAGCACGGTGTTCGTCGCCGTTGGCCACGCGCAGGGAATCGGTCGCATTCGCGGCGTCGTATTTGACAGTCTCGCGAATCGCCCACTGGTTGGCGCGACGGTCTTGGTGTCTGGGTCGGCACGTATTGGTGTTACCGACGAACGCGGACGTTTCGATGTCGACAGCGTGGCTGTCGGTCGCCGCGCCGTCACGTTCTCCACCGCGTCGCTGGACTCGCTCGGCCTCTTCACGCTTGGTCGAGACGTGAATGTGGTGGCCGGTCAGACCGTGGAATTGCTGCTGCACACGCCATCCTTCGCGACGGTGTGGCGCTCGCTGTGTCCCAATACGATTGCGTCGCGCGGTGACAGCGGAATTGTGTACGGCAGCATCATCAACGCCGCGAACGAGCAGCGACTCGAGGGCGCGCGCGTGTACGTGAGTTGGTGGGCGCTTGGCACCGATGGCAAGAAGATCACGTCGACGAGGCCCGTGTTGAATGCGCGAAGCGACAGCACGGGCAACTATTACGCCTGCGGTGTCGCGTCGGACATGATGCTGTCGGTGGAGGTGTCAGCGGGCGCGTTTGCGGCAGGCGATGCGGAGGTGCAGTTGGGTGCGTCACGTGTCAGTCGTCGCGATTTTCTGGTGAGCGACGAGTTGCGGGTGTCGCCGGTTGAAACGACGGTGCGGTCGTCGGGGCGAATGGGCGCGCCGATCGCACAAACGTCCCGTCGCGCGCGCGGCACGGCGACGCTGCGTGGGATCGTGCGCGACGCCAAGGGACAGCCGGTCGCGGGCGCACTGATCACGTTGCCCAGTGCCGACACGAGTGGGCGATCGGATGCGAGCGGACGGTTTGCGGTATCGCAGCTTCCGGCCGGCACGCAGCTCGTGCGCGTATTACGACTTGGGAATGGCCCACTGAGTTCGCAGATCGATTTGCGACCGGGGCAAACGCTCGACGTCGTGTTCGATTTACCGCCGGCCACCGTACTGGCCAAGGTAGACGTGCTGGCCGATCGCGAGGTCACGGTGCAACGACGCGCCTTTGACGAGCGACGGCGCACTGGCCTCGGGCACTATCTGGATGCCGCACAGCTACGGGGCCAATCGGATGTTACGGGGCCACTGCGCACCATTCCATCGGTGGTCGTGCAAAAGAGTGGTTTCAATACCAGCGTGCAGATTGTGCGCGGTGGCGTTACCTGTACGCCGATCCTCTTTCTCGACAGTCGGCGATCGTCGCTTGATGAGTTCCGGATGTACGCGCCCGATGATTTGTATGGCCTAGAGGTGTATTCCACGGCGCAGACCACGCCGTCGGAGTTCATTACGCCAGGCTACAACAGCTGCGGTGTGATCGTCGCGTGGACCAAGCTCGGGCGACGCTAGTGGCTCTGGCGCAGTAGATTTCTCGTATGGGAGAACATCGCCAAGCCTCATCGCGCGAAGAGATTGCGAACGCCACCACGCATGGCGTCGGCTTTTTAGCGAGTTTAGTCGGCTTTCCAGTGCTGGTGATTTCGGCCGCCGCGCGTGGTGAGCGCTTGGCGATCGTTGGCGCCAGCGTGTTCGGAGCGACGCTGATCGCGCTGTATGCGGCGTCGACGCTCTACCACGCAATTCCCCATCCGACGCTCAAGCAAAAACTGCGTGTCGTCGATCACGCCGCAATTTATTTGCTCATTGCCGGGACGTACACGCCGTTTACGCTGGGTGTTCTGCGTGGCGCGTGGGGATGGTCGCTCTTTGGCATCGTGTGGACGCTGGCGGCCCTTGGTGTGCTCTTCAAACTGCGATTCGGTCCGCGATTTCAGCGCGCGTCGACCGCGATGTACATCGCCATGGGGTGGGTGATCATCATTGCGGCAAAACCGCTATTGCAAAGTGTGCCGAGCGCCGGACTCTTGTTGCTGCTGAGCGGCGGGTTGCTGTACACCGGAGGATGCGTGTTTTATCTGGCGCGCAAAAGCTGGTCGCATCCGGTGTGGCATCTGTTCGTGATGGGCGGCAGCGCGTGTCATTACTTCGCCGTGTTGGGCTACGCGTCGCCAGCGGTGAAGTAGCCGCGGCGTGCGTCACTCAAAGGCTGTGCGCGCGATTGCTGGACTGTTTCTAACTGCGGGCGCGTTCCATTTCATCACGCCGGCGGCATTCGAGAAGATCGTGCCGACGTGGGTGCCAGACGCCCATGCCGCAGTGATATGGAGCGGTGTGGCCGAGATCGTGGGTGCCGCCGGTATGATGTTTTCGCGTACGCGTACGATCGCGAGTTGGGGTTTGATCGCCCTGTTAGTAGCCGTGTTTCCGGCCAACGTGCAGATGTTCGAGATGGCGCGGTCGGACGGCGCCAGCATGACCGCCGTCGCCGTGCTGGCGTTACGGCTTCCGCTGCAGCCGCTGTTGATCTGGTGGGTCTGGCGGGTTGCGCATCAGCAGCATTGACCGTGTAGACCGAGGGAAGACCGACGCGGTATCGCGTCGGAGCGTTCCCTCATACGGTTTTGGTTTATCACGGCATTCTTCGGGTGAGACGACCGATGCGCATGGCTGACGTGTAGTGATAACGCGCTATTGAGCAACAACTTACAGATTTGTTCGAGCAGCAGTGGGGAGCGTATGCTGCAGAATGATACGTAAGCTGGCTACTCTCTCAAACTGCTATGACCGCTGAGACAATCGCGCGTTGGTGTGCGGGGATGGTTGCGGTGGTGGGAGCAGCCTACCTCGCAGTACTCGGGATCGGCATCGCGAGCGCCGGCAGTACGCGGCCCATCGGGGATCCGGTCCTTGCCGTCATGGAGGTGCTCACACTGTGCTCGGCGCTGCCGCTGGTGGGCCTTATGGCGGCGATCCACGCGGACACGCCGCCTGGGCGGCGACCACTGAGTCTACTGGCCTTGGTGTTCACGAGCCTCTTTGCCGGCATCACGAGTCTGGTCCACTTCGTGGGCCTGACCGCCGAGCGGCAGCTCGGGCGGGGCAACCTTGTCTGGCCGTCACCGGCATACGCGGCCGAGCTGCTCGCATGGGATCTGCTCCTCGGCATTGCACTCGTGCTGAGTGGCCTGGGGTTCGACGCCGCTGGCCCACTGCGTGGCGTTCGCCGGGCGTTCCTCGGCGCCGGCGCGTTGTGCCTGCTCGGCACCATTGGCCCGGT